>CAVJHW010000058.1:0-11861 GCA_963649395.1 Coriobacteriaceae bacterium | reverse complement strand
AGGAATTCTACGATCTTCACGATCTCATCATCGGACACGAAAGCCCCTTGCACTCGTGCCGGTTTTTGATAATTCTGAGGATAGAATAACATATCGCCCTTGCCCAGAAGCTTCTCTGCCCCGTTCATATCCAATATGGTTCGGGAATCCACCCCGGAGGTGACGGACAGGGCGATCCGGGAGGGCATATTAGCCTTGATAAGGCCTGTAATTACATTTACAGAAGGGCGCTGGGTTGCAAGGATCAGATGGATGCCTGCTGCCCGAGCCAGCTGAGCCAGGCGGCAGATGGCATCCTCCACCTCTCCCGGAGCTACCATCATCAGATCCGCTAACTCATCTACGATAATGACGATCTGGGGCAGCTTTTGAGGCTTCTTCTCCTCTTCTACCCCGGTCATCTCCTGGATCCGGCTGTTATACCCCTCCAGATCCCGCACATTGAATTCTGCAAACTTATTATACCGGTCTGTCATCTCTGAGACTGCCCAATGGAGGGCACCGGCCGCCTTCTTGGGATCTGTGACCACCGGAATATAGAGGTGGGGAATCCCATTATAGACCGACAGCTCCACCACCTTGGGATCAATCATGATGAGCTTTACCTCTTCCGGTGTAGCCTTGTACAGAAGACTGATGATCAGGGTATTGATGCAAACAGACTTGCCGGACCCGGTAGCTCCCGCGATTAAGAGATGGGGCATCTTGGCGATATCCGTCACCACCGGCTTTCCCCCGATATCCTTTCCTACCGCAAAGGCCAGGTTAGAAGGATGCCGGATGAATTCTTGGGATTCCAGCAGCTCCCGCAGCATGACGGCGCTGTTGGTTTTGTTGGGAACCTCGATCCCCACAGCGGCCTTGCCTGGAATCGGTGCTTCGATGCGGATATCCTCGGCTGCCAGATTTAACTTAATGTCATCGGTAAGGCTCACAATACGGCTCACCTTAACCCCCTGCTCCGGCTGGATCTCATAGCGGGTTACGGTAGGGCCACAGCTGACATCGGTTACCGTGACATTGACGCCAAAATTATGGAGGGTCTGCTGCAGCTTGGCCGCCGTCTCCCGTAAATGCCCCCTGGAATCTCCACTGTCCTTGCCAGAAGGCTTCTTCAGCAAGGATAAGGGGGGAAAGCAATAGGAAGAACCTTCCTTGCCCGCCCGGGGCCAAGCAGACTGGTCTGCAGT
This sequence comes from Coriobacteriaceae bacterium, assembly GCA_963649395.1. GTDB lineage: Bacteria > Bacillota > Clostridia > Lachnospirales > Lachnospiraceae > Scatomonas. Next base: position 10,671 of record CAVJHW010000058.1, on the reverse strand, counting down.
CTCATTTTGAATATCCTGGACCTTCTCCCCTATCGCTTCTCTGGGGGAGGGGGGATTCTCGCGGTGCTCCCGGATGAGATTCTCAGAAACAGTCTCTGATTTGGTCTGCTTCTTCCGTTTCTTGCCAGCGTCAATTTCTTCCCTGCCTCCTTCCATCTCCTCCAGGGGCAGAACCAATTGCTGGTTCTCCTCTGTCAACAGATCCTCCGGCAGGAGCTTCCCACCTGAGGACTTGCCAGAAGACTTGCGGTTGGAGGTTTTGGTCTCTCTTTGCTTTTGCAAGGAGGCTCTGCGGCGATCCTTGGCCGAATGATAGACCTTGGTGCTCTCCTCCCGCAGAGCGGATAAGAGGGGCTTTTGGGTCATGATGATGGCAAATATAATCAGGGATATAATGATAATGACATAGGCTCCCGCAGAACCGAAGGCTCCTCCCAGGAGCTTCACCAGCAAGCCCCCCACCAGACCGCCTCCCAGCCGGTCATAGGAGCTGTCCTTGAAATAGTCCAGCCAGCCTACCCCTTTCTCATAACCCACTGTCAAAAGCTGCATAAAGGCGCAGGCAAACAAAAAGACGCCCCCAGCTCCCACCGTTTTGCGGATGACAAGAGAATTTTTGCCATTGGATATAAAAAAAGCACAGGTAAGAAATAAGAGAATCGGAAAAAGATAAGCAGGCAGGCCAAAGAGGCCAAAGAAAAAGTTGCTAAAAACCTGACCAACCACTCCCGCCAGGCCAAAATTACCCAGAAGGAGGAGAAGAGACAGAGCCAGCACCAGGAGCAGGAGGATCTCCGCCCTCAGTCGACTGTTCCCCGGCGACTTTTGCTTTCCGGCGGGTTTCTTCCTGGCCTTTCTTTTATTTGCCTGTGCCATTGCCCTCTCTCCTTTATTGATTTTGAAGGCTGCAGCTCCCCTTTTAGCGGAGATATTCCACAGCCGATATAATTCCAATGATCATGCAATATGCGGCAAATATCCGATTTCCCCTCTTAGAGATCAGACGGATTGCCAATCGAATCACGAAGAAACCAACCACAGCTGCTGTAGCCATACCTGCCAGGCAGGGGGCCAGGGTGATAGAAAAGGATCCTGCCTGTCGATGTACCCGGCTTCCCTCCAGGATGATAGCTCCCAAAATAGCCGGAACACACAGGACAAAGGAGTATTTTATCACAAACTTTCTGGAGAATCCGCTCAAATAAGAGGAGGAAATTGTCATCCCCAGTCTGGAGATGCCGGGAAATCCTGAAAAACCCTGAAAAGCACCGATCAGGAGAGCGTCCGTATATCTGGCCTTTCGAGGATCCTTGCCGGATCCGGGCATAAAGGAGGAAACCAGCAGCAAGAGTGCCGTGACCAGAAGTCCCATGCCGGAAGCCAGAAGATTGCCTGTGACTGCCTCAGCCAAGGGGCAAATCAGATATCCTATGATCACAGTAGGTATCATGGTAAGCATCAGCATAAGAGAAAACTTCCTATAATTGCCGGATACCAGCTTCCGGTAGGGCGGAGGTTGGTGGGAAGCCCCCTTGCTGAGTAAGAGTCTAAGATTATAACAGACATCACGAAGGATATGAATCCATTCAGCCACCAGTCTTATAATATCAGGCAAAAAAACCACAGTCACTGCCAGCAGTGTACCCAAATGAAGCATGATCACAAATAAGAGACTTGCTTCACTTCCTATCCCCATCATGTTGCTGACCAATGCCAGATTACCGGAGCTGCTAACCGGAAAGAATTCCGTTATCCCCTGCACAGCCCCTAAAATCATAGCCTGTATAATTGACATATCAATACGTCCCCATCCAAAAAGCAGTGCCGACTTATTCCTCCAAGTTAGTATAGACATACTGGACATCATCATTGTCATCCAGCAGATCCAGGGTTCTTTGAAGATTCTTCATAGCTGTCTCATCTTCCAGGGCCACGTAGGTCTGGGGAATCATGGTAACGTCCGCCTCGGTCATGACGATTCCTTCCTTCTCCAGAGCTTCACGAACCTTGGAAAATTCATCGGGATCCGTATAGATCTCGAAACAATCCTCTTCCTCTGAGAAATCGTCTGCCCCTGCATCCAGAGCCAGCATCATCAGATCGTCGGCATCCATATCGCAATCTTCTTTGGCTATAATAATCTGCCCCTTCTTGTCAAACATAAAGGAGACACAGCCCGGTGTTCCGATGCTACCCTGTCCCTTGGTAAAGGCGCTGCGTACATCGGCTGCAGTTCGGTTCTTATTATCTGTCAGGGTTTCTACAATGATTGCAATGCCATTGGGTCCATATCCTTCATAGGTGATTCGCTCGTAGCTGTCTGCATTGGCATCTCCGGCCGCCTTCTTGATTCCCCTGTCTATGGTATCATTGGGCATATTGTTGGCCTTGGCCTTGGCAATGACATCCCGCAGCTTGCTGTTGTTGGCCGGATCCGGTCCGCCCTCCTTGACCGCAATTACGATCTCACGTCCTATGATGGTAAAGATCTTTCCCTTCTTGGCATCGTTCTTCTCTTTCTTATGCTTGATATTAGCAAATTTTGAATGTCCTGACATCTGTTATCCTCTTTCTATATTATGTAATGTCTGAAATATAGCATCAATTCCGCTATTCGTCAAGAATGGCACCCGAAACCGTGGGGATGCGGTTCTATGAATCCGACGAAAAGCACACTAGAGATAGGCAGGAAGAGCCTCCAAAATATCTCCGGCAACCGCTGCACTTTTGGACTTCCTCTCTCCTGCCAGCTCCCCGCACCGTCCGTGCACATAGGTGGCCAATGCCGCCGGAGGGACCGATAAATGGGGATATTGCAGCATGAAACCGGCGCATATGCCTGCAAGCACGTCTCCGCTGCCTGCTGTAGCCAGACTGCTGTTGCCGCTGAGGTTGAGAAAACATGCTCCCTTTGGCAGGGCAATAATAGTCCTTGCATCCTTCAGCACACAGGTGACTTGATGAAGCCTGGCAAAGGAGGACGCCTCCCCAAGGGGATTCTCCTTAATCTGATCTACGCTCTTGCCTGTAAGTCGACTCATTTCCCCCATGTGGGGAGTAATGATACAGGGAAAAGCCACCCTTTCCCACCAATCCTTGTTCAGAGCCAACAGATTGAGTGCATCCGCATCCATGAGGCAGGGCAGGTGATTCCTGGCAAGAAAATGCTCTAAAAGCCTGGAGGAAAATTCTGACTGGCCCATGCCCGGACCGATCAATACCCCATCTGCCCAGGCCAGCTCCTGGTCCAGATCCCGGGGATTCCAGTCCTCCTCCTGATAGACGGACAACAAAGCCTCCGGAAGAAGGGTGGCCAGGGGAGTCCGATTCACCGCCGAGGTATAGATCTTAACCATGCCAAGGCCGGTCATCAAGGCTGCCCGGGCTGCCAGATAGGCGGCCCCGCAGATCTGGTCCGAACCGGCAATCACCAATAATTTTCCAAAGCTTCCCTTGTTGCCTGCTTCATCCCGGGGAGGGATTCGCTTCAGATCCTCCAGCTCCAGAGTCCACAAACCACTCTCCTCCCGGGGAAAATCATCTACAGGGATACTAATCTCCCGGACAATAACCCGACCGGCGCAGGCGGCTCCGGGGAAGAGATAAAGGCCTGGCTTTCCCCGGGCAAAGGTGACGGTCAGATCCGCCTGAATGGCCTTGCCCAGAATCTGCCCTGTATCCGTATGAATCCCGGAGGGAATATCCACGGACACCACCTTACTATTGCTGTCATTGATGGCTTGTATCAAGTCTGCATAAGCTCCGGTCACAGGCCGATGAAGGCCAATGCCGAAGAGGGCATCTACAATCAGGCTGTAGGATGAGGGCACAAAGGTCTCCAGGCAGGGAATCCCCCGCTTCCTCGCCACTTCCATCTGGCAGGCCATCTGCGTACTGTATTTGGCCGGATCCCCGGCTGGGTAAATGGTTGGATGATAGCCATAATCCTGTAATATCCTAGCTATTGCCACTCCGTCCCCGGCATTGTTGCCTGTGCCGCAGACTACGCAGACTCGACTCAGGTCGTAGCCGGAGGATAGGAGCTCCTCTGCAACAGCCATGGCTGCCCGCTCCATCAGAACCAGAGAGGGAAGCCCCTGCTCCATAGCATTACGGTCGGCCTGCCGCATCTGCTCAGCGGTAAGTATTCTCTTCATAGCTGTCCCCCTTCCTGAACAAGAGAGGCAGAACCCTTGTTCTGCCTCTGCATGCGCTTTATCTGTATGCAACTCTCATGCTGCCTTACGGCGGCTCCGTCTGCCTACCTTATCGCTGGGGGTGGTTCTCCTCGTAGCTGGTAAGATTGTAGGAAAGACGCATCAAGCTCTCCGACAGATGAACATTTTCCACGATCACATCCTCCGGGAGAAGCAGATTCAAGTCTGTATGAGCAAAATTCCAGATGGCCCGAATGCCACACTGTACCAGCAGATGTGCCATCTCCATGGCTTTCAACTTAGGCAGGGTCAGAGTCGCAATCTCTACCTTATTCTTCTTGATAAATTCAGGCAGCTCCTCTGTCATTAAAATAGGAATTCCTCTCACGGTCAAACCCTTGAGGGCCGGATTCACGTCAAATAAGGCTACTGTCCGAAAGCCGGTACGCTCAAAGGAAGCATAATTGGCCAAAGCCTGCCCTAAATGTCCTGCACCTATGATGATCATATTATGTACGGTATCCAGACCAAGAATCTTTCCGATCTCTGTATGCAGATAGTTCACATTATATCCATAACCCTGCTGTCCAAAACCACCAAAATTATTCAAATCCTGCCTGATCTGTGAGGCAGTAACCTTCATGCGCTTGCTTAATTCTCCGGATGAAATCCTTTCCACCCCGTCTTCCAGCAATTCACCAAGATAACGATAATATCTGGGAAGACGTTTGATCACGGCCTCTGAAATACCTTTTGCGCCCAATGCTCAATTCCTCCTGTCCAGGCCCCAAATCCATGTCTCTTTTTCTAGTATATATGATTGTCATAAGATTGTCAAAGATTTATTTGCAATTATGAATAAAAGTACAATTGCAAGGCAGGCCCTTGTGTAATTTCTTATTTTCTGTAATAATGGTTTGGGTGTCAAAACACCCAAACCTTTGGTTAATAAATGGGAGGTAAACCATGATACTTGCTTGTCAAAATATCTATAAATCCTTTGCAACTACAGAGATCCTTCATGACATTTCTTTTCATATAGAGGAGCAGGAAAAGGCGGCTCTGATCGGCATGAACGGGGCAGGGAAAACTACCCTTTTGAAGATTATTACCGGAGAGATGACGGCTGATTCCGGTCAGGTCATCCTGGCCAGAGGGAAGACTCTGGGTTACCTGGCTCAGCATCAGGATATTTCCGGGGGCAAAACAATATACGATGAGGTATTGGAGGCCAAGCAGGAGATCTTGGCTATGGAGACCCGGATGCGGCTGCTGGAAACTCAGATGCAGGCGGCTTCCGGGGAGGAGCTGGAGAAGCTCATGCTCTCTTATACGAAGCTGACTCATACCTTTGAGCTGGAGAATGGATATGCCTGTCGCAGCGAGGTGGTGGGAGTTCTGAAGGGACTGGGATTTGCTGAGGAGGACTTCCAACGCCCCCTGTCTACCCTGTCCGGTGGTCAGAAAACCCGGGTAGCTCTGGGGCGTCTCCTCCTGGCCAAGCCGGATATTCTCCTGCTGGATGAGCCCACCAACCATTTGGATATGGACTCCACCGGCTGGCTGGAGACCTACCTGCTGAATTATCCGGGGGCAGTGCTGATCGTATCCCATGATCGGTATTTTCTGGATCGGACGGTGACCAAAGTCATTGAGCTGGAGCAGGGAAAATCCATGGTATTTCCGGGTAATTATACCTCCTATAGCGAGAAGAAGGCGGTGATTCGCCGGGCGCAATATAATGCCTACATGAATCAGCAGCAGGAAATCCGCCACCAGGAGGAGGTCATTGCCAAGCTTCGATCCTTTAACCGGGAGAAGTCCATCAAAAGGGCAGAAAGCAGGGTCAAGCTGCTGGACAAGATGGAGGTTCTGGATAAGCCGGTCATTCCCCAGGCGGATATGCGGATTCACCTGACGCCCCGCATTGTCAGCGGCAATGATGTCTTGGCCGTGACTGACCTGTCCAAATCCTTCCCCGGCTGTCCCCTCTTCGAGAATCAGAGCTTCGAGATCCACCGGGGGGAAAGGGTGGCGGTCATTGGCAGTAACGGTACCGGTAAAACCACCCTGCTGAAGATGATTACCGGTTTGGAAACCTGTGACCAGGGAAAAATTTCCCTGGGAGCCAAGGTTCATATTGGCTATTACGACCAGGAACATCAGGTTCTCCATATGGACAAGACGGTCTTCGAGGAAATCTCTGACACCTATCCTACTATGACACAGACCCAGATCCGCAATGTATTGGCTTCCTTCCTTTTCATTGGGGATGAGGTTTTCCAGCCTATTCGTACCTTAAGCGGCGGGGAAAGAGGCCGGGTCTCCCTGGCCAAGCTGATGCTGTCGGAAGCTAATTTTTTGATTTTGGACGAGCCTACCAACCACCTGGATATCGTTTCCAAGGAAATCCTTGAGGAGGCTTTGCGGGAATATACCGGGACAGTCCTGTATGTCAGTCACGATCGATATTTTATTAACCGGACTGCCACCCGAATCCTGGATCTGACGGGCAACCGTTTTGTCAACTATATCGGCAATTATGACTATTACCTGGAGAAAAAGGCGGAAATCAGCCCCCTTGAGACGGTGGCAGGGGCGCAAATTTCGACACAGGAACCGGTTTCCGCGGCTCAACTGGATTGGAAGGCGCAGAAGGAAGAGCAGGCCAGACTGAGAAAGAAGGAAAATGAGCTGAAAAAGGTAGAGACAAGGATTGCCCAGCTGGAAGCCCGGGACAAGGAAATTGATGAGGAATTCAACCTGCCGGAAACAGGGCTGAACCTGCCCCGCTGTCAGGAGCTTTCCAAGGAGAAGACCGCATTGACCCAGGAGCTGGAGGAGCTCTACGAGCAATGGGAGGAACTGGCAGAATAACGTGTCAGCACACTACCAGCCGGGTCAGGCTACCGGAGAACAGCTGCCAAGCAGGAAGAAAATGGAAGAGCAAAAGAGAAGAAGCATAGAGGAGGCGGTAAAACAAACCGCCTCCTTTATGCTTCCCTGACAAAGTACCCCCCTGCTGCACGCCCTTTCGCTCACCACGAAGGAAAGCCAGCTGCGATGGACTTACAGCATCTGCTCCAGCTGCTGACGGATGGCAAGAATAAAGTCCCTGCTGTTGAGAACTACCGGGTTCTCCAGGCTGGTGATCAAAGCCAGGTCCTTGGTCATCTTGCCGGACTCGATGGTGGCAATGGTAGCCTGCTCCAGCTTGTCGGCAAAGGTTTGCAATTCCTTGCTGCCGTCCAGCTCTCCCCTCTTGCGGAGGGCGCCGGTCCAGGCGAAGATGGTGGCTACGGAATTGGTGGAGGTCTCCTCGCCCTTCAGATGCTTGTAATAATGGCGCTGGACTGTGCCATGGGCAGCCTCATACTCATAATAGCCATGAGGAGAAACCAGCACAGAGGTCATCATAGCCAGAGAACCAAAGGCAGAGGAGACCATATCACTCATCACATCGCCGTCATAGTTCTTGCAAGCCCAGATAAAGCCCCCCTCTGCCTTCATGATTCGGGCCACTGCGTCATCAATGAGGGTATAGAAGTAGGTAATGCCTGCCGCCTCGAAGCGGTCCTTGTAATCTTTTTCGTAAATTTCCGCGAAGATATCCTTGAAACGGTGGTCGTATTTCTTGGAAATCGTGTCCTTGGTGGCAAACCAGAGATCTTGCTTGGTATCCAGGGCATATTCAAAACAGGATTTGGCAAAGCTTTGAATGGAATCATCCAGGTTATGCTGGCCCTGCACCACACCGCTTCCCTTGAAGTCATGCACCACCAGCTCCTGGGTCTCTCCCCCGTCTGCGGGTGTATAGACCAGTTTGACACTTCCGGCAGCGGGAATCTGCATTTCTACATTGCGGTAGACATCGCCATAGGCGTGACGGGCAATGGTGATGGGCTTCTTCCAGTTCTTGACACAGGGCTCAATCCCCTTTACTACGATGGGGGCACGGAAAACAGTTCCGTCCAGGGCGGCACGGATGGTGCCGTTGGGGCTCTTCCACATCTCATGCAGGTGATATTCCGGCATGCGGGCTGCATTGGGGGTAATGGTGGCACATTTTACAGCAACCCCATACTTCTTGGTAGCATTGGCCGCATCCAAGGTAACCTGGTCGGCAGTCTCATCTCTGTGCTGCAAGCCCAGGTCATAATATTCCGTATTCAGGTCAATAAAGGGAGTCAGAAGCTCCTCCTTGATGATCTGCCACAGGATTCGGGTCATTTCGTCCCCGTCCATCTCCACCAGAGGTGTTTTCATACTTATCTTATCCATGATGCTTCTATCTCCTTATTCCTTTGACATCTTTTGCTTTAAAAGGTCTCCTGCCATGGCTGGATTGGCCTTTCCCTTCATCTCTTTCATCACCTGGCCTACCAGGAAGCCCAGAACCTTCTCCTTGCCGCCCTTGTACTCTTCCACCACCTTGGGGTTGTTGGTCAGAACCTTCTGAACCACTGCCTCCAGGGCTCCCGCATCGTTGACGGTTTTGAGGCCGTGTTCTTCTACATAGGCTTCCGGATCCACATCCTCCAGGAAGATCTGTTCAAAAACCTCCTTGGCCACGGTACTGTTGATGGCGCCCTCCTCCGTCAGGGCAATCAGCCTGGCTAGGTGTTCCGGAGAGAAGCGAAGCTGGTCTGCCTCTTCCCCATGCTCCCGCAGCAGACGCAGGGTCTCCACCATCAGCCAATTGGAAGCCTTCTTGGGGCTGGCTCCCAGAGCCACGGTGGCCTCGAAAATATCTGCCAGCCGTTTGGTTCCCGTAAGAATGGAGGCGTCATAGGCCGGAAGACCGAACTCTTCCACATAGCGAGCCTCTTTCTCCGGCTGGAGTTCCGGAAGAGAATGGCGGATCTCCTCCAGCCATTGGTCGCTGATGAATACGGGAGGAAGGTCGGGATCCGGGAAATAGCGATAATCCTGAGCATCCTCCTTAGAACGCATGGCATAGGAGGATTCCTTGTTATCATCCCAGCGCCTGGTCTCCTGGATGACCGGCTTGCCGCTCTCCAGCAGATCTATCTGGCGGGTGCGCTCTCCTTCTATGGCATGTGCGATGGCTTTGAAGGAATTCAGGTTTTTCATCTCGGTTCGGGTGCCCAAGGTCTGGCTGCCCTTTTCCCGGACAGACAGATTGACATCCGCCCGCATGGAGCCCTCCTGCAGCTTGCAGTCGGAAGCTCCCACATATTGGGCGATCATGCGCAGCCGCTCCAGATAGGCAATTACCTCCTCTGCACTACGCATATCCGGCTCTGATACAATCTCGATCAGGGGAACACCACTGCGGTTATAATCCACCAGGGAGCAATCCTCCCAATCATCGTGAACCAGCTTGCCGGCATCCTCCTCCATGTGGATTTCGTGAATGCGAACCTTCTTCCTGCCTGCATCGGTCTCAATCTCAATCCATCCATCGTGACAGATGGGCAGATAGAGCTGGGAAATCTGGTAATTCTGGGGATTATCCGGATAGAAATAATTCTTGCGGTCGAATTTGCAATGTTGGTGGATCTGACAATTGGCTGCCAGGCCGACAGCCAGGGCATATTCCACCACCTGCTTATTCAATACCGGAAGGGAACCTGGCATTCCGGTACAGACCGGACAGGTATGGGTATTGGGGGCCCCGCCGAACGCGGTAGAACAGCCACAGAAAATCTTGGTCTTAGTGGCCAGCTCCACATGAACCTCCAGGCCAATGACGGTCTCGTATTCCTTTGCCATTATGCCTCCTCCCTTCTCTTACATTCGTAGGTATAAGCTGCTTGCAGCAGCTTCTTCTCACTGAAGCAATCCCCGATAAGCTGCATGCCTATAGGAAGACCGGCAGAATCCTCCCCACAGGGAAGGCTGATCCCCGGCAGTCCTGCCAGGTTCACGGATACCGTGTAAATGTCACCCAAGTACATCTGAAGGGGATCACTTAAGGACTCTCCCAGACGGGGAGCCGTAGTGGGAGCTGCCGGAGCCAGGATCATGTCATAATTTGCAAAAGCCTTGTCAAAGGATTTTTTAATCAAGGCCTTTGTCCGCAATGCCTTCAAGTAGTAGGCATCGTAATATCCGGAGCTTAGGACAAAGGAGCCCAGCATGATTCTTCGCTTTACCTCCGGTCCGAAGCCCTCCGACCGGCTCTTTTTGTACATATCGTGAAGGCCTTGGTAATCCTCTGCCCGATAGCCGTATTTCACCCCGTCAAAGCGCTCCAGGTTAGAGGAGGCCTCCGCGGAGGCAATGACATAATAGGCGGGAATGGCATATTCCAGCATGCCCAGATCAAATTCCTCTACCAGAGCTCCATGACGGCGAAATACCTCCCCGGCAGCCAGGATCTTGTCCCGCACCTCTGCAGACAGCCCCTCCCCGAAATATTCTCGGGGAATACCAATCCTCATGCCTTGACAATCCTCCTTGAGGGCAGACAGGAAATCATAATCCTCCAGTGCCACAGAGGTGGAATCCTTCTCATCCTGGGAGGCAATGACCTGGAGCAGGGCGGCAC
>CAVJHW010000057.1:0-15097 GCA_963649395.1 Coriobacteriaceae bacterium | reverse complement strand
TTTTGGAGATGTTCTTGCGAAATTCGCTGGGCAGGATGCCATAGCGCTTGAGAAAGGCATGGGAAAAAGATTTGCTGTTGGCAAATCCATGGTTTAGAGCGATTTCCCCAATGGGAGTGCGGGAGTTGGCCAGCTGCCGATAGGCATATTCCAGACGGAGATTCTGCAGATAGGACTTGAAGGTGGTCTGGCCGTACTTCTGGAACATATGGGAAATATAGGTGGGAGAGTAGCTAAAGGTATGAGCCAGGCTCTCCAGGGTCAGATTCTGGGCATAGTTCTCCTTCACATAAGAAGTAATTCGGGACATACGATTCAGGTTTCGGTTGGCCTGCATCCACTCGGGGGACAGATTCTCCCGGCGATAACGGGTTACCAGAAGGTAGATTAGTTGATAGAACTGGCTCATGACCTTCAATTCATAACCCAACCCGCAGGAGGAATAGGTCTCATACAGGTCTTTCAGAAGAGCCATTACTTCCGCATCCTGATTGCGGGAGCTGCGGGAGAAAAAAATACATTCATCATCGGAATAATAGCCGGAGAAGGTGGACAAGGGAATCTGGATCACCAGAGTCAGATTAGGCTTGGCTGCTTGGATGGAATGCACCTCATTGGAATTCACCAGCATAAATTGTCCTGAGGCCAGAGGATACTCCTTATCATTGATGAAAAAGCGCAGTTCCCCCTGGAAAAGGGCAAAGATCTCTATAGACCGATGCCAGTGCTTGTCTCGTACATAGCTGCCCTTGCGTCCCTCAAAGATAAACATCTTGAAAGGAATGTCCTCATTGGGCATGATCATCTCGTGAGAAAAATTCATGGGAGCCCTCCCTATTACACTGAAAAAAACAAGATGGCTATGCTGCCTGAAAGCAGCACCACAGTTAATAAAAGTCGGCTGCTGTCCTGGACTTTGAAAGGAAAACGCTTGCATCCTCTACTCTTATGTGTTATATTGTATTTAGGAAGGGAAAGCCACAGAAGCGGCTACCCTTTGAAGTGTCGGGTTAACACTTTGTGTCGGCCGTCAACTAGTCGGATAGTTGGCGGCTATTTTCTGTTCTTGAAAAGCTGGAGGAACAGATTAATAAGTGCTACAATTAATACGCAAAACTGAAATAAATCAGAATATGTAACCATCGCACCGCCCTCCTTTCCTGTGTCTGGAGGGCTTTTTACACCCTCCGATAAAGACCGAAGGGTAGCCGCCTTGATTCTATGACTTTCCTTGGTTATATTCTATCACAGCTTTGCGCATCTTGCAATCTGCCTTTTGTCATAAATAGAAAAGTATCATACCCCATGCTGCACGTTGTCCCGCTCCATTACGAATGAAAGTCGGCTGTTTGTCGGGGCTTTCATAGTACTTTGCCTAGGTCAGTATAGAATTCCGGGTAGGAGATGGAGATGCAGGAGGCGTCCTGTATCTCTGTCTCGCCTTCCGCTGCCAGGGCCGCGATGGAGAAGGACATGGCAATGCGGTGGTCCAGATGGCTGTCTATGCAGGCGCCATGGAGGGGCTTTCCGCCGTGAATGATCATGCCGTCCTCTGTTGCCTCGATAGCAGCTCCCATGGCGGACAGGTTCTTCACCATCAGATCCAGACGGTTGGATTCCTTGACCTTCAGCTCCGCTGCATCTCGGATTACCGTGGTTCCGTCGGCGAAGGCCGCCAACACGGCGATGATGGGAATCTCATCGATCAGGGTGGGAATGAGATCTCCCTCGATCTGGGTTCCATGCAGGGAGGAGCTCTTTACCAAAAGGTCAGCCATAGCTTCCCCTCCGCTGGTGTGGGGATTCAGTACCTCGACCTTGCCCCCCATGGCCTCAATGACCCGCAGAATGCCGTCCCGGGTGGGATTGATGCCGACACCCTGCAAGAGCAGCTCCGAACCCGGGATCAGCAGACCTGCAGCCAGGAAATAAGCCGCAGAGGAAATATCCCCGGGGACCTCCACCGGAGCGGCCGTTAATGAGGGCTCTGCTGCGATGGATACGGTGGTATCCCGGCAGGAAATATCTGCACCGAAATAGTTCAGCATCAATTCGGTATGATTACGGGAGACAGCGGGCTCGGTCACCCGAGTGATGCCATCCCCATACAATCCAGCCAGAAGAATGCAGGATTTCACCTGGGCGGAGGCAATGGGCGATTGGTAATGAATGGCTTTCAGAGGCCGTCCCTGGATCTGAAGGGGGGCGCAGTCATTTCCCTTGCTGCTTTCGATGGAAGCCCCCATCAGGCGCAAGGGTCGGATGATCCGTCCCATAGGGCGCTTTTGGATGGAGGCATCTCCCGTCAGACTGCTGGCAAAGCTCTGTCCGGCCAGGATGCCGGAGATCAGGCGGGTCGTCGTCCCGCTGTTGCCGCAGTCCAGGATCTCTGTGGGTGCAGTCAGTCCGTGAAGCCCGCGCCCATGTACCAGGAGGCGCCCCTCCCTTTCTTCTATTCGAATGCCCATTTTGCGAAAACAATCAATGGTGGAGAGGCAGTCAGCCCCTTTCAGAAAATGGGTGATCTCTGTTGTCCCCTGAGCCAGGGAGCCGAACATAACGGCACGGTGGGAGATGGACTTATCCCCCGGTAGGGTCAATTCTCCCCGCAAAGGGGCAGATGCAGGTGATAGCTTCATAACAGTTAATCTTCCTCCGACAGCTGTGAAAGGACTATACGCACTGCTTGACATTCACTGCCTGACATGTAGGGTATAGTTCCTATTTTCCAAAATGGTGATGGAGTGCCGGTAAGCCTCCGAGTCATAGAATTCGATGCGCAGCACTCCCTCTTCGAATTCCCGATTATGGATGATGCCGATATTTTTGATGCTGATATTGTTCATGGCCAGCAGGGTGGTGATGGTGGCGATACCGCCGGCTTCATCATAAAGGTCACAATACAGGACATATTGCTGGGGAGTAGGTCCGGATATGGCATCGCTGAGAGAATCTCTGTAATTCTTGGAGCTTTGAAACATCTCATAGAGTCCCTGGCTGTCCTCCCGGTCAATCAGGTCTCTGGCCTGCTCCAGCAGCTGGATGTAGGTCTCCAGGACCTGGGAGATCTGGGACCGGTTGGCAAGACAGATCTGCTGCCACATGACCGGGGAGGAGGAGGCGATGCGGGTGATATCCTTGAAACCACCCGCTGCCACCAGCTTCATCCGCTCCTGCTTCGTATCCAGTCGGGCAAGGGCATTGACCAGGCAGGAGGCCACAATATGGGGAAGATGGCTGACACCGGCTACCACATAGTCATGCTCCTGCCAGGTCAATACCAGGGGGATAGCCCCCAGAGAATCCACCAGCTTCACATAAGCCTCCACAGAGACCGGATCCACCTCTTCGGTGGGGGTGACCACATAGTAGGCATTCTCCAGCAGGTAATCTGTGGAATTGCCAAATCCCGTCTTCTCAGAACCGGCCATGGGATGACCGCCGATGAAGAAGCGGGACAGGCCTGCCTCTTCTACCGCCTTGTGCATCTCTCCCTTCACGCTGCCTACGTCCGTAAGGATACAGCCGGGTTTCCTAATCCTCTTCAGAAAGGGGAGATAAGAAATGTTAGTTTGCACAGGGGCACATAGAAAAATATAATCGCAGGTGCCAAATTGTGGGTCATCTGCGGAACAGGCCAGGTCAATGACACCGGCAGCCATGGCTTCCTCCACGGTGGTTCGCCTGTGGGAATAGGCCAGCAGCTGAATATCCGGATGAAACTTCCGCAGCGCCCGGGCAATGGAGCCGCCTATGAGACCCAGTCCAATAAAGCCGATTCGTATCTGTTCCATCGATCTTCCATCCTTCCCTATTTCTGCTACATCTGTATTGTACTTGACAGGGAGAGAAAAGTCAAAAGGATGTTGGAAAAATTGGATAAGTTTTCTAAAATACTTGAAAAATATCGACAAATTTAGTAAAATATACCCATGGTGAAATCCTCATGACTGCCGATGCAGTCAAAAGCTCCTTCGGGACTTAAAATGAAATACATCATTACGATTGGGAGGAACAAAGCATGGAAGTTTATAGAACTGACCGAATCAGAAACGTGGTACTTTTGGGGCATGGCGGCGCAGGAAAGACCAGTCTTGTGGAAGCTATGGCATACCTTTCCGGTATCACCAACCGCTTGGGCAAGGTAACTGACGGGAATACCATCAGCGATTTCGATAAAGAAGAGATAAAGCGCAAGTTTTCAATTTCCACCTCGCTGGTTCCCATCGAGTGGGGCAAGGTGAAGATTAATGTGCTGGATACGCCGGGATTCTTCGACTTTGTGGGAGAGGCCGAGGAGGCTGCAGCGGCGGCGGATGCGGCAGTAATCGTAGTATCTGGCAAGGCAGGGGTTCAGGTAGGCACCCAGAAGGCCTGGGATTTGTGTGAGCGATACCACCTGCCCCGTATGATCTTCGTGACAGACATGGATATCGACAATGTCAGCTATCGCAAGGTAGTAGAGGATCTGGAAGAGCTGTACGGCAAGCGGATCGCCCCCCTCCATATGCCCATTCGTGAAAATGAGAAGTTCGTGGGTTATATCAATATCGTTAAGAACAAGGGCCGCCGTTATATTGAGAAGGATAAGAAAGAAGAATGCGAGATCCCGGATTATTCCCAGGAGTATCTGGCAAAATACAGGGAAGCCCTGATGGAATCCGTGGCGGAGACCAGTGAGGAGTTCATGGATCGCTATTTCGGCGGGGAGGAATTCTCTGTCACAGAGATTTCCGCGGCGCTGGCTGTCAATGTAGGGGATGGAAGCCTGGTGCCGGTATGTATGGGTTCACCGGTGAACCTGCAGGGTGTTTCCAACCTGCTGGATGACATCGTAGGATATTTCCCAGATCCCTCCAAGAGAAAACGTGCCGGCCTGGATAAGAATAATAATGAAGTATTTGACGCGGACTACGACTTCCGCAAGGCCAAGAGTGCCCTCATTTTCAAGACCATTGTGGATCCCTTCCTGGGCAAATACTCCCTGGTGAAGGTATGTGCCGGTGTTATTAAGAATGATGACATTCTCTACAATGTAGATCAGGATTCGGAGGAGAAGCTGAACAAGCTCTATATTCTTCAGGGGTCCAAGCCCATCGAGGTTCCGGAGCTTCATGCGGGGGACATCGGTGCCATCGCCAAGCTGGGGGATGCCAGAACCGGCGATTCTCTGGCAACCAAGGCACATCCGGTGGTATATGGCAAGATTGCTGTCTCCAAGCCCTATACCTCCAAACGCTACAAACCCAAGAATAAGGCGGATGTGGACAAGATTTCCCAGGCCTTTGCCAGGATGATGCAGGAAGACCTGACCATGAAGGTGGTCAATGATTCGGCCAATCGTCAGAGCTTAATCTACGGAATTGGCGACCAGCACATAGATATCATTGTCAGCAAGCTGCTGGAGAGATATAAGGTAGAGGTGGAGCTGTCTGCCCCCAAGGTTGCCTTCCGGGAGACCATCCGCAAGAAGTCTGACGTAGAAGCCAAATACAAGAAGCAGTCTGGTGGTCACGGTCAATATGGTCATGTAAAGATGCGCTTCGAGCCCTCCGATGAGCTGGAGACCCCCTATATCTTCGAGGAAGAGGTAGTGGGCGGCGCCGTGCCCAAGAACTACTTCCCGGCAGTGGAAAAGGGACTTCAGGAGTCTGTTCAGTCCGGTCCTCTGGCTGCCTATCCCGTAGTAGGGGTCAAGGCTATCCTTTATGATGGATCCTATCATCCGGTAGACTCCTCGGAAATGGCCTTCAAGACTGCCACTATCATGGCTTTCAAGAAGGGCTTCATGGAAGCCGGTCCTGTTCTTCTGGAGCCCATTGTCAACATGAAGGTCACCGTGGCTGACAAATATACCGGTGATGTTATGGGAGACCTGAACAAGCGCAGAGGCCGTGTGCTGGGCATGAACCCCGACAACAAGGGCAATACCATCATTGAGGCCGATGTGCCGGAATTGGAGATCTACGGATATTCCACCTCCCTGCGGTCCATGACGGGAGGCAGCGGAACCTTCGAATACGAATTCGCCCGCTATGAGCAGGCTCCCGGCGATGTCCAGGAGAAGGAAATCGCAGCAAGAGCCAGCAAGGTGACCAAGGTTGAAGATTAAGACCGGAAGATAAGATATGAAAATAAGGCACGGAACAATCCGTGTAACCATAGGTTTGGGTGTTTTGACACCCAAACCTATCTCTTAATTTGCAATTCCCTTACCTATCACGTATTCAATTCTGTTGCAGAAATCCATCATTTCAGATACAATGGGAATCGGAAGGAGGAATTCGTATGGGGATTTTCGTCAATCCGGGAAAGAGATTACCCTGCATCCATTGAAGAGTATACCGGTAAGATTCTGCTGGTAGCTATAAGTTACGATAAGAGAAGCAAACAACATCACTGTCTGATAGAAGAGCACAAAAAATAGTGCTCTTTTTACGTTGGGTGCATAAGAAGTGGACATCAATCTTTAGGTTGAAATCCCCCCTGTTTTGAGCTATCATAGAAATCGAACATTTCATGTATCGAGGATGCATGGGATAAAAATACAGAAGAATCGGAAGAAAGAGGTAGATAAGGATGGAATTCAAGATAGGTTTGATCCATGGGGACGGCATCGGCCCGGAGATTGTGAATGAGGCGCAGAAGGTATTGGATGCAGTCTGTAAGAAGTTTGGCCATACCTTTACTTATTCAAAGCTTTTGCTGGGAGGAGCCTCCATTGACGCCTGTGGTCTTCCTTTGACGGAGGAGACCGTGGCAGAGGCCAGAACCTGCCATGCGGTTTTGATGGGTTCCATCGGCGGAGATGCCAAGACCTCCCCCTGGTACCAGCTGGAGCCTTCCAAACGTCCGGAGGCCGGACTTTTGGGGATCCGCAAGGCCATGGGACTCTTCGCCAATCTGCGTCCAGCCTATCTCTATGATGAGCTGAAGGCAGCTTGCCCCCTTCGGGATGAGATCATTGGCGATGGTTTTGATATGATCATTGTACGAGAGCTGACGGGCGGTCTCTATTTCGGAGCAAGGAAGACGGAGCTGGTGGATGGCCGGAAGACGGCGATAGATACCTTGACTTATAATGAGGATGAGATTCGCAGGATCGCCAAACGTGGCTTTGATATTGCCAGGAAGAGACGGAAGAAGGTCACCAGTGTGGACAAAGCCAATGTATTGGATTCCTCCCGTCTGTGGCGTTCGATTGTGGAAGAGGTGGCAGCAGATTATCCGGACGTTTCTCTGGAACATATGCTGGTGGACAATTGTGCCATGCAGCTGGTGAAGGATCCGGCTCAGTTCGATGTGATCTTGACGGAAAATATGTTTGGAGACATTCTGTCTGATGAAGCCAGTATGGTAACAGGTTCCATCGGTATGCTTTCTTCTGCCAGCCTCAATGAGACCAAGTTCGGTCTCTATGAACCCAGTCATGGTTCCGCACCGGACATTGCAGGTCAGAATCTGGCCAATCCCATTGCCACCATCCTGTCGGCTGCTATGATGCTGCGCTATTCTTTGGATCTGGATGCGGAGGCAGACGCCATAGAGAAGGCAGTAAAGGAAACGCTGCGGGATGGCTACCGCACCGGGGACATCTGGTCCGAGGGCTGTAAGAAGGTCACCACCACCGAGATGGGAGATGCGGTTACCGCACGACTGTAAGAGGGATTGACCTGGGACTTGACTGAGGCAGTGGCTTGACTGACAGTCATAGATACTTGTAATGGGTAGATGGAGGAAAAAAGGATGAGAAGTGATGCAGTGAAAAAGGGTATGCAGCAGGCTCCCCACAGGAGTCTCTTCCGGGCTTTGGGTATGACCAAGGAGGAGATGGAACGTCCTTTGGTCGGAATTGTAAATTCCTATAATGAGATTGTGCCGGGCCATATGAATCTGGATAAGATCACGGCTGCTGTTAAGCAGGGAGTGGCTATGGCAGGAGGTACCCCGGTGGTATTTCCGGCTATTGCAGTCTGCGATGGAATTGCCATGGGACATATCGGTATGAAATATTCTCTGGTTACCAGAGATCTGATTGCGGATTCTACCGAGGCTATGGCTATGGCCCATCAATTTGACGCCCTGGTGATGATCCCCAACTGTGATAAGAATGTGCCGGGACTTTTGATGGCAGCAGCCAGGATCAATGTGCCTACAGTATTTGTCAGTGGCGGGCCTATGCTGGCCGGTCACGTAAAGGGGAGAAAGAGAAGCCTTTCCTCCATGTTTGAGGCAGTGGGTTCCTATGCCGCCGGTCTTATGACGGAAGAGGATGTAGAAGAATATGAGTGCAAGACCTGTCCCACCTGCGGTTCCTGTTCCGGCATGTATACGGCCAACAGTATGAACTGCCTGACAGAGGTGCTGGGTATGGGACTGAAGGGAAATGGAACCATTCCGGCGGTTTATTCGGAACGCCTCCAATTGGCTAAACATGCGGGAATGCAGGTGATGGAGATGCTGCGCCGCGATATCCGCCCCCGGGACATTATGACCAAGGAGGCCTTTCTCAATGCCCTGACGGTGGATATGGCTTTGGGCTGTTCCACCAACAGCATGCTCCATCTTCCGGCTATCGCCCATGAGGTGGGCTTTGATTTCAAACCGGAGCTGGCCAATGAATTAAGCGCCAAGACTCCCAATCTCTGCCATCTGGCACCGGCGGGTCCCACCTATATGGAGGATCTCAACGAGGCCGGTGGTGTCTATGCGGTGATGAAGGAGCTGTCAGAATTGAATCTGCTCCATCTGGATTGCATGACAGTGACGGGCAAGACGGTGGGAGAGAATATTCAGCACGCAGAGAATCGGAATCCGGAGGTCATCCGCCCCCTGGATAATCCCTATAGTAAAACCGGCGGAATCGCCGTTCTCAAGGGGAATCTTGCCCCGGATACCGGTGTGGTCAAGCGGTCTGCGGTCTGCCAGGAGATGATGGTTCACGAGGGACCGGCTCGGGTATTTGATTGTGAAGAGGATGCCATTGCGGCCATTAAGGGAGGCAAGATTGTGGCCGGTGACGTGGTGGTTATCCGCTATGAGGGACCCAAGGGAGGACCGGGCATGAGGGAAATGTTGAATCCTACCTCTGCGATTGCAGGTATGGGCTTGGGTTCTACCGTAGCCTTAATCACGGATGGACGTTTTTCCGGTGCATCTCGGGGAGCTTCCATCGGCCATGTGAGTCCGGAGGCAGCAGTAGGGGGACCTATCGCCCTGGTGGAGGAAGGAGATCTGATCTCGATCAATATTCCGGAATGCCGCCTGGAGCTCAAGGTATCTGAGGAAGAATTGGCCCGCAGGAAAGCTGCCTGGACCCCCAGAAAACCCAATGTTACTACCGGATATCTGGCTAGATATGCCAGAATGGTGACCTCTGCCAATCGGGGAGCCGTTCTGGAGCTGCCAAAGGAAGGCTGAAGAAGGGAGTAAGAGCGCATGCAATTAAACGGTTCACAGATTATTATTGAATGTCTGAAGGAGCAGGGAGTGGATACGGTCTTTGGCTATCCCGGGGGCACCATTTTGAATGTCTATGATGAATT
Organism: Coriobacteriaceae bacterium; assembly: GCA_963649395.1. Taxonomy (GTDB): domain Bacteria; phylum Bacillota; class Clostridia; order Lachnospirales; family Lachnospiraceae; genus Scatomonas. The sequence goes on along the minus strand of CAVJHW010000057.1, from coordinate 5,552 downwards.
GTACAAACATCCGGAGATTCGCCATATCCTCACCTCCCATGAGCAGGGGGCTTCCCATGCGGCAGACGGATATGCCAGAGCAACCGGCAGGGTGGGGGTCTGTATGGCCACCAGTGGCCCGGGGGCCACTAATCTGGTAACAGGGATCGCTACGGCTTTTATGGATTCCGTTCCCCTGGTGGCCATTACGGCCAATGTGGGCAAGTCCCTCCTGGGCAAGGATAGCTTTCAGGAGATTGATATAGCGGGTGTGACTATGCCCATCACCAAGCACAGCATGATCGTAAAGAATATTGAATCCCTGGCAGATACCCTCCGCCGGGCCTTCACCATCGCCAAAAGCGGACGTCCCGGTCCGGTTCTGGTGGATGTGACCAAGGATGTCACGGCCGCCACTACGGAATATACCTACAAAGAACCAGAGAAGATCCTGCCTGAGACCCGCAAGCTGACCGCCCAAGATCTGGATCGGGCGGTGGACATGATCAACCAGGCCAAAAAGCCCTATCTGTTCGTGGGAGGCGGTACGATCATTTCCGGAGCTTCTGAGGAGGTAAGAGAGCTGGCCCACAGAATTCAGGCCCCTGTCTGTGATTCTTTGATGGGAAAGGGGGCATTTCCCGCAACGGACGACCTCTATACCGGTATGCTGGGCATGCACGGAACCAAGACCTCCAATCTGGGCATGTATGCCTGCGACCTCCTGATTGTTCTGGGAGCTCGTTTCTCCGACCGGGATGTGGGCAGTCCCAAGTCCTTTGCCCGGCAGGCTAAGATCCTTCAGCTGGATGTAGATCCGGCGGAGATTAATAAAAATGTGATCGTATCCGGCAGTGTGGTCGGGGATTTGAAGGAAGTATTGCAGGAGCTTCTGCCCCGCATTGAGCAAAAGGATGGCAGGGAGTGGCTGGCAGAGGTTGCCAAGATGAAGGAAGCCTATCCTTTGTCCTACGCGAAGGATGACCTGACGGGACCCTATATTATTGAGGAAATCTATCGGGCCACCAAGGGGGATGCCATTATCTGCACGGATGTAGGCCAGCATCAGATGTGGGCGGCTCAATATTACCAATATACCTCTCCCCGCACCTTCCTGACCTCCGGGGGTCTGGGAACCATGGGATATGGCCTGGGGGCAGCCATGGGAGCCCAATGCGGACGACCGGACAAAATTGTCATCAATGTAGGAGGAGACGGCTGCTTCCGTATGAACATGAATGAGATAGCTACCCTGGCTCGCTATAATATTCCGGTGATTGAGGTGGTGATCAATAATCACGTGCTGGGGATGGTTCGGCAATGGCAGACCCTTTTCTATGGAAAGAGATACTCTCATACCATCCTTCAGGATAAGGTGGATTTTGTCAAGGTAGCGGAGGCCCTGGGAGCCACCGGTATCCGGGTGACCAAGAAGGAAGAATTCGGACCGGCTCTGGAGAAGGCCATTGCTCTGCGGGCACCGGTGGTCATTGACTGCCAGATCGACTGTGACGACAAGGTATTTCCCATGGTTCCGGCAGGCCAAGACAACAGTCAGGTCTTTGATGCGTCGGATATCTGAGACAGTGTATTGACATTAAAATAACAAAGGTTTATGATGTTTGTGTCGTGCGATAGGATGAACATGCTAGGAGGATGAAATCGTGAGCAGAGTATATAATTTTTCGGCCGGGCCGGCAGTGCTGCCGGAGGAGGTCTTGAGAGAGGCACAGGAGGAGATGCTGGATTACCGGGGCTGTGGCATGTCTGTTATGGAGATGAGCCATCGTTCTAAGATGTTTGATCAGATCATCCAGGAAGCGGAGGCGGATCTGAGAGATTTGATGAACATTCCCTCCCATTACAAGGTACTCTTTCTGCAGGGAGGTGCGTCCTTGCAATTTGCCCAGATTCCCATGAATCTGATGAAGAACCGGGTGGCGGATTATATCGTGACGGGTCAATGGGCCAAGAAGGCCTGGCAGGAAGCTCAGAAGTTTGGCAAGGCCAATAAGATCGCTTCCTCTGAGGATAAGACCTTCTCTTATATTCCGGATTGCTCGGATTTGCCCATCAGCCCGGATGCGGATTATGTCTATATTTGTGAAAATAATACCATTTATGGAACCAAATATAAGAAGCTGCCTAATACCAAGGGCAAGCTTCTGGTGGCGGATGTATCCTCCTGCTTCCTGTCAGAGCCGGTGGATGTGGAGCAATATGGCATCATCTACGGTGGCGTGCAGAAGAATATCGGGCCTGCCGGTATGGTTATCTCTATTGTTCGGGAGGATCTGATCACAGACGATGTTCTGGAAGGAACGCCTACCATGATGAAGTTCAAGACCCAGGCAGATGCAGGCTCTCTGTACAATACCCCCAACTGCTATTGCATCTATATCTGCGGAAAGGTCTTCCAATGGCTGAAGAAGATGGGCGGTTTGTCGGCTATGAAGGAGCGCAATGAGAAGAAGGCGCAGCTCCTCTATGACTTCCTGGATTCCAGCCGTCTCTTCCATGGTACCGTGGTGAAGGAAGATCGTTCCCTGATGAATGTTCCCTTTGTGACCGGAGACGCGGATATGGATGCCAAGTTCGTGAAGGCTTCCAAGGAGGCCGGGCTGGAGAACCTGAAGGGCCATCGCACCGTAGGGGGCATGAGAGCCAGCATTTACAATGCCATGCCCATGGAGGGGGTGGAAGCCCTGGTTGCATTTATGAAGAAGTTTGAAGAGGAGAACCTGTAATGTATCAATATAGCTGCCTGAACCCTATCGCAGAGGTAGGCCTTCAGAAATTCAACGAGGATTATAAGCAAACAGACAAGATTGAGGAGGCAGATGCCATCCTCGTGAGAAGCGCCAAAATGCATGATATGGAGCTGCCGGAGAAGCTGCTGGTGGTAGGAAGAGCCGGGGCAGGGGTCAACAATATTCCCCTGGAATTGTGCGCGGAGCATGGCATCGTTGTCTTCAACACCCCTGGTGCCAATGCCAATGGGGTGAAGGAGCTGGTGCTGGCTGGGATGCTGCTGGCTTCCCGTGACATCGTCGGTGGTGTGGAATGGGTCAGAAGCCAGGAGGATAACCCGGATGTAGGCAAGCTGGCTGAGAAACAGAAGAAGCAGTTTGCCGGCTGTGAGATCAGCGGTAAGAAGCTGGGAATCATCGGTCTGGGAGCCATCGGCCAGCTGGTGGCCAATGCCGCCACCCACCTGGGCATGGATGTCTATGGCTATGACCCCTATATTTCCGTAGATGCAGCCTGGAATCTGTCTCGGTCTATCCACCATATCCAGGATGTCAATGATATTTACAGGGATTGCGATTATATCACCATTCATGTACCCCTGACCGACAGCACCAAGGGAATGATCGGCAAGGAAGCCATCGCTCAGATGAAGGAGGGAGTGGTACTCCTGAACTTCGCCCGGGATATCCTGGTAGATGAGACAGCCCTGGTGGAGGCTCTTAAGTCCGGCAAGGTGAAGAAATATGTCACAGATTTTGCCAATCCCACGGTAGCAGGTGTGCAGGGCACCCTGATTACCCCGCATCTGGGGGCCTCTACGGAGGAGGCAGAGGATAATTGTGCGATCATGGCTGTGAAGGAGATCCGCAATTATATTGAGAATGGCAATATCCGTAATTCTGTGAACTATCCCAATTGTGATATGGGTATCTGCAGTGCGGAGGGCCGTATCGCTATCAATCACAGAAATATTGTGAATATGATCAATCAATTTACCAAGGTCATCGGCGACGCAGGAGTGAATATTGCCAATATGACCAACAAGAGCAAGGAGAATTACGCTTATACCCTGATTGATCTGGAGACCCCGGCGACGGAAGAGATTGTGAAGGCTCTGGAAGCCATCGACGGCGTGCTGCGAGTTCGTATCGTAAAGTAATCCCATGTCGTCGAGGGACGGCACCACGACAAAGGAAAGGTAAGATATGGCTGAGATAAGACCCTTTCGGGCCCTTCGACCCAGCAGGGAGGTGGCAGCCCGGGTGGCAGCTTTGCCCTATGATGTATATAATCGCCAGGAGGCCAGGCAGAAAGTGACAGGGGATTCCCTGTCCTTTCTGCGTATTGACCGGCCGGAGACCCAATTTCCGGAGGATCAGGACATGTATGCTCCCTGTGTCTATCAAAAGGCGGACCAGATGCTGGGCCAGATGAGGGAGGAGGGAATCTTCCTCCAGGATCCGAGCCCCTGCTATTATATCTATGAGCTGACTATGAATGGCCGGGTTCAGACAGGACTGGTGGCCTGCTCCTCCGTGGATGATTACAGAAATGGTGTGGTGAAAAAGCATGAGAATACCCGCCAAGACAAGGAGGAGGATCGCATCCGCCATGTAGATGCCTGCAGTGCCCAGACGGGACCGATTTTCCTGGCTTATCCTTCCCAGGCCTGTGTGAAGGAGATCCTGGAGTCGGTGAAGAAGGAGAGGCCTGCCGCAGCGGATTTCCTATCTGAGGATGGAATTCGTCACCGGGTCTGGGTGATAGATCAGGCAGACCAGATGGCAGCCTTAACCGACTGCTTTGCTGCCATGCCCCATACCTATATTGCGGATGGTCACCATCGGGCTGCTTCCGCAGTGGCAGTTTCCCTGAAGAGACGGAAGGAGCATCCGGATTACAGCGGTCAGGAGGAATTTAATTATTTTCTCTCGGTTCTCTTTCCGGAGGATGAGCTGCTGATTCTGGATTATAACCGGGTCTTGAAGGATCTCAACGGGAATAAGCCGGAGGAGATCCTGCACAAGTTGGAGAGAGCATTTGAGGTGGAAAAGGTGGGAAACAAGGCCTACCGTCCGGCTCAAAAAGGACAGATGGGCTTCCTCCTGGGGGAGGAATGGTACCGTCTGCAGGTAAGACCGGAGTGCTGCCGGGAGGATCCGGTGGGCAGCTTGGATGTGTCCTACCTGCAAAGGGAGGTTCTGGAGCCCATCTGGGGCATTCACGACCCCAAGACCGATCAGAGAATCGATTTTATCGGAGGAATACGGGGACTGGGAGAGCTGGAACGCCGCTGCCGAACTGATTGCGCCGCTGCCTTTGCCCTCTATCCTACCTCTATGAAGGAGCTCTTTGCCGTGGCGGATGCAGGTCTTTTGATGCCTCCCAAATCCACCTGGTTTGAACCCAAGCTCCGCAGCGGTCTCTTCCTTCACCTGATCGAGAGGTGAGGAGAGCCCGGGAGTGACGCCTCTTTCCTCTACCAGATCGAAAGGGAGGAAGAGCCTCCAAGGGCTCTTACCAGCTGTGGGAGGCTGACGGTGCAGGCAGTCCTGGAAGATCATGGAAGAAGGCTTAGACATAGATCTGGAAGGTGAATTCTTCCTCCTGCTCCCGGAGGAGTCGAAAGGAGAGCTCCAGGTAGAGCCGGGTGTCATAATCCTCCAATTTCAAGCGGGTTAATTCCTGAATACGTTCCATGCGGTTGATAAAGGTGCTTCGATGAATATACATCTTGCTGGCTGCCTGTGACATGTTGAATTGTTCTTCAAAATAAGTAAAGAGAGTCTGATAATAACTGGTCTGCTTGGCCTGGTCATGCT
>CAVJHW010000056.1:0-15661 GCA_963649395.1 Coriobacteriaceae bacterium | reverse complement strand
TAGCACGGAACAATCCGTGTAACCAAAGGTTTGGGTGTTTTGACACCCAAACCAAATTTTGAATGTTGAATATAAGTCACAGGTGGCAAATCCTCCGAATAGGAAGGGGAGTAAATGGGAGCTTGTGGCAGGGGATTTTTTTAAGATGATTTGGATAAGAAGGAAGGAGGAAGAGAACATGGATAAAATATATGATTTAATCATCATAGGTGGTGGCCCGGCAGGGTTGAGTGCGGCTATTTATGCCCAAAGAGCCAAGCTGGATACCCTGGTATTGGAGGCTTCCTATGTAAGCGGGGGCCAGATGGTCAATACCTACGAGGTGGACAATTATCCGGGCCTGCCGGGGATCAGCGGCATGGATTTGGGCAATGCCATGCGGGAGCATGCGGACCGGATGGGCTGTCAATTTGCCAGGGAAAAGGTCCTGGAGCTGCAGTTGGAGGGAGAGATTAAGGGGGTACGAACCAGGAAGGGGGAGTACCGGGCCAAAAGCCTGATCCTGGCCACGGGAGCCAGCCATCGGAAGCTGCAGGTTGCCGGAGAGGAGGAATTCAGCGGTCTGGGAGTTTCCTATTGTGCCACCTGTGATGGGGCCTTCTTTAAGGACAAGGTAACCGCGGTGGTGGGGGGAGGAGATGTGGCGGTAGAAGATGCCATTTTCCTGGCTCGCCTCTGCAAAAAAGTTTACTTGATTCATCGGCGGGACAGTCTGCGAGCCGCAGCCCTGCTCCAGGAGCATCTGCTGGCCCTGCCTAATGTGGAGATTATCTGGAACAGTGTGGTAACCGCCCTGGAGGGGAAGGACCAGCTGGAGCACCTGCAGCTGGTGAATAATCTCAGCCAGCAGAAGAGCCGCTTGCAGGTAGACGGATGTTTTATCGCTGTGGGAATCCAGCCCAATAACCAGCTCTTTCTTCAGCAATTGAAGCTGGATGGGGGGGGCTATATCGAGGCCGCGGAAGATGGGGTCACAAGCCTTCCGGGGGTCTTCGCAGCCGGTGACATCCGCACCAAGCAGCTGCGTCAGATCGTAACGGCTGCCGCCGATGGCGCCAACTGTGTCACCTCCGTGCAGAACTATCTTTGGTTATAGTGTCAAAAGCCTTCCCCCGCGTTTTTTAGGCCGAAGGAGAGGGACGCTATTGTGTGAAATGTGTGAAAAAAATCAAATTCGTGATAGTGCACAAATTCGGAAGAACGTCGAGGAGCAGGGAATTTTGCCCTCGGAGTTATTCAAAGTTATTCAAGGCTTTCCCCAAAGTTATCCACAATGGGAGGGGCTGAAAACAGGCCAAAAGTGGACTTATACACGAAGTTATCCACATTATCCACAAAAAGAGGGTGGAAAAGTCTGATTTACATAAGAATTCAGTGGAACGAACGTTTTGTAACATCTCACGAATCGCACCTTTTTGAGAAAAAGCGGATAAAAAACCTTGACAAACAGGAAGTCGAATTATTGGCCGGGAGAGTTGACAAGGGCAGGAAATTGTAGAAGTGAAAGACTAATTTTCAGAAAATATTCCGGCAAGGGAAGGACCCAGAGGGGGCTGTCTGCCGGCACTTTCCCCATGAAGAAAGGCGAAAGCTTTATGCTTTCGCCTGTTGTTGTTTTTTGATGACCTTGAGCCGGGTGAATTCCTCTCTCTCCTTTTCCTCCAGCGCTTCGGAGATGTCCTTGGCCAGCTGGGTATAATGAGGGATGGTGATATTCTTCAGGGCGTTGGCCCGTTTCTGGGTCTTCTTGATGGCTACCGCCAGGCGGTAGGCTGAATTTTCTACCATGGCCAGTTCGATGGTCAATTCCTTTACCTTGGTGAAGGCGATGCGGGCCTGATCCATGGATTCCCGGGTGGTGTAGAAGGCATAGGTGGGGGCGGTTCCGGAGGGGCTGGCCTCCGTCAGGGGAATCTCTACCCCCATGATGCTGCGGGTCTTGACCCGGATGGATTCTTCTACAGGGACGGTATAGGAGATGGTCTGCACATAGTTGATGCCATTGTCCATGTTGGCCTTCTGCAGGGCAGAATAGGCTTCCCGGAAGGTACGGTCGATCTGGGACTGGATGCTTTTGGCCTTGTCGATCAGCTCCATCATTTCCCGAATCAGGATATTTCTCTTCTTATCCATCAGATCATATCCCATTTTGGAGAGGGACAGGGAATTCTTCGCCAGTATCAGGTTGCCCTTGGTAGGAAATGTATTGGGATCCATATAATTCCCCCCTTTATCAATAGCTGCGGTCGTCCCCAGAAGTCTCTTCCGCAGGCTTGTAATATTGATCCAGAATCTTGGTATCGATACGATCCAGCTCTTCTCTGGGAAGAAGTCCCAGGAGCTTCCAGCCGATGTTCAGGGTATCCTCAATGGAACGGTTTTCGTCGCTGCCCTGACCGATGAATTGGCGCTCAAATTGGCTGCCGAAGATCAGGTATTGCTTGTCCAGGGCGGACAGCTCATCCTCGCCGATGACGGAAGCCAGGGCTCTGGCGTCGCCTACCTTGGCATAGCAGGAGAAGAGCTGATTGGCCACATCCTGGTGGTCTGCCCGGGTATACCCCTCGCCGATGCCGTCCTTCATCAGACGAGACAGGGAGGGCAGGACGGAGATGGGGGGATAGATGGACTGGCCGTGAAGCTGGCGGTCCAATACAATCTGCCCCTCGGTAATGTAACCCGTCAGGTCAGGAATGGGATGGGTGATATCATCGTTGGGCATAGTCAGGATGGGGATCTGGGTGACAGAGCCCTGATTGTCCCGGACAATGCCGGCTCTCTCATAGAGGGCCGCCAGCTCACTGTAGAGGTAGCCGGGATATCCCTTCCGGGAGGGAATCTCTCCTTTGGAGGAGGATACCTCCCGCATGGCCTCGCAGAAGGAGGTAATATCCGTCAGGATAACCAGGATATGCATGCCCTTTTCGAAGGCCAGGTATTCTGCAGCGGTGAGAGCCACCTTGGGGGTGATCAGACGCTCTACCACCGGATCGTTGGCCAGGTTCAGGAACATAACCACGTGGTCGGAGACCCCGGACTCCTCGAAGGTCTTGCGGAAGAAGTCGGCCACATCATATTTGACACCCATGGCGGCGAAGACAATGGCGAACTTCTCATCACTGTCCCCTCCCAGGGAGGCCTGCTGGACGATCTGGGCTGCCAGGTTGTCGTGAGGCAGACCATTTCCGGAGAAAATAGGCAGCTTCTGGCCTCGAATCAAGGTGGTCAGACCATCAATGGCGGAGATTCCCGTTCTGATATAGTTCCGGGGGTATTGGCGGGTAACCGGATTCAGGGGCAGTCCGTTGACATTTACCCTGGTTTCCGAAGCAATAGGTCCCATGCCGTCGATGGGCTTGCCGATGCCGTCGAAGGTACGTCCCAGGATCTCCTCCGACAGAGAAATCTCCATGGGGTGACCCGTCAGCCGGGTTCTTGTATTCTTCAGGGACATATTGTCGGTGCCTTCGAAGACCTGGATTAGAGCCTTGTCCTCGTAGGCGGCGATAATACGCCCTAATTTCTTGCTCTTGTTGTCAATGGTGAATTCCACCATCTCCTCGTAGGCTACATTTTCCACGCCCTCAAGAACCACAAGAGGGCCGTTGATCTCGCTTAAGCCTAAATATTCAATAGACATATCTGCTGTTTCCCTCCTTTAAGCGTTCTTTTCCAGGACTTCGTTGTAGAAGTCGTCAATGGCCTTATGGTAGCTGTCGAAGAGTTCCGGCTGGTCATTGGGCACATCGTATTTGATAGAGATAATCCGGTCGAAAATATTGCTTTCCTTGAGGACGGACATGGGATGTCCCATAGTAACCAGAGCCTTGGCCTTCTTATAGAGGTAGAGGATGGTATCCATCATCAGGAATTGCTTGGACATGGGCACGCAGGTGTCATCCTTGTGGAAGGCATTCTGCTGGAGGAAGCCCAGACGAATCACCCGGGCAATCTCCATGGTCAGCTTCTGGTCATCCGGCAGGACATCCGCCCCGATGAGCTTGACGATCTCCATCAGGGAGCTTTCCTGGTTCAATAGGGCCATCAGCTGGTTCCGATAGTCTACAAAGTTCTTGTTCACGTGGTCCTTGTACCAGGGAGCCAAATCTCCCAGGTATTCACTGTAGCTGGTCAGCCAATGGATGGCCGGGAAATGGCGGGCATAGGCCAGAGACTTATCCAGTCCCCAGAAGCAGCGGACATAACGCTTGGTATTCATGGTTACAGGCTCAGAGAAGTCACCTCCCTGGGGAGATACGGCTCCGATGATGGAGACGCTGCCCTCCGTGCCATTGAGGTTCTGCATCATGCCGGCCCTCTCATAGAAGGCAGACAGACGGGAGGCCAGATAGGCGGGATATCCCTCCTCAGCAGGCATCTCCTCCAGACGTCCGGAGAGCTCTCGGAGAGCCTCGGCCCAACGGGAGGTGGAGTCAGCCATGATGGCCACGTCATAGCCCATATCCCGGTAATACTCAGCCAGGGTCAATCCGGTATAGATAGAAGCCTCCCGGGCTGCCACCGGCATATTGGAGGTATTGGCAATCAGGGCGGTCCGATCCATCAAAAGGTTGCCGGAACGGGGATCCACCAGCTCGGAGAATTCCTCCAATACCTGGGTCATCTCGTTGCCCCGCTCGCCGCAGCCGATGTAAATAATAATGTCGGCGTTGGACCACTTGGCCACCTGGTGCTGGGTCATGGTTTTGCCGGTGCCGAATCCTCCGGGAATGGCAGCAGTGCCTCCCTTGGCGATGGGAAACATGGTATCCAGGATTCTCTGGCCGGTAATCAGGGGCTCACAGGCCGGGTATCTCTTGGCTGTAGGCCGAGGAATACGGATGGGCCATTTCTGACAGAGGCAGATCTCCCGCTCAGACCCGTCAAAGAGCTTAAGGCGGACCAGGGGATCCAGAATGGTATAATCTCCATTCGGGGCCACCCAGGTAACGGTAGCCTGGTTCACATCCGGGGGAACCATGGATTTGTGGAGAATACTCTGGGTCTCCGGGGTCTCAGCGATGATGGTGCCGCCGATGACCGTATCGCCGACTGCCACCTTCATGGTCACAGGCCACTTCTTCTCCGTATTTAGAGAGGAAACATTGATGCCTCGGGTGATATATTTGCCGGATTGTTTGGCTATCTCCGACAGGGGACGCTCAATCCCGTCAAAGATATTGTTCAGGATGCCGGGTCCCAGAATGACAGAGATGGCATCGCCGGTGGCTTCTACCGTGTCACCGGGCTTCAGGCCGGTGGTTTCCTCAAAGACCTGGATGGTGGTAGTGTCCTTGGTCAGGGCGATGACCTCCCCCACCAGACGTTCCCGGCCTACGTAGACCATTTCTGACATCTTGAAGCCGGTATTGCCCTTTAGATAAACGACAGGGCCGTTAATCCCATAGATGATTCCTGTTTTCTTATCATTCATAGACGTGTCCCTCCTCGAAGATGAAAGAATCACGCTCCTCCTGCAGCATGGATGCAAAGGAATGATCGATGAGGATATGGCGTTCCGGAATAACGGCTCGCAGACCTCCCAGGACGGATTCCCGGTCGATCTGAATCTCTACACCGGTCTTGGCGGATACCTCTTCCCGGAGTCCGGCGTCGGAGGCATCCAGGAAGAATTCAATGGAATCCTTGGGTGCGAAGTCTATGGCTGCCTGGATCTTGCGGCAGAGATAATCCACATAGTCAGGACTTTCCTTGAAGGCCATAAGCTTCTCCTGAGCTTCTGCGAAGAGCTTATCCTTATACTCCAAATGCTTGAGGGACAGGGTTCTCTTAATCTGAAGCTGCTGGGCGGACAGGGCCTTGTTGTTGTCTCTCTTCAGCTTGGCTGTCTCAGCCTCCAGTTCTGCTGCCTTCTGGCGCTGCTTGCTTGTCTGGTGTTCGGAAAATAGCTGATCCAGGGCGGCTTGATGGTCGGTGACCAGCCGCTCTGCTTCTCTTTGCGCGATTTCTATGGAATGGTTGTAAAAAACCTCTAATTTTTCTTCGGTTGTCAATTCCTTCACCTACCTTATAGTTTCAATCCGATCGCTTCATTCACATAGGATGTGATGAAATCCGCTTTTCGCCCGGTACCGTGCCGATCCGGAATCTCGATGATCAGGGGAAGCTTATGGCGGAGCTTGGCATCGTCGATGAGATCCGGGAATTCACGGCCGAACTTCTCAGTAAGCAGGATAATGCCGATACTCTTGTCGGCCAAGGCGGTCTCCAGAGCCTCTCGGAGTTCCTCCCGCTGATGGACGGTGACACCTTCCACCCCTGCAAGCCGCATGCCGGTCTGTGTATCAATATTATCGCTGATTAAAAACATTTTCATAGGGCTACCTCCTGCGGCAGGGTCTGCGGGAGGGGCATCAAAGCTTACCGATGATCATGAAGGAAATAATCAGACCATAGAGGGCAATACCTTCTGCCATGGCAACGAAGATCAGGGACTTACCGAAGATGGAGCCGTCCTCGCTGATGGCGCCCAGGGCTGCGCTGGCGGAGCTGGCCACACCGATGCCGGAACCGATACCGGAGAGGCCGGTAGCCAAAGCAGCGCCGATGAAGCCCATACCGGCTCCGTTGGTCATGCCCTCAGCGGCTGCGGAGGCAGTGGAAGCACCGGCCAGGGTTACGATGGAAGCCACGGCCAGGATGCCGAAAAAGGCCAGACAATTTACTCCCAGGGTCTTTTTGTAACGAGCCTTGTTGTGGCTTCCTAGGTAATAATAGGTAAAAGGAATTACAATGCTTAATACCAGGGCAAGAGCTGTAAGAATCTGAATCATTGTTGACATAATACATTTCCTCCTTAGATATCTCTTTATGAATATATAATTATTGTTACCGGCGGCTGCTGCAAAAGCCTTCGGTGCATAGCAGCAGGCTTTCCTCTATTGGGACGGTCGTAGCCGCCAAGGGGCTTATTTGCTCTTCTTCAGGAAGGGCTTGAACTCTCTGCCGTTTCCCTTGTAGAAGCGGCTGAACATCTCATAGTATTCCAGACGCAGAACCTGAATGGCAACCATCAAGCCCTCCAGGGCGGCAACAAAGGCATTGCCCAGGATGACTACCACCATGTTGGGGCTGCCTCCGTTCTCGGCCCCGGCCAGCATCATTACCACCTGCATCATGGCTACGTGGCTGACGGCATAGGCGCCGATACGCACATAGGACAGGGTGTTGGACAGGAAGCTTAAGACGGTCTCAAAGGTCTCGAAGAAGGCCTGTACGAAGTACATTCCCTTGCCTCCCTCAATGGCCGGCCGCTTCTTCTGGGCTATCCGGCTTAGCATCTCCTTGAGGAAGATGATGACCAGAGAAATAAGAATCAAGGCCAGAAGGATGGGCAGGAGGGTATCCAGGCCTCCATTTCCGGACATGACCAGGAAGATTAAGGCAACGATGGAACCATAGAAAATCAACCCGGCCAGGGCATTTTGGCTAAACCAGATATTTTCCTTATCCTTCAGGCGAACAGCATTCAGGATCCCCAGGATAATGTTGAAGAGGATCATGAACATACCAAAGGCAATCGCCAGCACGAAGACAACATTCAGACTCCCCAGTCCCGGCAGGGTCATCATGTCATCCTTGGCATGGAGCAGGGCCTCATAGGGGAAGAAGTCCTCGAAGCCGAAGAAACTGTTGAAGATAAATCCCCAAATAGTGGAGAAAATACCTGCTGTTCCCATGATAGCCGGAAGAGGGGCTTTGGTCTTGTGGTAGAGCAAGAAGCCGCCGATGACAAAGCAAAGGCCCTGTCCCACATCCCCGAACATAATTCCGAAAATAAAGGAATAGGTGATGGCCAGGTAGATGGTGGGGTCAAATTCCCGATAGCCTGGCAGGCCATACATCTTGACAAACATCTCAAAGGGCTGGAAGAAACGGGGGTTCTTCAGCTTGGTGGGGGGCTGACTTAGAATATTATTGTTGTTGTCCTCCACAAAGCAATAGAGGTTGGGATCGTCCGCGATTTCCTTCTGGAAGGAGTCCGCGTCCTGGGCTGCCATCCAACCACACATAATATAGAAGGTTTCCGAGGAGGACTTGGTGCAGGCGGCCAGCTTGCGAACATCGAAATTCTCTGACAGGCTGGTCAGCTTGTCCCGGGCTCCTACCAGTTCGTCTCCATGGGTCAGCAGATAGTCCGACATCTTGCTATCACACTCTGTGATCTGTGCTTCTGTTTGCGCAATGGCCGACTGAAGCTTGTGGTGGGCTTCCTCCGGCGTTCCCTCGTATTCATTGGGCAGATAGATCCGCTCGAAATGCATGGAGGCATAGACAGCATCAATCTTGTGAATCTGGTCTCTGGGACAGAAATAGATGCCCCAGACATAGCAGCAATCTGAGTGACAGCGGTAAAATACGGTATCTGTATTCTCGTAGATATAATTTTCAAATTTGGCAAAATACTCCTTTGGGATCTTGCCGAAACGAAACTTGATAAATTGAAAATCCAAAAGAGCAGACAGGCTGCAGGGCAGATCCTGGAAGGGCTCAATCTTGTCAGCCAGATCCTGATACTTCTTGCAGCTGGCTTCCAGGCCGCTGCGCTCTTCTCTTAGCTTGGCCAGTGTATGATCCGTCTGCTCGACGCAATTTACTGCATCCTGCAGGGACATGGCCTTGCCGGTCCTCCGGTCGGAATCCGGGAGAAGCTCTGTATAATCCTCCGCCAGCTTCAGGGTCTCCTTGTAGGGATTGATCTGAATGTAGGGCGTAAGACTCTGTACGGTCTTTAATTCGGCCAGTGCATTTTCCAGATGGATCTCATATTTGGATAGATATTGATCTACGACGCGGTCAATATCCGCTTTGGGACCGGTGATACTAAGAAACTTCATCTTAACAATCATCCTTCACCACCTCCGGGTTTCATTAATGTCAGCGACAGTCTACGTGGGTCATGGCCTCCGCCGGGGCCACCCGATACCGCACGCATTCCAGCGCTATGATCAGTCGATCCACCTCATGCTCCTTGTGGTAGAGGTAGGAATAAACGGTAGTAACGGAATAGGGATCCTGCCGGGAGCCGGAGCTTAGAATATACTTCAAAGTCTCAGTATAGATGGCTTCCAGAGCGTCCTGGTTAAAATCCTTGTAGCGTTTGGCATAATAGCAGCGACTGATCAATGCTACCAAGGCATCTGCGTTCTCGCACTCTACCATTTCTGTAATCTCCTGCTTGCTGATCCGGTAGTTGACCGGGATCAGGAGAGCATATATGTCTGCATGATCCATATGGTAGTAGCGCTTGCAGCGATAGATCCATTGGATATTCAACATATCGAATTTGGAACCAAGAATCTTGGTCAGACCGCCGGAGGGGACAGGCTCCGCCACCTTATCCTTGTCCTTCCACAGCTTGCGGAAGTAATAGAGATCCAAGGCCATCTCATAGTCAAACAGAGTGGGTTGGTCCATATTCTGAAGGGTCATCAAGGGTTCATAATATTGGGAACCCTTCAGGCGGGATACGAATTCCTCCGATGTAGAGGAAGCCGTCAGCAGCTGGAAATCCAGGTCGGAATGGCTGGTAAAGAAGTCCTCGAAGGCCGACAGATCCAGGGGAACGTTGCGGTGATCGAAGATATTTGTCAGGCAAACCTTGAGAAAATAGATTTCGTAGCGCATAAAATACAGATCCAGAAATTGCCGCTGCCGCAGGCTGGCAAAGTTGTATAACTTGGTGAAATCATGGTAGACGCTTTGCCGCAGCATCTGCTCGATCTTGGCTCTGTGCAGCTGGCTATCCTCCACCGAGGAGAATATCTCCGCGTAAGAGGGTTTTTGTCGCAGGTAGGCAACGGCTGCAGGGACATTGGGCAGTTCCACGATCTCCCGGAAGTTGTCCGGAGTCAGGAGGCGGCTTTGCATGGCTCGGATCTTGGTAGTCAATCCGCTGTAGGACATTAAACCTCGCAAATAATCACTTCCTTACTATTTTTTCATAAATCTGCTGGGCCAGTGCCGCATGGTTCTCATGATAATAGGCTTCCAGGGCTTGCAAAGCCTCCTGGGATCGCTGCTCCAGCTTCTGCAGCTCCTTATCTCTGGAAGAGGACAGATCCTGACGGAGACGGGAGAGCTCTTCTTCCGTCTTCTTGTCAATCTGGGCATCATATTCCTCGATTCGCTTTTCCTGATCCTGATCCAGAAGCTTCTTCTGGTTGGCAGCTCCATCCATGATCCGGGATGCGGCCACTTCTATCTCAGATAATTTGCTGATTACAGAATCCATATCTTCACCTCCGACAACATCATTTTAATCATTGCCTATTATATACCCATGATTTTATAAAAATCTAGTGTAATATTCCATAAAAATTGGAGGCATTTTTCTGCAACAAAATGCAAAAAAAGCGGATAGTTTGGAAAAATTTGCTGGTTGTCAGGTGGGGGCTTTCGTGCTATATTGACCTTAGAAGAGAGACCTTAGAAGAGACCCTAGAAGAGAGTCTTTCGGATGGCAGGGGCAGAGGAAGCAGGCAACAGGAGTGGACAGACAATCCGGGAAGGAGTGAAGTATGGTCAAGGTGGATTTGATCACAGGTTTTCTAGGCTCGGGGAAAACGACTTTTATTCATAAATATATCGAGTATCTGACCAAACAGGGACAGAAGGTTCATGTCATCGAGAATGAATTCGGCAGTGTAGGGATAGACAAGCTTTTTCTGAAGGAGGATGATTGCGGCGTCAGTGATCTGTCCGGTGTCTGCATGTGCTGCAAGGGCAAGCAGATGTTCCAGGATATGCTGGTGGCAGGAGCCTTGAAGGGCTGCGACCGGATCCTGGTGGAGCCCTCCGGCATCTATGATGTGGATGAATTCTTCTCCACTATGGCCTCGGATCAGGTCCGGAATTATTGTAAGATCGGTAGCATCCTGACGATTGTGGACGCCCATCTGGACCATCTGTCCGAGGAAGCCCTATATCTGATGTTTTCGCAGCTGCTGGCAGCCGGTCAGGTGATTATGAGCAAGACCCAGCTCTTTGATCCTGCCCAGGTAGAGGAGACTTTGAACCAGATCAATGCATTGATGGCAGACCATGGCAGCAGCAGAAGCTTCGGGGAGGATGTCTGTACCAAGCCCTGGGAGGAGCTGACCGATGAGGATTTTCACCGCTTTCAGGAAAGTGGCTATTGTATCCTGGAGCATAAGAGGGAATGGATGCGGCATGATGAGATCTTTGAGGCGAAAATTATGGCAGATCTCTGCCGGGATCAGGCAGATCTGAGAGAGCGGCTGACCCATTTGATGGAGGATGATTCCTTTGGAACTGTTTTGCGCATGAAGGGACACATTCAGGATCTGGAGGGCAATTGGTATGAGGTGAATTGCTCCCGGGATGCCATGACCATACGCCCCAGTCAAGTCAAGCGAGGTATCTATGTGGTGATAGGCCAGAATATGAAGGAGCAGGCTCTGCATACCGCCTTTCTTCCCCGGCAGGGAAGGAAGATAGGCAAGGCAGAGGGGGGAGCTGGATCATGCGGCTGAGGAATATACCCGGTTCTCGAGAGGTTATCGCAGAAAGTCCCTTCTGTGTACAGGAGCCGGAGATATGGAGGGGGAGGTGGAAGGACTACTTTGGCAATGACCATCCCATCCATGTGGAGATAGGCATGGGAAAAGGGCGATTCCTGATGGATATGGCTTCCTTGCATCCGGATATCAACTATATAGGAATCGAAATGTACAGCAGTGTCCTGATTCGTGCCATTCAAAAGGCGGAGAGCCAAAAGGAGAACCAGGAGAGAGAGGATCCTGGGAATTTCTGCTTCCTGCGGATGGATGCCCGCGACCTGCCCCAGGTCTTCGCAGAGGGAGAATTGCAGAAGATCTACCTGAATTTCTCCGATCCCTGGCCCAAGGATCGCCATGCCAAGCGCCGGTTGACCTCGGGGGAATTCCTGGAACGCTATGAGAGAATCCTTCCGGTGGGGGGACTCCTGGAATTCAAGACAGACAATCGCTCCCTCTTCGATTTTTCCCTGGAGGAGGTCAGAGAGCGGGGTTGGGAATTGGAGATCTGCACCTATGACCTGCATGGGGATCCGAGATGGAATGCCGGGAATGTGATGACGGAATATGAAGAGCGATTCTCCTCTAGGGGGAATCCTATCTGCAAGCTGTCCGCCCGCTGTCCCGGGCGGAGGTAGGCTGGAGGGAAAACTGTACACTGGTAAAATATGGATTGTGTGAGTGCGTAGCACGGAACAATCCGTGTAACCAAAATATAAGAGAAAAGGAGGAAGAAGCTATGGTGATCTTAGTAAAGGAAGAGAATTTTGCCCGAGAGGTAGCAGAGGCAGCAGGCAGCGTGGTGGTAGATATGTATGCAGATTGGTGCAATCCCTGTAAGGTCATGGCTCCGGTGGTCGAAGCTCTGTCCCAGTCTATGACGGATGTGAAGTTTTGCAAATGCAACGTAGACCAGTCCCCCGACTTGGCCCGGCAATATCGGGTTTTCTCCATACCCGCCTTCTTGGTTTTCAAAAATGGAGAACTGAAGGCTTCCCTTGTGGGAGTCATGGATGAGGAGGAATTGGAGGAGGAGATAAGGAGTGCCCTGGGATAACAGGGGGATGACAGGGACAAAAGAAGAAAGAAGAAAAAAAGAAGAAAAGGCAGCTGCTTCGCATCTTGTGTGCGCTTGCAGCTGCCTTCTTTGGCTGCGCCGATGCTCCTGGGAGTTCTATTGAAAGAGCATCAGCATGCTGTCGGAATTGGCCTCGGACAGGGCGTCTGAGTTATTCAGGAAGATGACGTCGGAGATTTGATGCTCCGAGATAAAGCTGGTCAGGTTCCCGGAATAATATCTATAATCTACAATGTAGGTATTTTCATAATGATCCACCAGGAAGGGGGCAAAGGCATTGCCATAGGATTCCTTGATCAGAAGGCAGGCAGAGCCGTCTGTGACATTGGGATTGTGAATGCTGGTAAGGGCATTGTCACCTCCTAGGAAGGAGCTGTACTTGGAACCGGCACTGCTGTCTGTCATATCGTTGATGATCCTGAGGGTATAGGAGCTTCCATCCGGATCGGTAACGGTTTCCTCATTGGTTCCCTTGGGAATATAGGCATATACGGTATCCGGATTGTTGGCCAGGGCCTCGGATTGATTGGAATAAGAATAAAAGGTTCCCAGGAAGCCACTGTAGGAGACTTCTGTAAAATCAGTCAGGTCGTGGGGAGTCACTCCCTTGACAGAGCAGAATTGCCGGTAAGCATAATAGGCTCCCAGGGCTGTCCAGTGGTGGTCCGTGTTATAGTAGATATATTCCGCATTGTGACTGATCAGGGTGTCCAGGACCGGAACCTGCTGGATCGTCGGATCCAGCATACTATCAATGTAGGAAAAGGCGTCGGAGGCACTGGAACCGCCGATACTCTCCTGGATGGATTCGTCCAGGCAAACGCTGAAATTAGTGGGAGCCAATATATCGTAGACCTTCACCTGGCTGCCCAGGGTGGCTTTGACCGTATTCAGCATGGAAGCATAGGCATCGGCGCCGCCTAGATTAAAGTAATAGATCTCAAAGCCCCGATTGTCAACGATATAGACGGCTCCGGCCACCTCCGGGGCATCGTGCAGGGTGCCGTCCTGGGTAGGCGAGGGCGTTGGGGTCGCCGTTGGAGTTGCCGTTGGGGTTAGGGTCTCGGTGGTGTCCACCGGATCCGGTGTAATCACTCCGGTAGGGGTGGGGGTCAGCTGGCGAAGGGGCGCCGGAGTTACTGCGGCATCCGGTATCTCGTCGGCCGTCTGTACATTGCCATGAATCTCCTGGGTATGGATTCCGTAGCTACTTTCCATCAGGGAGCCAAGACTTAGAAAGGTCTCCCGGAAGGGGTAGGAGTCAGAATACCAGGTGCTGATATCGGCAAAATAGGAACCGTCCCAGACCTTTGCCAGGGAGAAGGAGGGGAAGGAGGCCAGCTCTCGCTTTTCCAGCTCTGAGATCTTCGGGCGCAGAGGCAGCAAAAGTCCCAGTACAAACAGGACGATACCCAGGATCTGAAAGACCTGGATAAAGCGAAGATTCCATTTCTTGCGAAGTTTTTGCTTCCTTTTTCTTGTACGGAGGTCATCGGCCTCCTTCCTTCCTCCGCCTGTCCTGCGGAGGTCATCTTGTTGAACCATGATATCTTCCCCTTAAAACTGATTATATAAAAATGGTGTATAGCTGTTTCCGATCATGGCGGTCAAGGCCAGAAGAAAGAAGACAGCAGCCAGCAGGATTCGCAGCCGGTAATAGGTTGCAGAGGCTTGTGTGCGGTTCAGGCATTTTGCCTCAATCAGAGTCATGAGCTTCCTGAAGCAAGGCGTGCAGGCCAGCACAGCCAAAAGCAGGAAGAAAATGTTATTGCTGAAGCTAATGACTACCGTGGATCCGGTCAGGGCATTGTGGTTGAGACCAAAGAGTCCCTTGAGGGCCGTTCCCAGGCTGGAGAAATCCTCGAAACGGAAGATGATCCAGCTGATAAAGAGAATCAATAAAGTAATTACATGGGCAAGAAGAGAGGGCAGGGCTTTTTTTCCTTTCGCAGCCCATCGGTTCTCTATCATAATGAATAGGAAGAAGTAGAGCCCCCAAAGGACATAATTCCAGCTGGCCCCATGCCAGAGCCCGGTCAGAGCCCATACCACCAGCAGGTTCCGGATCATTTTCCCGGGGGATACCCGGTTTCCCCCCAGGGGAATGTAGACATAATCCCGAAAGAAGCTGGAGAGGGAGATATGCCATCTGCGCCAGAAGTCCTTGACGGATCGAGCCATATAGGGATAATTAAAGTTCTCTCCAAAATGAAAACCGCACATTCGGGCAAGGCCGATGGCAATATCGGAATAAGCTGCAAAGTCCAGATAGATCTGGAGCATATAACACAGGGAGCCCAGCCAGACGCCGTTCACCGGAACTGTGGAAATGTCTGTGCCAAGGGGAAGAAGAGAATCCGCCAAGGCTCCGCAATGATCCGCCAGGACTGCCTTTTTCATAAGGCCCAGACAGCAGCGGTAGATGCCCGTTGTGATATCATTATATAAAAACTTTCGATGATAGTAGTCCTCCTTCAGGTCACTGTAGCGGACGATAGGTCCCTGGACTACGTTGAAGAACATGGCGACATAGCAAAGCAGATCCAGATAGCTGGTTTCGGCTTCCACTCGCTGGTGATAGACATCTGCCACGTAGGAGATCAGCTTAAAGGTATAGAAGGAGATCCCCAGGGGAAGAGCCAGCTTCAGCAGAAAGGAATTCTGGTCAACCAGAGAACCGAAATTCCCCAGCAGGAAGCCGGTATACTTGAAAAAGCCCAGGACTGCCAGAAAAAGGGTGACAGAGAGGATAAGAAAACCCTTCCGTAGGGAAGGATTCGTCGCTTCCTGGATCCTGCGGCCCCAAAAGTAGGCGATGGCGGACATCAGCAGGAGAAGGACCACATAGCGAAGCCCTCCCCAGGCATAAAAGACCAGAGAGAAGATGAGAAGAGTTCTGTTCTTGCCTTTTATGCCAGCTGCGTGAAAATAAAACAAGAGAAACAAGGGTAGAAAGAATAATAGGAAAAATAAGCTGGAAAAAGCCATAACAGCACCCCTTCAATATAGAAATAATAGGAAATGCACATCCCTGTATGCATTT
>CAVJHW010000055.1:2033-15684 GCA_963649395.1 Coriobacteriaceae bacterium | reverse complement strand
GGATAGTGGATAGTGGATAGTGGATAGTGGGGAGTGGGGAGTGGGAAGTGGGGGGGTAGGAAAGGGAGGGATGGGTTATGGATAGGGAGGATGAAGAGATGGTGGTGCAGGCGGAGGGCTCTTGTGAGTGTTGTCGGAGGACCAAGGAGAGGTCGGAGAAGGAGTATAAGGATCTGCAGAATCGTCTGAGCCGTATCGAGGGGCAGGTGCGGGGGATCCGGGGTATGCTGGACCGCAATGCTTATTGTACGGATATTTTGGTTCAGGTGGCAGCGGTGAATGCGGCATTGAATAGCTTTAATAAGGTATTGCTGACCAACCACATTCGAACCTGTGTGGCGGACAATATCCGCCGGGGCAACGATGAGGTGATTGATGAGCTGGTTACGCTATTGCAAAAGTTGATGAAGTGATGGAAGAGCCGATGGTCCCTTGGCAGAAGCTCATGAGGGGATGGAGGAGCCGATGGTCCCTTGGCGGAAGCTCATGAGGGGATGGAGGAGCCGATGGTCCCTTGGCGGAAGCGCATGAGGGGATGGAGGAGCCGATAGTCTCTTTGTGGATGCACAGGGGGATGGATGTGGCGGAAAAGAGGAAAGTATGGAACAATATAGGGTGACAGGAATGAGCTGTGCTGCCTGCAGTGCCAGGGTGGAGAAGGCTGTATCCCAGGTGGAGGGGGTTACCTCTTGCTCGGTGAGTCTTCTGACCAATTCCATGGGAGTGGAGGGGTCTGCAGCTCCGGAGGAGATTATCCGGGCGGTGGAGGAAGCCGGTTACGGGGCCTCCCGCAAGGCGGAAAGGGGGCAGGCTCCGGCATCGGGAGGGGCTGCAGCTTTGGATTATGAGGATCTGCTGGAGGATAAGGCAACGCCCCTGCTGAAGAAGCGTCTGTGCGCCTCCCTTTGTCTGCTGCTCCCCCTTATGTATGTGTCCATGGGACATACCATGTGGGGCTGGCCTCTGCCGCCCCAATTACAGGGGAATCATGTAGCTATGGGGCTGGTTCAGCTTCTGCTGACAGTGGCAGTGATGGTCATTAACCAGAGATTTTTCATCAGCGGCTTCAAGAGCTTGCTTCATAAAGCTCCCAATATGGATACTCTGGTGGCCCTGGGTGCCGGAGCCTCCTTTGGCTATAGTCTCTATGTGCTTTTTGCCATGACAGATGCCCAGATGAGGCAGGACAGCCAAGCGGTGATGGCCTATATGCATGAGTTTTATTTTGAATCCGCCGCCATGATCCTGACCCTTATTACTGTGGGCAAGATGCTGGAAGCTCACTCCAAGGGAAAGACCACCAATGCCCTGAAGAGTCTGATGAAGCTGGCTCCCAAGACAGCCAGGGTTTTGCGGGAGGGCAAGGAAACCGAGGTTCGGATTCAGCAGGTCAGGGTCGGCGACCAATTTGTGGTAAGACCGGGGGAGAATATCCCTGTGGACGGCTTGGTTCTGGAGGGGACCAGTGCCGTCAATGAGGCGGCTCTGACTGGGGAGAGCATACCGGTGGACAAGGAGGTGGGAGATCAGGTATCCGCTGCCACCGTCAACCAATCCGGCTACCTTCGCTGTCAGGCCACACGGGTGGGAGAAGATACTACTCTTTCCCAGATTATTCAGATGGTCAGTGATGCGGCGGCTACCAAGGCTCCTATTGCCAAGATAGCTGACCGGGTGTCCGGCATCTTCGTTCCGGCAGTCCTCCTCATCGCTCTTCTGACCCTTCTTATCTGGCTTTTGGCAGGGAAGGAGGTGGGCTTTGCCCTGGCTAGGGCTATTTCGGTTCTGGTCATCAGCTGTCCCTGTGCCCTGGGCTTGGCCACCCCTGTTGCCATTATGGTGGGCAATGGCCTGGGAGCTCGGCATGGTATCATGTTCAAAACCGCCAGCTCTCTGGAAGAGGCTGGGAAAGTGCAGGTTGTCGCCCTGGATAAGACGGGAACCATTACCCAGGGTCAGCCCAAGGTGACGGATATCAGTCCGGCGGAGGGGGTGACCGAAGAAGAATTGCTGGAAATGGCTGCTGCTTTGGAGCGAAGAAGTGAGCATCCCCTGGCTCGCGCCGTTCTGGCCCTGGCAGAGGAAAGGGGGCTGGCAGGGGGAGAAGCGGAGAATTTCCAGGCGCTTCCCGGCAATGGACTGACGGGAGTCTGGCAGGGCCGGGAGCTGGCCGGAGGCAATCTTCTCTTCCTTAGGGAAAAGGCGGTGATTCCTCCCCAAGCGGCGAAAAAGGCAGAAGAGTATGCAAAAAATGGGAAAACCCCCCTATTCTTCGCCAGTGACGGAACTTTCATCGGTATCTTGGCGGTGGCAGATGTCATCAAGGAAGATAGTCCCCAGGCTATCCGGGAGCTGCAGAATATGGGAATCCGGGTGGTGATGCTGACGGGTGACAATGAGAGCACGGCCAAAGCCATCGGAGCCCAGGCCGGTGTGGATCAGGTCATTGCAGGGGTAAGACCGGAGGGCAAGGAGGCAGTGATCCGCCGACTGCAGGAAGAGGGCAAGGTGGCCATGGTGGGAGATGGCATCAACGATGCTCCGGCTCTGACCCGGGCCGATGTGGGGATCGCCATCGGGGCAGGTACGGATATCGCCATTGATGCAGCGGATATTGTTTTGATGAAGAGTCGTCTCAGCGATGTACCGGCGGCTATCCGCCTCAGCCGGGCTACCCTGCGCAATATTCACGAGAACCTCTTTTGGGCATTTTTCTACAATGTAATCGGCATTCCCTTGGCAGCGGGAGTCTGGATTCCCCTCTTCGGCTGGCAGCTGAATCCCATGTTCGGGGCTGCTGCCATGAGCCTGTCCAGCTTCTGTGTCGTTAGCAATGCTCTGCGGCTCAACCTCTTTTCCCTCTATGATACCGGCAGAGACAGGAGGCGGCAGAAGAGAAGGGAAGCAAATGGCGGCAGGGATGTCCGGGAGAGACAAGACAGGGAGAGCCTCAAGGGTATCGAGAGAGAAGCCGGGAATCCAGAAAGGAAGCAGGGAAATCCGGCAGGAAAGCAGGGGGATCCGGCAGGAAAGCAAGGGAATACAGCGGTTGGAGCCGCAGAACAGGAGAAGAATACGATGAAGATGGAAAAAACGATGGAGATCAAGGGAATGATGTGCGGACATTGCGAGGCAAGGGTGAAAAAGTGTCTGGAAGCTCTTCCGGAGGTGAAGGAAGCGGTGGTGAGCCATGAGACGGGCACTGCTGTCCTGGAGCTGACGGCAGAGGTGGAGGATCAAGTGCTGAAGAAAGCCGTGGAGGATCAGGATTACCAGGTAACTGCCATTCATTAAACAGAAAAGACACCCAAACCTTATTTGTGATGGGAAGGAGGAAGGGAAGAAATGTTTGACATGATACAGGGTCTTATGGACAGGATAAACCAGGTGCTGGTGGTCTTCGCTATTGCCTTATCCCTGCTGCAGTGCTTCCTGGGATATAAGCTGCTGAAGTTCTGGGTATCTGTGATTGGCTTCCTGGCGGGCTTTAGCCTGGGTTTTGTGCTGACCTCCCTGGCTTGGAAGACAGATGCCTATCTTCCGGCTGCCATTGGAATTGCAGCTGGCCTGGTGCTGGCCTTGCTGGCTTTTAAGCTCTATTTGGCGGGAGTATTTATCTTCTGCGGCTCCATCGCCTTTGGAGCTGTCCGAACCCTGCCCTTCCCTTCCGGAGAGGCCTGGAAGGCGGCAGCCCTGGTTCTGGCCCTGGTGGCCTTCGTGGCAGCCGGGCTTCTGGCGGTGAAATTCTCCCGGCCCTGCATCATCGCCATCACTGCTGTCACCGGCGCAGTCAATGCGGTACATTCCCTGGGGACACCGGTGCCTCCGTTAGACCTCAATGCCAATATGGCCCTTGCTCTGACGGCAGCTCTGGCTACCCTGGGCATATTGATCCAATTCCTGACCACCAAGAGGGCAGGCGGGAAAAGGTGAAAATTTTTTCTTCTAATGCTAGACTTCTAAAAAAAATTTGCTATACTATGTAAGTGGCATGAAATATAACTGTACAGATGGGACGGAACAGTTATCATACAAGAGTGGCTGCAGGAATCATGCCCAGGAGTAGGTGACGAGGCAGGGTTTTGCAGGAGGAGGCAGAAGAAGATGGATCATATAGATTATAACATTCTTAATATATTGAAGAAAAACGCCCGGGAGACAGCATCCAATATCAGCAAGACCATCCATCTCTCCGTTTCGGCCGTGATCGAGAGGATTCACAAGCTGGAGGAAAGCGGTGTGATCAAGGAATATACCATTATCGTAGATGAGAGCCGCACAGGCAATGATATGACGGCTTTGATGGAGGTCAGTCTGGGCAATCCTAGATATTTTGATGACTTCGCATCCGCCATTAAGGGGATGGATACGGTGGTTTCCTGCTATTATCAGACCGGGGATTTTGACCTGCTTCTGAAGATCTGCTGTAAGTCTGCAGCCGAGCTGGAACAGATTCACCGGCAGATTATGAGTCTGGAGGGGGTTTCCGATACCAGAACCCACGTGGTTCTGAAGGATGTGAAGAACATTCATTCCACCATTCGCAAGCCAGAGAAGTAGGAAAGGGCCGGAAGCGGAGAAAGAGGAAGGAAGAGCTGCCGAAAGTGGAGACGAAAAAGGCAAGGAAGGAAGAGCTGCCGAAAGTGGAGACGAAAAAGGCAAAGAAGGAAGAATTGCCGAAAGCAGAAACGAAGAAAGAGCGGAAGAAGGAAGAGGTATGAATGAGTATCTGAGATGCTATGCGGAGATATCTCTGTCGGCTATCGGGCATAATATTGCAGAGGTGAGGAAGAGAATTGCACCGGAGGTGAAGCTGCTGGCGGTGATCAAGGCAGATGCCTATGGCCATGGTGCGGTAGAGGTGGGAAAATATCTGGAGGACAAGGCGGATTATTTCGCAGTGGCTACCCTGGAGGAGGCGGAGGAACTTCGTGAGAGCGGAATCCGCCTTCCTATTTTGATATTGGGATATACTTCTCCCCGCCAATATTCCCGTCTGGTAGAGGGGGATATTACCCAGACCATCTACAGCTTCCGGACGGCTGAACTTTTGGATGCGGAGGCCAGACGCCAGGGGAAGCGAGCCAAGATTCATCTTGCCCTGGATACAGGAATGACCCGCATCGGTTTTCAGGTCGATGAGAAGGATGCGAAGGAGGCGGCTGCCATCGCTGGCCTGCCCAATCTTATTGTGGAAGGGATGTTTACTCATTTCTCCTGTGCTGACCAGGTGGATAAGACCTATTGCATGGAGCAGCTGAGGAAATATAATCAGATGGTCTCTTCCCTGGAGCAGAAGGGGGTGCGGATTCCCCTTAAGCATGTATGCAACAGTGCAGGGATCATGGAATTCGACGACTATCGCTATGACATGGTGCGATCCGGTATCGTGACCTATGGACTCTATCCCTCCCAGGAGGTGCAAAAAGACCGTCTTCCCCTTCGCCCGGCCCTCTCCTGGAAGAGCCATGTGATCCATGTCAAGGAGGTGGAAGCTGGTTTGGGAGTGAGTTATGGAGCTACCTATGTCACCCAAATACCGGGCACCCGCATTGCCACTATTTCTGCCGGTTATGCTGACGGATATCCCAGAGCCCTGTCCTCCCGGGGGAGGGTGCTAATCCGGGGAGAATATGCACCGATTCTGGGGCGGGTTTGCATGGATCAATTCATGGTGGATGTAAGCCATATTCCCCAGGTCCAGGTGGAAGATCCGGTTACCCTGGTGGGGCAGGAGGGGGCAAATGCCATTTCCATAGAAGAAATTGCAGATCCCGCAGGAAGCTTCAACTATGAGATGGCCTGCCATATCAGCAGCCGGGTTCATAGGGTTTATCTGCCCTGACAGGTCGTCAGGCGGGTGTCTTTTTCCTCCTCTTGCAATTACGGTTGACAGATTCCGCCCGGATATGTTAGTATGTTCCCTGGAAAGACAGTTTCGTATGGTAGAGTGACTCATTGCTAAATGAATGAAGTGACCTGCCGTGAATCAGTATCCCGGGAGACTTTCCGGGAGAGACATCCGGGTTTGTGAAGGAGGAGTTCTATTATGAAAAAGAAAGTATTGACTTGTATTCTTGCGGCATCTATGACGGCGGCCTTGGCGGGCTGCGGCAGTTCCAAGAGTGCTTCTGACAGCGCTTCTGCAGCATCCTCTGCTTCGGGTTCCGTGTCTGAGGGCAGTACTTCTGCATCCTCCGCAAGCCAGGCGGACAGCAGTTCTGCCAGCGCTTCCTCTTCTGCAGTGGAGGGAGTGGAAGATGGCATTTTCACTGTAGGTTTTGATGCAGAATATCCGCCCTATGGATATATGGATGACAAGGGGGAATATACAGGCTTTGACCTGGAGCTGGCCCAGGCCGTCTGCGATAGGGAGGGCTGGGAGCTGGAGAAGAAGCCCATCAACTGGGATTCCAAGGATATGGAATTGAATTCCGGATCCATCGATTGCATCTGGAATGGATTTACTATGAACGGGCGAGAGGATGAGTATACCTTCTCTATTCCCTATGTAGATAACAGCCAGGTGATTGTTGTAGCCGAGGACAGCGGTATCAAGAAGCTGACAGACCTGGCCGGTAAGAAGGTGGGCGTGCAGGCTGCCTCCGCAGCTTTGGATGTGCTGCAGGATGAGGAAGGCCAGAAGGAATTGGCGGATACCTTTGCTTCGATTAACGAGTTCGCGGATTACAATACAGCCTTTACCGAGCTCCAGGCCGGGGCCCTGGATGCTTTGGCAATCGATATCGGCGTTGCCAAATATCAGCTGAATTCCAGAGGCGAGGGCTTCATGATCCTGGACGAGACCCTAAACAGCGAGGAATATGCCGTTGGTTTCAAGAAGGGCAATCAGGCTCTCTGTGATATTATCAACAAGGATCTGCAGACCTTGGCAAATGACGGCACAGTGGCAGAATTGGCAGAGAAGTATGATATTTCCGATATGGTAAGTCTGAAGGCAGAATAAGCCCTCACGACTGCGGATACAGCTGTCGCTGGCAGAAAGTCGGCTGCTTTGCAGGAGGGGCTTTGGCAGCAGTTGCTGGTATAGGCAGCCAGGGATTTTTACAGCAGAAGAAGGCAGACCCCGCGGGATTTCCCGTGGGGCGCCCTTGTTTCAGGGAGGAAATTATGAGTTTTCAAGTGATGTTGCAGCAATTGGCCATAGGATTTGGGCAGACCTGCCTGATCTTTGCCCTGACCCTCTTGTTTTCCCTTCCTTTGGGAATGGTGGTATATTTTGGCCGCCAATGCCGCTTCAAGCCGGTGGGCTGGCTGGTTCGGGTCTACATCTCTATTATGCGGGGAACCCCCTTGATGCTGCAGCTTTTGGTCTGGTATTTTGGCCCCTACTACCTGTGGGGAATGAATATTGGCAATTATAAGTTTACTGCCATCATCCTGGGCTGTTCCCTGAATTATGCGGCTTATTTTGCGGAAATCTATCGCTCCGGCATAGAGGCGATCCCTAAGGGTCAGTATGAGGCAGCCCAGTTGCTGGGCTATAGCAAGCACCAGACTTTCCTCAAGATTGTCCTGCCCCAGGTGGTCAAGATCGTTCTGCCCTCTGTGACCAATGAGGTGATTACCCTGGTCAAGGATACCTCCCTGGTATATTCCATTTCCTATCTGGAGATGTTCGCTTTGGCCAAGCAGATCGCAGCAGCTCAGACAACGGTGCTGCCCTTCTTTATCGCAGGCGCATTTTACTATGTATTCAACTGCCTGGTGGCCTGGGTCATGGGGAAGCTGGAAAAGAGTCTGAACTACTACCGTTAGGAGGAAAATGTCATGAGTCTTTTGGAAATGAATCATATACAGAAATACTTCGACGGGAAGGAAGTATTGCAGGATATCTCCCTATCGGTGAAGGAAGGGGAGATTCTCTCCATCATCGGGCCCTCCGGCTCCGGTAAATCCACCCTCCTGCGCTGTGCTACCATGCTGGAGACCATCGACTCCGGAGAGATTTGCTATATGGGGAAGCAGGCGGCTTATGCCGACGGAGCCAAGACTTCTTATGTCAAGGGAGAAGAACTGAAACGGGTGCAGAGCTATTTTGGCTTGGTTTTTCAGAATTTCAACCTCTTCCCCCATTATTCCGTGATGAAGAATATTACGGATGCCCCCATCCACGTCCAGAAGCGTGGGAAGGAGGAGGTTTATAAGGAAGCCAGGGAATTGCTGGGGAAAATGGGTCTGGAAGACAAGGCGGATGCCTATCCCTACCAGCTCTCCGGCGGCCAATGTCAGCGGGTGGCCATCGCCAGAGCCCTGGCCTTGAATCCCAAAATCCTCTTTTTTGATGAGCCCACATCCGCTCTGGATCCCGAGCTGACCGGGGAAGTCCTGAAGGTTATTCGATCTCTGGCTGACCTGGATATTACCATGGTCATCGTGACCCATGAGATGCAATTTGCCCGGGATATCTCGGATCGAATCGTCTTCATGGACCAGGGGGTTATCGCCGTGGAGGGAAGCCCCGATCAGGTATTCTCCTCTGACAATGAGAGGATGAAGGGATTTCTGGGGAGATTCCATGCTATGTAATCCTGCAAGCACAGAAAATATTTGCTTTTCCCCCCTCAATGCTTTATAATCAACCTTGAAAGTCTCGGGCTATCTTGCCCATCGCGAACAGACGCATGAGCTTACAGAAGAGTTATCAAATTCACCAGAAGAAAGGTGTCAGTATCCATGGAAAAGAGAGAACAACTTTACGAAGGAAAAGCCAAGAAGGTATATGCCACAGAGGATCCGGCTGTAGTTATCGTTGATTATAAGGACGATGCCACAGCCTTTAACGGGGTGAAGAAGGGAACCATCATGGGCAAGGGTGTCGTGAACAACCGTATGTCCAACTATGTGATGAAGCAGCTGGAGAAGGCCGGTGTTCCCACCCACCTGGTGGAGGAATTGAGCGACCGGGAGACCGCTGTGAAGAAGGTTAGCATTGTTCCCCTGGAGGTCATTGTAAGAAATGTGGCAGCGGGAAGCTTTTCCAAACGTATGGGGGTGGAAGAGGGCAGAGAGCTGCTTTGTCCCATTATCGAGTTCAGCTATAAGTGTGATGAGCTGGATGATCCCTTTATCAATGATGATTATGCCCTGGCTCTGGGGCTGGCTACCCAGGCGGAGATTGATATTATCAAGAAATACACCAGGCAGGTGAATGACTTCCTGAAGGAGTATTTCCTGGGGGTAGATATCCGCCTGATTGACTTCAAGATCGAGTTTGGTCGGCTGGCGGATGGAACCATTATCCTGGCAGATGAGATTTCGCCGGATACCTGCCGTCTCTGGGATGTGCATACCAATGAGAAGCTGGACAAGGATCGTTTCCGGAGAGATATGGGCAATGTAGAAGAGGCCTATCAGGAGGTGTTCCGCCGTCTGGGTCTTGCCTAAGAACCGGAGGAGAATTGCCCGAGAATCACAGGGAGAGTAGACAGAATGAGTACAACAGACAGATATATCAGCCCTTTGTCTGAGAGATATGCCAGCAAGGAGATGCAATATATTTTCTCCCAGGATATGAAGTTCACCACCTGGAGAAGGCTGTGGATTGCCCTGGCAGAGACAGAGAAGGAACTGGGACTTTCCATCAGCCAGGAGCAGATTGATGAGATGAAGGCTCATGTCTCTGACATCAATTATGAGGTGGCCAGGGAGAGGGAGAAGGAGGTGCGCCATGATGTAATGGCACATGTCTATGCCTATGGCGTGCAATGCCCCAAGGCCAAGGGCATTATCCACCTGGGAGCTACTTCCTGCTACGTGGGAGATAATACCGATATTATTGTAATGAATGAAGCTCTGAAGCTGGTGAAGAAGAAACTGGTCAATGTCATTGCAGAGCTGGCTAAGTTTGCCAAAGAGCATAAGGGACAGCCTACCTTGGCATTTACCCATTTTCAGCCTGCCCAGCCTACTACGGTAGGTAAGAGAGCAACCTTATGGATGCAGGAATTCGTTATGGATCTGGAGGATCTGGAATATGTTCAGGGAAGTCTGAAGCTTCTGGGATCCAAGGGAACCACAGGAACCCAGGCCAGCTTCCAGGAGCTCTTCAACGGAGAACAGCTGAAGATTAACCAGATTGACCCTATGATTGCCAAGAAGATGGGATTTGCTTCTTGCTATCCTGTATCCGGGCAGACCTATTCTCGCAAGGTGGATACCAGGGTCATGAACGTGCTGGCAGGCATTGCAGCCAGCGCCCACAAGTTCTCCAATGATATCCGTCTCCTGCAGCATCTGAAGGAGGTGGAGGAGCCCTTTGAGAAGGGACAGATCGGTTCCTCCGCCATGGCTTACAAGAGGAATCCTATGCGCAGTGAACGAATCGCTTCCCTGTCCCGCTATGTCATGATCGATGCCCTGAATCCGGCCATCACCTCTGCTACCCAGTGGTTTGAGAGAACCCTGGATGATTCGGCCAACAAGCGTCTGTCCATTCCCGAGGGCTTCCTGGCTATTGACGGAATCCTGGATCTCATGCTGAATGTGGTGGATGGTCTGGTGGTATATCCCAAGGTCATCGAGAAGCACCTGAGGGCAGAGCTTCCCTTCATGGCCACAGAGAATATCATGATGGATGCCGTGAAGGCCGGAGGAGACCGTCAGGAGCTGCATGAGAGAATTCGTCAGCTCTCTATGGAGGCCGGCAGGACCGTGAAGGAGGAAGGCAAGGACAATGATCTTCTGGAGAGAATCGCGGGGGATTCCACCTTCCATTTGAGCTTAGAAGAGCTGGAGGAGAGGATGAATCCTGCAGCTTATACCGGACGGGCTTCTATCCAGACGGAGACCTATATTCGGGATGTCATCAACCCCCTTTTAGAGGAGCATCAGGATCTGCTGGGGGTGACGGCTGAGATTTGCGTATAAGCTCATCCCGGTTTTCCCTGGGGCAGAATTAGTCGTCCCGGCTTATAAATAAGCTGCATGTATTAGTAATAATAAGTTTTGATTATGAAATAGATATGCTATACTTTTTCCTGCGGGAGGTCCTTGGGATCTCTTCGCAGGAAAAGTTGGTTTGGGTGTCAAAATGCCCAAACCTGTTAGAAAGTCCGGAAGGGAAACCGGACAAGGAGTCTGTCGGTGTCTGGAAGAAGGCAAAGGTCCGACAGGCCAGGAATTTAGGAGGAACTAGAATATGGTTAAGGCAGTAGTCGGAGCAAACTGGGGAGATGAAGGCAAGGGCAAGATCACAGATATGCTGGCCGAGAAGGCAGATATTATTGTGCGCTTCCAGGGCGGTGCCAATGCAGGTCATACCATTGTGAATAATTATGGCAAATTTGCCCTGCACACCCTTCCCTCTGGTGTCTTTTATAATCATACCACCAGCATCATCGGCAATGGGGTGGCCCTGAATATTCCCGTGCTGAGGAAGGAATATGATGAGATTGTCGGAAAAGGAGTACCGGCTCCCAAGCTTTTGGTATCGGACAGAGCCCAGATGGTGATGCCTTATCATATTTTATTTGACCAATATGAGGAAGAAAGACTGGCAGGCCGTTCCTTTGGCTCTACCAAATCCGGAATTGCCCCCTTTTATTCCGATAAATATGCCAAGATTGGCTTCCAAGTCAATGAACTCTTTGAAGAGGCGAGCCTGAAGGACAAGCTGGACCGGGTTTGTCAGACGAAAAATGTGCTTTTGGAGCATCTCTACCACAAGCCTCTGCTGGATCCCAAGGCTCTGTTTGAGGAATTAATGGCCTGGAGGGAGATGATCGCTCCCTTCGTCTGCGATACGGCCGCCTTCCTCTATGAGGCTCTGCAGGCAGGCAAGGAGATTCTGCTGGAGGGACAGCTGGGTTCCCTGAAGGATCCGGATCATGGTATCTATCCCATGGTAACCTCTTCCTCTACTTTGGCAGGCTATGGAGCGGTGGGAGCAGGTGTTCCTCCTTATGCCATTGAGAAGGTTATCACCGTTTCCAAGGCATATTCCAGTGCCGTAGGAGCTGGGGCCTTTGTCTCAGAGATTTTCGGTGAGGAAGCGGATGAGCTTCGCCGAAGAGGAGGAGACGGCGGAGAATATGGCGCCACCACAGGCCGTCCCAGAAGAATGGGCTGGTACGATTGTGTGGCCTCCAAATACGGCTGTCGGGTACAGGGCACCACAGATGTGGCCTTTACTGTGCTGGATGTGCTGGGCTACCTTCCGGAGATTCCCGTTTGTGTGGCTTATGAGATCGATGGTAAGATTACCACAGACTTTCCTACTACAGGTCTCTTAGAGAAGGCCAAGCCGGTACTGGAGACCCTGCCAGGCTGGAATTGCGACATCCGGGGCATTCGGAAATATGAGGATTTGCCGGAGAATTGCCGCAAATATATTGAATTTATTGAAGAGAGGATTGGCTTCCCCATCACCATGGTATCCAACGGACCGGGAAGAGATGATATCATCTATCGGGAAGGAAAATAAGATGGGGAAATGCAGGAAGCCCCTGCCGGGATGCCTGGCTTTGACGGCCCTGCTTCTGATGCTGATGGGTTTTTTGACTGCCTGTGGAGAACAAAAGGCAGCAGACACCAGCACGGTGTCTCTGGGTAAGGACGGGAAGCTGACCCAGACCATCGTAGAGGAGAAGGGCACGGACGACTATAAGGTGGATGAGCTGAAGGCATATATCGAGGAGAGTCTTGCCTCCTACCAGGAGACAGCAGGAGAAGAGAACATTCGATTGAAGTCCTGCAATATCGAAGATAATATAGTCCGGATCTGTCTGACTTATGAATCCTGGCAGGATTATCAGGAATACAATCAGATGCCCTGCTACTACGGGACGGTGGCCGATGCCGCCGCTGCCGGATATTCCTTTGAGGGCAGCTTTCTCACCCGGGAGGGAGAGTCGGCCGATGGTTCTGCTATTTTAGCGGAGCATGGCGACTGGAAGATCCTCGTGCTGCAGGAGCCGGTTCACGTGGAGGTGCCCGGAACCATTCAATATGTAACGGAACAGGTAACCATTTCCGCCGCCAAAACAGCGGAGATAGCCGGAAGCGCATCCACCAATGCGGCAGGACAGGCGGTGCTGGTGGCGGATGCGGAGGCTTATATTATATTCAAATAAGGAGATGTATCAGTGATGGAAAAGACAATGGATAAGATCGTGGCCTTGGCAAAGTCCAGGGGCTTTGTATATCCCGGTTCCGAGATCTACGGAGGCCTGGCCAATACCTGGGATTATGGTCCTTTGGGGGTAGAACTGAAGAATAATGTGAAGAAGGCCTGGTGGCAGAAGTTTGTCATGGAGAATCCCTACAATGTAGGTGTAGATTGCGCCATTTTGATGAATCCCCAGACCTGGGTGGCTTCCGGTCATCTGGGGGGCTTCTCCGATCCCTTGATGGATTGTAAGGAATGCCATGAGAGATTCCGGGCAGATAAGCTCATTGAGGACTTCTGCGAGGAGAAGGGCATGGAGATTCCCGGGGGCAGCGTAGACGGCTGGACCCAAGAACAGATGGTCAACTTCATTGAGGGCAATCAGGTTCCCTGTCCCACCTGCGGCAAGCATAATTTTACCGACATTCGTCAATTTAATCTCATGTTCAAGACCTTCCAGGGCGTGACCGAGGATGCCAAGAATACCGTTTATCTGCGCCCGGAGACCGCGCAGGGCATCTT
>CAVJHW010000055.1:0-2023 GCA_963649395.1 Coriobacteriaceae bacterium | reverse complement strand
GCTCAGGGTATCTTCGTCAACTTCAAGAATGTGGCCAGAACCTCTCGGAAGAAGATCCCCTTCGGTATCGGTCAGATTGGCAAATCCTTCCGCAATGAGATTACCCCCGGTAATTTTACCTTCCGTACCCGTGAATTCGAGCAGATGGAGCTGGAGTTCTTCTGCGAGCCGGGAACAGATCTGGAGTGGTTCCAGTATTGGAGACAATTCTGCATCGACTGGCTGAAGAAGCTGGGGATGAAGGAGGAGGAGATGCGGGCCAGAGACCACTCTCCGGAAGAGCTTTGCTTCTACAGCAAGGGTACCACAGATATCGAATTCCTCTTCCCCTTTGGCTGGGGGGAGCTGTGGGGCATTGCGGACAGAACCGACTATGACCTGACCCAGCACCAGAATACCTCCGGCCAGGATATGACCTATTTTGATGACAGCAAGAATGAGAGATATATCCCCTATGTCATCGAGCCCTCTTTGGGTGCAGACCGGGTGGTGCTTGCCTTCCTATGCAGCGCCTATGACGAGGAGGTATTGGATGCAGAGAGAAATGATGTCCGTACCGTGATGCATTTCCATCCTGCTTTGGCACCGGTGAAAATTGCAGTCCTTCCCCTGTCCAAGAAGCTGAATGAGGGGGCAGAGAAGATTTTCGCAGAATTATCTAAGAAATATAACTGCGAATACGATGACAGAGGCAATATCGGCAAGAGATACCGCAGACAGGATGAGATTGGTACCCCCTATTGCATTACCTATGATTTCGACTCTGAGACCGATGGCGCGGTAACGGTTCGGGATCGGGATTCTATGGACCAGGAGCGGATCCAGATCAGCGATCTGGAGGCCTATTTTGCAGACAAATTCTCCTTCTGACAAGAGAAGTGGAATCCGTTCGATGATCATAAAGGAGGTATCCCTGTGAAGAAAAAGAAGATGGTTTTAGCCTTGGGTCACAGGGCCTTGGGAACGACCCTTCCGGAGCAAAAGGCTGCTACCAGAAGGTCCGCCAAGGCGGTGGCAGATCTGATCGAGGCTGGCGTTAGCCTGGTCATCACCCACAGCAATGCGCCCCAAGTGGGCATGATCCATACTGCTATGAATGAATTCCAGAAGCTTCATACCGATTATACGGCGGCGCCTATGTCCGTATGCTCTGCCATGAGTCAAGGATATATCGGTTATGATATTCAGAATGCCCTTCGGGCCGAGCTGCTTCGTCGGGGCATCTATCGTCCCGTGGCTACAGTTTTGACCCAGGTGACGGTGGATCCTTATGACGAGGCCTTCTACAATCCTTCCAAGATTATTGGCCGACTTATGACGAAGGAAGAGGCAGAGACGGAGGAGGCCAAGGGCAATTACGTTACAGCCGTGGAAGGTGGTTATCGAAGAATTGTAGCGGCTCCCAAGCCGCAGGAGATTATCGAGCTCGATACCATTCAGCTGATGCTGGACGCAGGCCAGGTGGTCATCGCAGCCGGTGGCGGCGGAATTCCTGTCCTGGAGCAGGGGGAAGAGCTCAGAGGCGCCAGCGCAGTCATAGAGAAGGACTTGATCAGCGGCAAGCTGGCTGAACTTTTGCATGCGGACGAATTGATGATCCTCACCAGCGTCGATCACGTGGAGGTGGGATATGACACGGATCACGCCCAACCCCTGTCTGAAGTAACCATAGCAGAGGCGGAGCAATACATGGCCGATGGTCAATTCGAACCCGGCACCATGCTGCCCAAGATCCAGGCAGGCGTAGACTTCCTGAAAAAGGGCGGTAAAAGGGTTATTATCACGTCCATTGATCGAGCCAGAGATGGATATCTGGGGAGAACAGGAACTATCATTCGTGGAGATGCATAGCACGGAATGATCCGTATAAATAGAGGTTTGGGTATTTTTATACCCAAACCTCTATTTGGTGAAATAAGTGCTGCGGGGCTTTCATAAACCCCCATGCTGGGCATTGTCCCGCTCCACTACGCATGAAAGCCAGCTGCTCCGCACTAACGTGCTCCCGCAGCTGCCGCCAGTA
>CAVJHW010000054.1:0-15763 GCA_963649395.1 Coriobacteriaceae bacterium | reverse complement strand
AGGCTTCCGAAAGCGAGAATATGGGCAGAGTCCGCCAGGCTTCCGAGGGTGAGAATACCGGCAGAGTCCGCCAGGCTTCCGAAAGCGAGAATATGGGCAGAGTCCGCCAGGCTTCCGAGGGTGAGAATACCGGCAGAGTCCGCCAGGCTTCCGAAAGCGAGAATATGGGCAGAGTCCGCCAGGCTTCCGAGGGTGAGAACATTGGCAGAGTCCGCCAGGCTTCCGAGGGTGAGAACATTGGCAGAGGTCGCCAGACTCCCGAGGACGAGCATGTCGGCAGAAGCCGTCAGGCGGCGGATAGTGATATTCCCAACAAGTCGGAATTTCAGGCTTTGGACAGCGGCCAGGAGGTCAGCGGGATTCTGGAGGTTCTGGCGGATGGTTACGGCTTTATCCGTTCTGACAATTTCCTGCCGGGGGAAAATGATGTCTATGTGTCCCCCTCCCAGATTCGCCGTTTTGGTTTGAAGACGGGGGATGTACTCTGCGGCAATACCCGGGTAAAGTCCCAAAATGAGAAGTTTTCCGCCCTTTTATATGTGAAGAATATCAATGGCATGAGTCCCCATGAGAGCGCCAGACGGTATAATTTTGAGGACATGACACCGATTTTCCCCAATGAGCGCATCTATCTGGAACGCCCCGGCGGCAGTTTGGCTATGCGGATTGTGGATCTTATCAGTCCCATCGGCAAGGGGCAGAGGGGAATGATCGTATCACCCCCCAAGGCCGGTAAGACCACCCTGCTGAAGGATGCGGCCAAGTCTATCTTACGCAACAATCCGGAGATGCATCTGATGATCCTCCTGATCGATGAGAGGCCGGAGGAAGTGACGGATATTAAGGAGACCGTGCAGGGTCCCAATGTGGAAGTGATCTATTCCACCTTTGATGAGCTGCCGGAGCACCATAAAAGGGTATCCGAGATGGTGATAGAGAGAGCCAAGCGTCTGGTGGAGAATAAACGGGATGTGGTTATTTTTATTGACAGCATCACCCGCCTGGCTCGCGCCTACAATCAGGTCGTTCCCCCCAGCGGCAGAACCCTGTCCGGTGGTTTGGATCCGACGGCTTTGCACATGCCCAAGCGCTTCTTCGGAGCTGCGAGAAATATGCGGGAGGGCGGCAGCCTGACTGTTTTGGCTACAGCCCTGGTGGACACCGGAAGCAAGATGGATGATGTGGTTTACGAGGAGTTCAAGGGCACCGGCAATATGGAGCTGGTTCTGGATCGGAAGCTCCAGGAGAGAAGAGTCTTCCCGGCTATTGATATTGTGAAATCCGGCACAAGAAGAGAGGATCTGCTTCTGTCTCCGGAGGAGCTGGAGGCAGTGAACCATATGAGACGGGCCTTGAATGGTATGAAATCCGAGGAGGCAGCGGAAAATATCCTGAATATGTTCGCCCGCAGCAAGAATAACGCGGAATTGGTGCAGACGGTACGCAAGCAAAAAATTATTTAACGGCCTTGCATTTGAATGCCGCATATGATATAATTGTCAGGCTGTTGGGTATTTGAGAAAACATATAGCCAACAAATAATAAGTCGGACTATAGTTTCATATAGCAAGATTGAATGAATATGGAAGAGGTGAAGACAGTGAAAGAGGGAATCCATCCGGAGTATCACGAGGCAACAGTTACCTGTAACTGCGGCAACACATTTAAGACCGGTTCCACCAAGGCAGACATCCACGTGGAAGTTTGTGCCAAGTGTCATCCGTTCTATACAGGCCAGCAGAAGACAGCAGCTGCTCGCGGACGTATCGAGAAGTTCAATAAGAAGTACGGTTTATAAGA
This sequence comes from Coriobacteriaceae bacterium, assembly GCA_963649395.1. Lineage (GTDB taxonomy): Bacteria > Bacillota > Clostridia > Lachnospirales > Lachnospiraceae > Scatomonas. The sequence continues at coordinate 13,963 of CAVJHW010000054.1, read as the reverse complement.
AGATCAGGTTGGGCGGCTTTCAGCTGACCGACCTGGCGAGACAAAAGTATGTATGTAAGAACAAAGGGTTGAGGTTGCAGAATCTCAACCTGTTTTTCTATAGAGGTATGGATATGAAGACATCCAATATAGGTGGTCAGGCCGTGATAGAAGGCATCATGATGCGCAATCAGGATCAATATTCTATCGCTGTGAGAAAGCCTGACCAGGAGATAGAGGTGAAGGTGGAGCCCTGCAAGAGTATCTGCAGCTCTTTGACCCTGAAGAAGATCCCTATTGTCAGAGGAGTTGTGAGCTTTGTGGACTCCCTGGTGATCGGAATCCAGTGCCTCATGTATTCCGCTTCTTTTTTTGAGGAGGAGGAAGAGGGAGACGAGAAGCCTAAGAAGACGGAAGAGGAGAAAAAGGCCGGGGAGAAGGCTCTCATGGCCGGAACCTTATTCTTCTCTATCGTGATTGCGGTGGCTGTCTTTATGATGCTCCCCTACTTTCTGACAGAGCAATTACGGCGGCTGGTGGATTCCGATTGGCTGCTCTCTGTCCTGGAATCTCTGGTGCGAGTGCTGATTTTTCTGGCCTATCTGCTGGTGGTGTCCCGTATGAAGGATATTCAGAGAACCTTCATGTATCATGGGGCAGAGCATAAGTGTATTAATTGCATCGAGCAGGGCATGGAATTGAATGTGGAGAATGTAATGAAGAGCTCCAGACTTCATAAGAGGTGCGGAACCAGCTTTCTCTTCTTTGTTATTATTGTCAGTGCGATTCTGCTTATGTTTGTGCGGGTGGAGTCCCATGTCTGGCGGATTGTGATCCGTTTGCTTCTGGTGCCGGTGATCGCAGGTCTTTCTTATGAGATCATTCGACTGGCAGGGCGGTCTGAGAATCCCCTGGTGAATCTGCTTAGTAAGCCGGGGATGGCTTTGCAGAAGCTGACCACCAGGGAACCGGATGCCAGTCAGGCTGAGGTAGCCATTGCGGCGGTGGAAGCAGTGTTCGATTGGAGAAAGTTCCTGGAGGAGGAGTTTGGCGCCACGGATTCCAAGGCGGAGGCTTCTGGCCCTCATGCCTGAGGAAGAAGCAACCGTGTCGTTCCCATCTGAGGAAAGGCGGGATGCAAGACATATGGCTGAGAGAGGGAAAGCAGCCAAATCCTTCAAGGAGTGGCTGGAGACGGGAATTCAAAAGCTCCAGACAGCGGGAATCAGGGATGCCAGGACGGATGCCTGGCTGCTGATGGAGTATGTAGCCAATATTACCCGCAGTTTCTATTACATGCACATGCATGATCCGATGGAGGAGGGGGACGCCCGGGAATATCAGAGACTTCTGGAAGAACGTTCCCGGCATATTCCCGTACAATACCTGACGGGGGAGGCCTGGTTTTATGGTTATTCCTTCCGAGTGAATTCTCATGTATTGATCCCCCGCCAGGATACGGAAGTTTTGGTGGAGGAGGCTCTGAAACGGCTGATTCCCGGTATGCACCTGCTGGATCTGTGTACGGGAAGCGGCTGTATTCTCCTGTCCCTTCTGAAGGAGGCCTCCGTGTCGGGAGTAGGTGCGGACATTTCCCAGGAGGCTCTTGCGGTAGCTGAAATGAACCGAAAACGCCTGGGGGTCAGGGCCAGTTGGATTCAAAGCGACCTTTTTGAACATATTGGAGGCAGGTTCCATATGATTTTATCCAATCCTCCTTATATTCCATCGGCTGTGATTCCCCAGCTGGAGCCGGAGGTCTGTCAACAGGAGCCGATTTTGGCCTTGGATGGGCATGAGGATGGTCTGTATTTCTATCGGAGGATTGTAAAGGAAGCGGGGGATTATCTCTATCCGGAGGGTTGGCTCTGCCTGGAGATTGGCTATGACCAGGGACCGGCTCTGGAGAAACTGCTAAAGACAGCCGGGTATGAGGAAATTTCCATTGTGCCGGATTTGGCAGGCCTGGATCGTGTGGCTCTGGGCAGGCGGCCCAGGCAATAGGAATCCACGGAGCTTTGGCCGGCGCTTCGACCAGCCTTCCGAGCAGTGAAACTAGGAGGTTTTAGTATGTTTGATAAGCTGGAGGATATTCTGATCCGGCTGGAGGAGATTTTGCGGCAGCTTAGTGAACCGGGGGTGACCGATCACCCGGCAGAGTTCCAGAAGCTGGTGAAGGAGCAGGCAGAGCTGCAGCCGGTGGCTGATACCTACCGGGAATATAAGAAGAGCCAGCAGACCATCGCGGACAGCCTGGAGATGCTGGAAGGGGAAAAGGATGAGGAAATGCGGGAGCTTCTGAAGGAGGAGCTGTCAGAGGCTCGAAAGAAGCTGGAAGAGCTGGACCATCAGCTCAAGATCCTCCTGCTTCCTCAGGATCCCAATGATAAGAAGAATGTCATCGTCGAGATAAGGGCAGGAGCCGGGGGAGACGAGGCGGCCCTATTTGCTGCCGAGATCTATCGGATGTATAACCGCTATGCGGAATCCAGGGGCTGGAAGACGGAATTGATGAGTCTGAACGAGAATGGCCTGGGAGGCTTCAAAGAGGTAACCTTCCTTCTGACTGGCTATGGGGCCTATTCCCGCCTGAAGTATGAAAGTGGTGTGCATCGGGTACAGCGGGTGCCGGAGACAGAGAGCGGCGGCCGGATTCATACTTCCACCATTACCGTGGCCATTATGCCGGAGGCGGAGGAGATTGATTTCCATCTGGATATGAATGATTGCAAATTCGACGTATTTCGGGCATCCGGTAACGGGGGCCAGTGTGTCAATACGACGGATTCCGCCGTGCGCCTGACCCATATTCCTACCGGGATTGTGATATCCTGTCAGGATGAGAAATCTCAGCTGAAGAATAAGGATAAGGCTTTGAAGGTCTTGCGCTCCCGTCTCTATGAGCTGGAGTTGGAGAAGCAGCATGACGCAGAGGCCAGAGAACGCAGAAGCCAGGTAGGAACCGGAGACCGGTCTGAGAAGATCCGAACCTATAATTTTCCCCAGGGAAGGGTGACAGATCACAGGATTAAGTTAACTTTGCATAAGATTGACAGTATCATGAACGGAGATTTGGATGAGGTCCTGGACAGCTTGATTGCGGCTGACCAGGCGGCCAAGCTGGCCAATCTCCAGGAGGAACCCTGATAAAAGGCTCCCCGGGAGGCCCAAAGGAGAAGCCCAGAGGCCCAAGGGAGAGGTGTCCGTAAGAAGCCCCAAGGGAGAAGCCCAGAGAAGGCGCAAGGGAGCATTCCGGAAGGAGCCGGATAGATAGAGGAGGATGTTTTGTCATGAAGAAGACAGCATTGGTGGTGATGGCGGCAGGAATCGGAAGCCGTTTCGGCAAGGGGATCAAGCAGCTGGAGCCGGTGGGACCCAGTGGGGAGATCATCATGGATTATTCGGTGCATGATGCCCTGGAAGCAGGTTTTGACAAGATTGTATGTATTATCCGTAAGGATTTGGAGAAGGATTTCCGGGAGATTATCGGGAAGAGGATGGAGACCAGGACAGAGGTGCTTTATGCCTTTCAGGAGCTGGATGATCTGCCGGTCGGCTTTGCCAGACCGGAGGGGCGGACCAAGCCCTGGGGCACCGGACAGGCTGTCTTGAGCTGCCGGGGGCTGGTTCAGGAGCCCTTCGCGGTGATCAATGCCGATGATTATTATGGCAAAGAGCCTTTTGTCAAGCTCCATGACTACCTGATTCAGGACCATCCCATGGAGGATGGCGTTCAGCCCATCTGCATGGCGGGCTTTCGCCTGGGCAGTACCTTAAGTGAGAACGGGGGTGTGACCCGAGGGGTCTGTGTCATGGACGACCAGAAGAATCTGATCGGCATCCATGAAACCTCCAATATCATTCGGACGGCGGAGGGAGCAGCCGTTAAGGATGAAAAAGGGTTGACGCCGCTGGATGCAGATTCCCGTGTGTCTATGAACATGTGGGGTCTGCAGCCGGAATTCATCCAATGGCTTCAGGAGGGCTTTGTGGAGTTCCTGACGGCCATGCATCCCCAGGATCTCAAGAAGGAGTTCCTCCTGCCGATCTATATTGATGAGCTCCTCCACCAGGGCAAAGTTCAGGTGAAGGTGCTGGAGACCCAGGAAAAATGGTTTGGAGTGACTTATCAGGAGGATAAGGAAGCAGTAGTCAAAGCCTTTCGGGATTTGATCGCCAAAGGCATATACAGCCAGAATCTCTATGATTGAAGGAGGAAAGGGGGTGCGAGAAGATGGGAAAATATTTCGGAACAGACGGTTTTCGCGGTGAGGCAAATGTCAATCTGACGGTGGAGCATGCCTTTCAGGTAGGCAGATATCTGGGCTGGTATTTTGGTCAGGATCATAAGGCCAGGATTGTCATCGGCAAGGACACCCGGCGGTCCAGCTACATGTTTGAATATGCGCTGGCCGCAGGCCTGACAGCCTCCGGCGCAGATGCTTATCTGCTCCATGTGACCACCACGCCCAGCGTATCCTATGTGGTGCGGACCGAGGACTTTGACTGCGGAATTATGATTTCTGCCAGTCACAACCCCTTCTATGACAATGGGATCAAGATTCTCAATGGCCAGGGCCAGAAGCTGGATGCGGGGCTGGAGGGTCAGATTGAAGCCTATATTGACAAAAGGGTGGCGGAGGTGCCTCTGGCGCAGGGGGACAAGATCGGGCGTACCGTGGATTATTCCGCCGGTCGAAATCGCTATGTAGGGCATCTGATTTCCATTCCCATCCGCTCCTTCAAGAATGTGAAGGTAGGTCTGGATTGTGCCAACGGAAGCGCCTCCTCCATCGCCAAAAGCGTGTTTGATGCAGTAGGTGCCAAGACCTATGTGATTCATAATGAGCCGGATGGAACCAATATCAACAGGAATTGCGGATCCACCCATATTGAGGAACTGTGCGCCTATGTGAGGGAACAGGGTTTGGATGTGGGCTTTGCCTATGACGGAGATGCGGATCGCTGCATCGCCGTGGATGAACAGGGCCGTGTGGTAGATGGGGACAGGATCCTGTTTGTCTGCGGAAAATACATGATGGAGCAGGGGAAGCTGAAGGATCATACCATCGTTACCACGGTCATGTCCAATCTGGGACTTTATAAGGCTTGCCAGAGAGAGGGCATCCGCTATGAGCAAACTGCCGTGGGAGACAAGTATGTCTGCGAAAATATGATGGCCCACGGCTATACCCTGGGCGGAGAACAGTCGGGACATATTATTTTCAGCAAGCATGCGGCTACCGGGGACGGGATTCTGACCTCTTTGATGATTATGGAAGCTATGCTGGAGAAGAAACAGCCCCTGGGCCGCCTGGCGGATGAGGTAACTATCTATCCCCAGCTTTTGAAGAATATTCGGGTGGCGGATAAGAAGACAGCCCGGGAAAATCCCCGAGTGATAGCCGCAGTGGCTGAAGTAGAGACTTCTCTGGGAGACTCCGGCCGGATCCTGGTGCGGGAGAGCGGGACGGAGCCCTTGATCCGGGTCATGGTAGAAGCGGAGCAAGATGAGCTTTGTGAAAAATATGTAGATCAGGTGCTTGCAGTGATCCGATCGGAGGGACTGGAAGAAAAAACAGAGGGATAGAGGAGCTGAAAGCGGACCTAGCAGGAATAGAAGAGTCAGCGGAAAGAGAGGTGGGCCAGCATGGGGAGAAGATGGGGGATTTTTCTCTGTCTACTGCTTTTGATATGCACCGGCTGCAGTCGGGAAGACTCCGGAGCCTATGACAGGGGCATGGAGGCCTTGGCTTCCGCCGATTATGATAAGGCCATGGAGGAGTTCCAGCAGGCGGCCAAGGTGGATGACCGCAAGGCAGAGGCTTACCGGGGAGAGGGAATTATCTATCTGCGCCGACAGGACTATGGGCACGCCATCACCTTGTTTTCCTTGAGCTTGCAGGAGATGAAGCATAAGAACCGGGAATTCCGGGAGGATGTGTTGTTCTATCAGGCAGAGGCCTATCAGGCCAACGGGCAGGAGCAGGAAGCCCTGGATATCTATGCATCCCTCCTCAAGGGCAGTCAGGGGGCTTTAGCCTATTTCTCCCGGGGCAACCTCTACCTGCAGAAGGGAGATCTGGAGCAGGCCCAGGCGGATTTTCGCATGGCGGTGGACAAATCCGGTGAATATGAGACCTATATTCAGATCTATGAGGCCTATGCTGCGGTCAACCGGGAAGGGGACGGGGCTCTATATCTGGAGGAGGCTCTGCAAATGGAAGCGACAGAGGCAGATCAATACTACCAGGAGGGCCGCATCTATACCTATCTGGAGGAGTATGATAAGGCCAAAACCAGTCTCAATCAGGCTATTACGGCCGGTAAGGAGGAGGCCATCTTCCTGTTGGGTCAGGTCTGCCTGAAGACCGGATCGGTTTCGGAGGCCAGAGCTCTCTATCAGGACTGCCTGGACCAGGAGCTTTCGTCCGCTGCCGCCTATAACGGTTTGGCTCTGTGTGAGATGGCGGAGAAGAACTATGACGCTGCTTTGGAGGATATCCAAAAGGGCTTGAACTGCCAGGATGGTCAGGAAGAGGAGACCCTCCTCTTCAATGAAATTGTAATCTATGAATATCGCCTGGATTTTGAGACAGCCAAGGCGAAAATGGCGGACTTTTTGGCCAAATATCCAAGAAACCAGGCGGCTATCCGGGAGAATAAGTTTCTCCAGAGCCGCTAGTGGATGAAATCGGACTTTGGCAGGCCGGGCAATGGATGAAAAGAGTGATTTCCGAGGAAGAGACAGGGGGTGCGAAGGGATGTATGAGATGGAAGAAGGCAGAGAGAGGGTGATTCTGGCAGCTGTCTCCCTGGATTCGGAGGAAGCCACCTATGCTTCCGTGAAGGAGCTGGAGGAGCTGGCCAAGACGGCAGGCGCCGAGGTAGTGGCCTCGGTGATCCAGAACCGGGAGGCAGTGCATCCGGCCACCTATCTGGGCAAGGGCAAGATTGAAGAACTGGGACAGATGCTCTATCAGCTGGATGCCACAGGGGTGATCTGTGATGATGAGCTGACCCCGGCTCAGCTGAACAATCTGGAACAGGCCTTGGAATGTAAGATCATGGACCGCACTCTTTTGATCCTGGATATCTTCGCCTCCCGGGCTCGAACCAGCGAGGGTAAGATCCAGGTGGAGCTGGCGCAGCTGAAATATCGCCAGGCTCGTCTGGTGGGGATGCGTAATTCCCTGTCCCGTCTGGGAGGGGGGATCGGCACCAGGGGGCCGGGAGAAAAGAAGCTGGAGATGGATCGACGACTTATTTCTGAGCGGATCGGGAGCCTGCGTCGAGATCTGGAGGAGGTCAGGAAGCATCGGGAACTGATCCGGGAGAGCCGCAAGGGAGGTAAGCTGAAGACGGCTGCCATCGTGGGTTATACCAACGCAGGCAAGTCTACCCTTCTGAATATGCTGACGGGAGCAGGTGTGCTGGAGGAAGATGCCCTCTTTGCCACCCTTGATCCCACTACACGGGTTCTGGAGCTGCCGGGCGGAAGCCAGATCCTTCTGACCGATACGGTAGGTTTTATCCGAAAACTGCCCCATCACCTGATAGAGGCCTTCAAGAGTACTCTGGAGGAGGCAGTTTATGCGGATATCATCATTCATGTGGTAGATGCTTCCAACCCCCAGATGGATCAGCAGATTCAGGTGGTCTACGAGACCCTGCAGCAGCTGGGGGTGGGGGACAAGCCGGTCGTGACCCTTTTCAACAAGCAAGATCGGGTGGTAGAGATGCTGCATTTGCAGGACAGCCACGCGGATTATTGTCTGAAAATATCTGCTCGGTGCGGCACAGGTCTGGAAGCCCTTCGAGAGACTTTGGAAAAGATTCTTCTGGAGCAGCAGGTCTACCTGGAACGCCTCTATGCCTATGATGAGGCAGGAAAGATTGCTTTGATCCGCCAATGGGGACGGCTGGTGGAGGAGGAATATCTGGCTGAGGGCATTCGGGTCAAGGCCTACGTGCCCATGGAAATCTATGGAAAAATCTAGTCTATCCCTTGGCAAATCCCTACTATATGCTTTTCTGAACCAAGTAGTGGTGGGGAGATGAAACGCAATATATGCCAATATTGAAAGTATGTATACACAAGATATGGTATTTATGCCTTGACTATCTATCCTGTCTCTGCTATCATAGAGAGCGAGCGGAAATATCAGAGCATGTTTACAGATGGATCAGATAAGCAAGGAGAGTGGGTAGAATGTTTCAGGTAGAGAAGAGAGACGGGGCAGTGGTGGACTTCCAATTGTCCAAGATTTCCGAGGCCATTCGCAAGGCCTTTGATGCGACGGAGAATAACTACAGCCAGGATATGTTGGATATGCTGGCTTTGCATGTAACTGCAGATTTCCAGACCAAGATCAGCGACAGCAAGATCGCTGTGGAGAAGATACAGGATTCGGTAGAAAATGTCCTGATCCAGTGCGGCTACAGTGATGTGGCCAAGTCCTATATCCTCTACCGCAAGCAGCGGGAGAAGATGCGGAATATGAGGTCCACCATTCTGGACTACAAGGAGATTGTCAATAGCTATGTCAAGGTAGAGGATTGGCGGGTGAAGGAGAATTCTACGGTAACCTATTCCGTAGGGGGACTGATCCTCAGCAATTCCGGGGCTGTGACGGCCAATTATTGGCTGTCGGAGATCTATGATGCGGAGATCGCAGATGCCCACCGGAATGCAGATATCCATATCCATGACCTGTCCATGCTGACCGGTTATTGTGCAGGCTGGTCCCTGAAGCAGCTGATCCAGGAGGGCTTGGGAGGCATTCATGGCAAGATTACCTCCTCACCGGCCAAGCACCTCAGCGTGTTGTGCAACCAGATGGTGAATTTCCTGGGAATTATGCAAAATGAATGGGCAGGAGCCCAGGCCTTCTCCTCCTTTGATACCTATCTGGCTCCCTTTGTGAAGGCGGATGGCCTGACCTATCCTGAGGTCAAGAAGTGCATTGAGTCCTTCATTTACGGGGTCAATACCCCCAGCCGCTGGGGAACCCAGGCCCCCTTCTCCAATATTACCCTGGATTGGACGGTACCCTCTGACCTGGCGGAGCTGCCTGCCATTGTAGGGGGCAGGGAGATGGATTTCCGCTACAAGGACTGCAAGAAAGAGATGGATATGGTCAACAAGGCCTTTATCGAGACCATGATTGAGGGAGATGCCAACGGAAGGGGCTTCCAATATCCCATTCCCACCTATTCCATCACCTCCGATTTTGACTGGTCTGATAATGAGAATAACCGCTTGCTCTTCGAGATGACCAGCAAGTACGGGACTCCTTATTTTTCCAACTACATCAACAGTGACATGGAGCCCAGTGATGTGCGGTCCATGTGCTGCCGCCTGCGGCTGGATCTGCGGGAATTGCGGAAAAAGACAGGGGGCTTCTTCGGGTCCGGTGAAAGCACCGGTTCGGTAGGGGTTGTTACCATCAATATGCCCCGGATTGCCTATCTGGCGGAAAATGAGAAGGATTTCTACCGGAGACTGGATCGCATGATGGATATCTCCGCCCGCTCCTTGAAGATCAAGCGGGAAGTGATCACCAAGCTTTTGAACGAAGGTCTCTATCCCTATACCAAGCGGTATCTGGGTACCTTCGAGAATCATTTTTCCACCATTGGCCTGGTGGGAATGAACGAGGCAGGATTGAATGCCAAATGGCTGGGGGGAGACATGTCCGATCCCAGGACCCAGCGATTTACCAAGGATGTATTGAACCATATGCGGGAGCGTCTGGTGACCTACCAGGAGGAATATGGGGATTTGTACAACCTGGAGGCGACTCCGGCAGAGTCCACCGCTTATCGGTTGGCCAAGCATGACAGAGACCGGTGGCCCCAGATTAAGACGGCAGGTAAGGCGGGGGATGTTCCCTACTATACCAATAGCTCCCATTTGCCGGTGGATTATACGGAGGATATTTTCGCTGCTTTGGACATCCAGGATCAGCTTCAGACCCTCTATACCTCCGGAACCGTCTTCCATGCCTTCCTGGGAGAGAAGCTGCCGGATTGGAAGTCTGCGGCCGTCCTGGTACGGAAGATTGCGGAGAATTACAAGCTCCCCTACTACACCCTGTCCCCCACTTATTCCGTTTGCAAGGATCATGGATATATCGCCGGGGAGCATTTCACTTGCCCCTCCTGTGGCAAGGCGGCGGAGGTTTACAGTCGCATCACCGGTTATTACCGGCCGGTGCAGAATTGGAACGACGGCAAGACCCAGGAATACAAGAATCGGACGGTTTACGATGTCCTGCATTCGGACCTGAAAGGAAAAAGCAAGCCAGAGGAGATTCCCCAGCCGGTGGATTCCCGGCAGAAGGGGGAGCCAACGGGACAGCAGGCTACCTACCTTTTCACCACCAAAACCTGTCCCAATTGCAAGATCGCCAAGGAAATGCTGGAGGGTCAGGATTATCAGCTGGTGGATGCAGAGGCCAATCCTGGTCTGGTAGAGCAATATGGCATCATGCAGGCGCCGACCCTGGTGGTAGTAAGAGGAAGCTCTACGAAGAAATATGTGAATGCTTCCAACATCCAGAAATACGTGGATGCGCAATAAAGACGTGAGAGAAGAGGATTGAATTATGGGACTGAAGAGAGATTCCATCTGTGTACAGGGAGGCTGGCACCCCAGGAATGGGGAGCCCAGGGAATTGCCTATCTATCAAAGCACCACCTTCCATTATGAGACCAGTGAGGAGATGGGGGCTTTGTTTGATCTGGAGAAGGAGGGATACTTCTACTCCAGGCTGCAGAATCCCACCTGTGATATGGTGGCAGCCAAGATCTGTGAGCTGGAGGGGGGTGTCGGGGCTATGCTGACCTCCTCCGGTCAGGCCGCTACCCTCATGGCGGTGACCAATATCAGCCAGGCAGGGGATCATATCATCTGCAGTGCCAAATGCTATGGCGGTACTTCCAACCTTTTGACAGTGACCCTCAAGCGCTTCGGCCTGGAGGTGACCCTGGTGGATCCGGATGAACCGGAAGAGGTATTGGCTCAGGCCTTCCAACCCAATACAAAGGCTGTATTTGCGGAGACGATCTCCAACCCGGCAGGAGTTGTGCTGGATATTGAGAAGTTTGTCCGTCTAGCCCATAGCCATGGGGTACCCTTAATCTGTGACAATACCTTCGCTACCCCCATCAATTGTCAGCCCTTTGAGTGGGGGGTGGACATTGTAACCCATTCCACCACCAAATATATGGATGGGCACGCCATGGCCGTAGGAGGTGCCATCGTAGATTCCGGCAACTTCGACTGGGAGGCTCATGCAGACAAATTCCCCGGTCTGACGACCCCGGATGATTCCTATCATGGCATTATCTATACCCAGAGATTCGGCAAAATGGCCTTTATCCAGAAGGCTGTGGCACAATTGATGCGGGATCTGGGAGCCTGTCAATCCCCCCAGAATGCCTTCTTGACTAATGTAGGACTGGAAAGCCTCCATCTGCGGGTGGCTCGTCATTGCGAAAATGCCCAGAAGGTAGCCACCTTCCTGCAGAACCATCCCAAGGTGGCCTGGATCGATTATGCAGGTCTTCCGGGAGACAAATATTATGCTTTGGCACAGAAATATATGCCTAAGGGCACCTGCGGCGTACTCTGTTTTGGCCCAAAAGGGGGCAAGGAGGGAGCCATGCGCTTCACCAACCATTTGCAGCTGGTGGCCATTCAGACCCATGTGGCGGATGCCAAATCCTGCGTCTTGCACCCCGCCAGCCATACCCATCGCCAGCTCAATGAGGAGCAGCTGAAGGAGGCAGGGGTATTGCCGGACCTGATCCGCCTGTCTGTGGGCATTGAGGACCCAGAGGATATCATCGCAGACCTGGATCAGGCTCTGAGCTACGTGTAGGAACGAAAGGAAACCTCTGCCCTGACTTTAGGAGAGAGGCAAGAGTTACCTGTAGAACAGGAAGAAAGCCTCTGCCCTGACTTCAGGAGAGGAGCTAGAGTTATCTATAGAACAGGAAGAAAGCCCCAGATTCGGAAGGGGTCTGGGGTGATGCAGAAAGACAGAAGCGAAGAAGAAAAAGATGGATTATGAAAAAATTGTCAGGGATTCGGGAGCAGAGGCACTGCTGATCACGGATCCCTATAATATGCGCTACCTCTCCGGCTTCCGGGGCGGGGAGGGGATTCTTTACCTTTCCAAGGACAGAAGAGTGCTGATTACAGATTCCCGTTATACGGAGGCAGCGGGGCAGGAGACGGAATTCCAGGTTTGGGAGGAGAATCGGGATCACCCTCGCAGGACCTTGCTGACCCAGTGCCTGAGCCAGGACAAGGCAGTGAAGGTGGGATATGAAGACCAGGCCTTGCGCTGCTGCCAATTGGCCCGAATGCAGAGGGAACTGCCTATGGTGGAGGAGTGGCTTCCCCTGGGTGGAGCCATTGACCGCCTGCGGAGGATCAAGACCCCCCAGGAGCAGGAATATTTGGCACGGGCAGAGGCCATCGGAGATGCCGCCTTTGCTCAGCTTTTGAAGGTTCTGCGTCCCGGCATGACAGAGCTGGAGGCAGCGGCAGAGCTGGAATATCAGATGAAGAAGCAGGGAGCCTCCGGCTTTTCCTTTGATACCATCATGGCCTCTGGACGAAACTCCTCCATGCCCCATGCGGTTCCCTCGGCTAAGAAGCTGGAGAAGGGGGATTTCGTCACCATGGATTTCGGCTGCCTCTATGAAGGATATTGCTCGGATATGACCCGAACCATCGTTCTGGGCAAGGCCAATGAGAAGCAAAAGGAGATCTATCGGATCGTCCTGGAAGCCCAGGAGGCCGCCCTTGCCGTGATAAAGGCCGGTCTGACTGGCCAGGAGGTAGACCGGGTCGCCCGGGAGATCATCCAAAAGGCAGGGTATGGTTCCTGCTTTGGTCACGGCCTGGGTCACAGCGTGGGCATGTTTATCCACGAGGAACCCCGCCTGTCACCGGCGGATCCCACCCTCCTGGAGGCGGGAATGTCAGAGACGGTGGAGCCGGGCATCTATGTTCCCGGATTTGGAGGGGTGCGCATCGAAGATCTGGTTATTGTCACTGAGACCGGCTGCAGGAATCTCACCTCTTCCCCCAAGGAATTGATCGAATTATGAGAAGGAAAAGTGCTGCGCTTTCCTTTGACAAAGCACAAGAAGGAGCTGTCGGAAAAGACAGCTCCTTCTTGAAATATAAGGGATTCGGATGGGTGCATTGATCTTATTGCGGGGAGGAGTAGTCTCGAATGGTTTCCTTGGATGCATATACAATATTGGGCGCTCCCATGGTTTCCGTTTGCGTGACAGTAAGTTGGTAATCGTGAATCTCATATTTGTTTTCGTCCGTGAGTACATCCAGGGAGATACAAATGATGTTGCCATCTAACTTAAGACCATCGTCTTCTCGATAGCGTGCAAACAAGCCGCCTGCAAGTCCCACTCGCCCCCAACTGTTTTGATCAACAATGAACAGGTTTGAGGAGACATCATTTCTTTTGTCTTCTGCGACCACAACAAGCACAATCGGGAGATTTTCATCGGAGCCATACACATAATTCAACATCCTGTATTCCGGATTGTCCCTTTCAAAGTTGTCGAGAAAAGTTTTTGCACGCGGATCCATCTCTTTTTCTGGAACTGTTTCATTGCTATCCGGTATGTCAACGGTATCCGGTATGTCAACGGTATCAGAACTTTCAACAGAGGAAGTGACGGACGTCGAAGAAGAAATATCCGAAGGCTTGCAAGCGTCTAATATTCCCAATCCGGCAATCAGTAAAGCAATTACCATCGTCCTTCGAATGTTCATCACATCCACCTCCTTATATTCTTTTCTTTATATTATCATATGATAGTATAAAAGTCAAAAAAACAAATAAAGGATTTAAACACCCATGCTGGGCATTGTCCCGCACCACTACGAATGAAAGCCAGCTGCTCCGCACTAACGTGCTCCCGCAGCTGCCGCCGGTAT
>CAVJHW010000053.1:0-15843 GCA_963649395.1 Coriobacteriaceae bacterium | reverse complement strand
AAGAAGTATCCGTGAGGACTTCAATTTCTCGATGTGTTTGAGTATATTTAAACATGTTTTGAGTGGCAGATTCGTATCGATGGACACCGTGCAAACAGAAAACAAGATGGGCACCATGCCTGTGGGGAAGCTTTTGTTCCAAATGTCCCTGCCCATGATCATTTCCATGATCATCCAGGCCCTCTATAATGTGGTAGACAGTATCTATGTATCCCAGATCAGTGAAAACGCGCTGACCGCCGTATCCTTGGTCTTTCCTATCCAGAATCTGATGATTTCCATCGCCGCCGGTACCGGCGTCGGTATCAATGCCCTGATCTCCAGGAACTTAGGAGCCAAGAAGTTCGAGGAGGCCAACCATGTGGCCCGCCACGGGGTTTTCCTGGCCATCCTCAGCAGCGTCATTTTTGCCGCTGTCATGTTTCTGTGTGCCGGTCCCTTCATGGCCCTGCAGACTGCCACCGCTGACCCGGAGATCTATACCTATGGTGTGCAATATATGCAGATCTGCTGTACCCTCTGCATCGGCGTCTTCCTGCAGATTACCATGGAACGGCTCTTAATCTCCACCGGCAAGACCTTCTTTACCATGATTTCCCAGTCCGTAGGAGCCGTTATCAATATCGTGATGGATCCCGTCCTGATCTTCGGCTATTGGGGCTTTCCCCAGATGGGAGTAGCCGGTGCCGCTGCCGCCACGGTTCTAGGCCAGGTAATTGGCGCCCTCCTGGCCTTTCTCTTCAACCTGCGCTTCAACAAGGAGATCAATATCAATCTGACCAAGCTTCGACTCAGGGGACGGCTCATCGGCGATATCTACAAGATTGGTATCCCCTCCATTATCATGCAATGCATCGGCTCTGTCATGACCCTGGGCATGAACCTGATTCTCATGGGATTTTCCTCCACGGCAGCCGCCGTATTCGGAGTCTATTACAAGCTGAACAGTATGATCTTCATGCCGGTCTTCGGACTCAACAACGGCATGGTTCCTATTGTAGCTTATAATTACGGGGCTCAGCATCAGAAGCGGATCCGCACTGCCACCCGCCTGGGAGTCATCTCCGCCTGTGGCTTGATGTTTTTGGGCATTATCCTCTTCTGGACCATTCCCGACCTGCTGCTGGGGCTCTTCAATGCCTCCCCTCAGATGATCGAGATCGGCACCCCTGCTCTGCGGATCATTAGCCTCAGCTTCCTCTTCGCCGGATATTGCATTGTCCTGGGTTCCGTCCTGCAGGCTCTGGGGGATGCCATTTACAGCATGATCAACTCCCTGGCCCGTCAGCTCATCGTCCTGCTGCCTGCGGCCTATCTCCTGGCCAGGATAGGGGGACTGGAGCTGGTATGGTGGTCCTTCCCCATCGCCGAGGTCTCCTCCCTCCTGCTGACTACCCTCTTCTACCGCAGAGTCTTCCGTAAAAAAATCAAACCCCTGCCGGATTAAGCAGGGGTTCTCTCTACAACAGTTCCCATGTAGGCTTTAAAATTCTTCGATAGCGAATTTGCATCAATTGCAGGTAAAAATTCCTATTTTGATTCTGCTGTGCCGCCGTAATATTTCCATTGATATAGCTTTGCTTGGTCAAGGACTCGATGTCATCCAGATACAAGGCAAAGCGGAGATCATCCTTCTCATAAAAGACTCGATCGATGTCTGCAATCGCCTGCTTTAAAGTCTCAGGTACTTCGAAATCAATCTTTCTATCCTCATCCAGATACATAAAATCCTCCTTTCGTCAGCTTTCCGCGAAATGGATCACAATGGGACAGATCTCCGACCGGGTGCCCACCCTCATATTGGGGCCGAAGAGTCCCAGGCCGGAGGTTACGATGTTGTGCATCTGACCAATCTTCATATATCCGCAGGAATTCTCCCACATCAGCTTGGTGGTCAGGTTGGCGGGAAAGAGCTGGCCGTCATGGGTATGACCGCACAGGTCCAGATCCACTCCGGCCTCTGCCAGCTCCTGCAATTGACGGGGCTGGTGATCCATCACCAGGATAGGCTTAGTCAGATCCATGTCCTCCGTAATCTCGGCCGGTGTCTTTCTTTTATCGATCCCTCTTCCCAGCCTTTGGGCATCCGGACGGCCGTAGAGATAGATGCTGTCGGCGATCATCACAGAGTCATCCCGCAGGAGCTGGATCCCTGCCTTCTCCAGGAATTCATCCATATGGGGATCACTGACCTTCTTTCCCTTGCTCTTGAAGGTAAATCCGGCCAGGATGGATTCCTCAATATCATGATTGCCATAGCAGGCATAGACCCCATACCTGGACTGAATGCCCTGCAGGGTCTGGATCAGCTTGTCCGGCTGATCTACCGCCTCCCACTCATTATCGAAGATATCCCCGGCTATCACCACCAGGTCCGGATCCTGGGCATTGATCTTCTCCACCATGGCCTGCATATGAGAAAGGCCGATATTGTATCCCAGATGCAGGTCTGCCACCAGAACCAGCTTGAGGGAATCCATCCCCTCCACCTTCTTATCTATGGTGACTTCATAGGGGGTAACTCGAACAATCCGGGCATTGACGACTCCGTAGAGGCAAAAGCCTGCAATAACTCCCGCGCAGATCCCCCCTACGATCCTGTGAGGCTTGATTCCATGCAGCTTCTTCTTCAGTCTCTTACTGCGAAAGAGCAAGAAGCGGAGGATATCCGCACAGGCAAGGGTCAGACCCATGTAGAGAAGAATGCCCAGCCAATAGTTGCCCACCAGCTTCATGATTCGCTGCAGCCCCCCTGCCGGCAGGAAAAAGGCAATCAGCATGGACACAGCCAGAAAGACATAGACCAAAAGAGAGAGAGCCAGGGCCTTTCGGCTCTGAAAGCGGGGACTGCAGGCCTTCAGCCAGCCGTAGATCCTCCGGAAGAAATATAGATTTACCAGCACATAGGCCGGGATCAAATAAACTGCAACCATGTCAATTCCCTGCTCCCTTCTCCACGGCAGACTTGTCCGTGCTCACCTTGTCAGTCCCCTTCTGCTCCCTATTCGACTTCTCTGTATTCGACTTCTCTGTATTCGACTTCTCTGTCTCCGACTTTTCTGTCTCCGATGGATCCGCATCCGACTTTTCCGGGCTCGATCCTTTCGCATCGGTCTTGTCCTTGCCGGAGATGGTGCCATCCTTCTGGGCTTCCCCTGTCTCATAGATCAGGATATCCGTAGCGGACAGCTCCGCCTTGCTGGAATTATCCCCCTGCTGGATCACCCGGAGGCTGTCCCCCTCCTCCAGCTCTATCTCCCGGACAATGAGAGAGGTGGTGCTCAGATAAAGGGTATCCTCGATCCTTTCTCCATTGACCTCCAGTCGGCTGGCGGCCGTGAAGTTCTTGCCGCTGATATAGTAGACTCCCTCGGAGCTTTTGGTCACACTCTCCAGTTCCACCGGCTCCACTCCCATCTGCATATTCGTTTCCTTATAAGGGCTTTCTCCGCCGTAGATATACTCCTCTCCATAGAGCATGTCATACTGGAGGACCTCCAGGTCCCGCTGATAATTCTTGCTCTTGCGGCGAGTCTGATGGTATTTGACAAGATTTCCCTGGTGAATTCCCACCCGTTTCAGCACCTCGGCTCCCATTTGATAGGCGGCCAGATTCTCATCCTCCTTCTCCAGCCCCATATTATCCCAGATGACATATTGGGTCTGGAAGAGGTAGCGATTCTTCACCTCCTTGGTCTCCAGCCCCATGGTAGGCAGGTGATCGCCATACAGGACCAGTACCACCGGCTCCGGATATTCTGCCAAGGTATCCGTCAATTCCTTGAGAAAGGCATCCATCTCATGGATCTCATTGCAATAATATTCCCAGGAATAATTATTCTTCTCTCGGCCCTCCGCCCCCTTTACGGTAATGGCGGGCTGGTCCAGCACCGGCTCCGTGGGATAATCCCCATGCCCCTGGACGGAAATGGTATAGACATAATCCCTTTCCTGGGTGGAATCCAGGCATTTCAGAATCTCCTCCGTCAGGATATGGTCCTTCAGCCAGCCGGTCTCCGTGGTATCTGTCACATCCGCCATATATTCCTGGGAGGTGAAGGTGTCGAAGCCCAGCATGGGAAATACCTTGCGCCGGGAGTAAAAATCCGCCTCATTATCATGGATGGCATGGGTGGAATATCCCAGATCCTTCAAGACGTAGGGAATACTCTCGCAGGTCTTTTCCTTCAGAATCGTCTTGTAAGGATACTCTCCCGGCCCGAAATAGCGCAGACTCATCCCTGAGATCGTTTCAAATTCTGTATTGGCTGTTCCCGCCCCGATGGCGGGCACCCGAAAGTATCCGGAAGAATATTCCTGCATCATCCGGCGGAAGTTGGGAATGGGATCCTCAGAAATCCGAAGGAAATTCACCTGCTCCGGGTCAAAGAAGGATTCCAGCTGCAGGAAGATGATATTGGGCAGCTCTGAGTCGGTGGTCTCCTCCCCTTCGCTGTCTGCGATCTCCTCCATCAGCTCCTGGGAATATCCATTGGGCTGGCTGATGCCGGTATCAAAGATAGTTACCGCCAGGCAGTAGGGATATCCATAATCCGTATAGGCGAAGGCAATATTTCCAAAATAGGTAGACAGGACCCGCTTCTGCAAGGCCAGGTGGGTAGCCCCCACAAAGAGGAGGATGCTGCCCCCCACAATGGTCAGATCCAGGATCCAATTCCTGGGCCCCCGGTATTTGGGCCCCTTGAACCAGAGCCAGACCTGGAAGGCCAGCAGCAAAACCAGGGCCACAATAATCACTACCAGGATCAGGGGGGACAGGTACTTGTCCATAATCTTTTTGGCATCCGTCAAAAGCTTGAGATCCGGACCCGTGAAGGGGGTCACCCGTTTCAGGAGGATGATCCCATTGATGAGACCCAGCAAAAGCCAGAAGATCATCACCGCCATTCTGGCCAGAACCCGCCGACGGAAGAGATAGGCCACCGTGCTGGTCACAAAAATCAGGAAGGCGTTATAAAGGAAGACCAGGGGTTTTCCCGTCATAAAGTTCCAGGCCTGTCCCAGAGAATGGCGGGAAATGGCCTCAATAAGGAAATACAATATACAGCAGCCCAAGGCCTGCAAAGGCAGGGACAGGCGATTACACAGTTCTATGACAAAATCTCTGTGAACTCTTATTCTTTTCATCTTTTTTCCAATACCAGGAAAGCCCCGACAAGCAGCCAACTTTCCTGCGTGGTGATGCGAAACACGGTGCGCCAAGGAAGTTTTTTCCAGCTGGGTCAACGATATTTCTCGGAATATACCAACATGTCGTTCGTGCGCCAGGGGGGGTTATTTTCTCAGCTGGTTCAATCTTGTCTCTACCTGGTCCATCATCTGAGTATATTTGTCCAGCTTATCCCGCTCCTCCTGGACCTTCTGGGCCGGAGCCTTGCTGATAAAGCGCTCATTCTTCAGCATGCCTTCCGAGCGGGCAATCTCCTTGGCCAGACGTTCCTTCTCCCGTCCCAGACGGTCCAGCTCCTTGTCCAGATCCACCAGGTCTGCGAAGGGGATGAAGAGATTAGCGCCAGGTATCATGGCCGATACCGCATCCTCTCCGATGCCGGTCTTATCCTCCTGGATCAAAACCTCACTGGCCTTGGCCAGGGTGGCGAAGAAGACCTTGCCATGATCGAAGGCCTGACGGATGGCGGCATCCGGGGATACCACATAGACGGTGGCCTTCTTGCTCAGGGGTACGTTAAGCTCTGTTCTGGCCGCCCGAATCCCCCTCACTGCTTCCTTCATCAATTCCACATCTGCTGCTTCCCGGACAAAATTCCAATCCGCGCGCCAGGTGGGCCAGGCGGAACACATGATGGTCTCCTCCTCCGGGTTCAGAGTGCAGAAAATCTCCTCTGTGAGGAAGGGCATGAAGGGATGGAGCATCTGCAAGGCCTTGGTCAGCACTGTCTGTAAGGTCCAGAGAGCCGCCCCCTTGGATTCGTCATTTTCATTGTAGAGACGGGGCTTAACCATCTCGATATACCAATCGCAGAATTCCTCCCAGATGAAGTCATAGACCTTCTGCACGGCAATCCCCAGCTCGAACTTGTCCATGTTCTCCGTCACCTCAGCGGCCAGGGTATTGACCTGATGCAGGATCCACCGATCCGCCAAGGTCAGCTCCTCCCTCTTTGGATCGGTCGGCACCTGGGCAGCGTCCAGGTTCATGAGGATAAAACGGGAGGCATTCCATACCTTGTTGGCAAAATTCCGGCTGGCCTCCACCCGCTCCCAATAGAATCTCATATCATTGCCGGGGGCATTGCCGGTCATCAGGGTCAGGCGCAGGGCGTCGGCTCCGTATTGGTCGATGACCTCCAAGGGATCGATGCCATTTCCCAGGGACTTGCTCATCTTGCGGCCCTGGGAATCCCGCACCAGACCATGGATCAGGACATGCTTGAAGGGAGACTGGCCCGTCTGCTCCAGCCCGGAGAAGACCATGCGGATGACCCAGAAGAAAATGATATCATAGCCGGTCACCAGCACATCTGTGGGATAGAAATATTCCAATTCCGGGGTCTTATCCGGCCAGCCCAGGGTAGAGAAGGGCCAAAGAGCCGAGGAAAACCAGGTATCCAGGGTATCCTCATCCTGCTTCAGGCTGGTGCAGCCGCATTTACAACATTGGTCCGGGGCACCCCCCTTGCTTACTATAATCTCTCCACATTCCGTGCAATACCAGGCAGGGATCCGATGGCCCCACCAAAGCTGGCGGGAAATGCACCAATCCTTGATATTTTCCAGCCAATGCAGGTAAATCTTATCAAATCGCTCCGGCACGAAGTTCAGATCCTCCGTCTTCAAGACCTCTATAGCGGCCTGGGCCATCTCCTTCATGCGGACAAACCATTGGGGCTTAATCATGGGCTCCACCGTAGTATGGCAGCGATCGTGGGTTCCCACCGCATGGGTATGGGGAACCACCTTGACCAAAAGCCCCAACTCCTCCAGATCCGCTACCATAGCCTTGCGGGCCTGATAGCGGTCCATACCGGCGTATTTGCCCCCCTTCTCATTGATGGTGGCATCGTCATTCATGATATTGATCTCTTCCAGCTGGTGACGCCTGCCCACCTCGAAGTCATTGGGGTCGTGAGCCGGGGTAATCTTCACGCAGCCGGTACCGAACTCCATATCCACATATTCATCCGCGATGACCGGAATCTGCCGATCCGTCAGGGGCAGCTGGACCATCTTGCCCACCAGCTCCTTATAGCGGTCATCTGCCGGATTCACCGCCACTGCCGTATCTCCCAGCAGGGTCTCGGGACGGGTGGTAGCGATCTCCACATAACGGCCTTCCTCCCCTACCACCGGATAATTGATATGCCAGAAGAAGCCCTCCTGATCCTCATGCTCCACCTCGGCATCTGACAGGGAAGTCTGGCACTTGGGACACCAATTGATGATGCGGCTGCCCTTGTAGATCCAGCCCTTCTCATAGAGACGGACGAAAACCTCCTCCACAGCCCTGGAGCAGCCCTGATCCATGGTAAAGCGCTCCCGGTCCCAGTCAGCGGAAGCCCCCAGCTTATAGAGCTGGTGGATGATCCGGCTGCCATATTCCTCCTTCCACTTCCAGGCGTATTTCAGGAATTCCTCCCGGCCGATCTCCTGCTTGTCAATCCCCTGATCCTTCAGCATATTGGTGACCTTGACCTCTGTAGCGATGGCCGCATGATCCGTCCCCGGCTGCCAGAGAGCCTCGTAACCCTGCATCCTCTTATAACGGATCAGGATATCCTGCATGGTATTGTCCAGAGCATGCCCCATATGCAGCTGTCCCGTGACATTGGGCGGGGGCATGACAATGGTAAAGGGCTTCTTGTCCGGATTCACCTTGGCATGAAAATATCCCTTGTCCAGCCACTTTTGATACAGTCTGTCCTCCAACCCCTTAGGATCGTAGGTCTTGGCAAGCTCTTTGCTCATAGCATTTGTCTCCTCTCATAGAAAAGCCCTTTGCATCCGTAAATGCAAAGGGTGAATGTCCATAAAAACGCCTTCTCTTCCGGCCTTTGTGCAATGACATAATCATAGTAAGAAATGGACGGTTTGTCAAGCAGACTTTAGTTGTGGGAATTTGAGATTTTCTTCCTCCTGTGCTTGACATATACACGCAAGGCAGGTATAATACAATTGTATGATAAAGAGTTTCAACGACAAGGAAACGCAGAAAATCTATCAACAGATTTTCTCAAGGAATCTCCCTCATGATATACAACGGATAGCGCTGCGAAAGCTGATTATGATAGACAATGCGGGATGTTTGGAGGATCTGAGAGTTCCTCCCGCCAATCGACTGGAAGCACTTCACGGAGATCGGAAGGGACAATATAGCATTCGAATCAATGATCAGTATCGCATTTGCTTTTCAGTTGAAGGACGGAATGAGTTTTATAATGTCGAAATCGTTGATTATCATTAGCGGAGCGTGGGCATATTTAGATGAGCAGAGAGGAGGACCATCATGGCCGATTTTATTAACACTCCTACGATAAGTGAAATTCTCAAAGAAGAGTTCATGGAGCCGATGAATTTATCAGCCTACAAGCTAGCGCAGAGTATACATGTTCCTGTATCCAGAATACAGGCTATTCTGAACAGCAGACGGCGAATCACTCCCGATACTTCTTTGAGGCTGGCTAAATTCTTTGGCGTGTCGGATCGCTACTTTCTGGATTTGCAGAATGACATCGATATACGGGCGCTGAAAAGGACAATGGGAAAAGAAATTGCAGAAATAACGCCATATACGGCAGCTGCGATGTGAAGAGACGGCTGAACATAAAAGCATCTTGGAGAAATCCAGGGTGCTTTTTTCATGGGCAGAAAGGAGAGTACATGCAGAAACACAATCTGCAGGGGAAGCCTTCACATTTGGCTTTGTAACACTGGCCGATTCAGACGTGTGGTGCAAATCCGTCTGTAGGGAATTTGAGAATTATGTAGCCTCTACTTATCCGGAATGCAAGGTAGTAACCGCAGATGGAAACTGCGATGCAAATCTTCAGATTCAGGCTGTTGAAAACTTTATTGCACAGCAAATTGATGCTCTGGTGATCCAACCAGTGGATGCGGATGCCACAGGTCCCGCCATCGAGGCTGCCAATCAGGCAGGAATTCCGGTGATCACGACTGCCATAAGAGCTAATGCAGGTGATTATACCTACGTAGGACCGGAGAACCCGGAGGCCGCCAACAAAACCGGCATTATGGTACTGGGGCTAAATGCAAATGACGCAGCTTTGGAGGCCATCAAGGAGGGAACAATGACCGCCTCTCTGAAACAGGATGCAGTGGCCATCGCTGATACCGCAGCAGATCTTGCGGTAAATGCAGCAAAAGGGGAAGACATCGAGGATACGTATATCCCCTGGATCATGATCACCAAGAATAATGTAGATACCGAATAACCTCACCGGCGGCAGCTGCCGCCATTGTTGCAAAAGAAAACCCCACCGAAAGGTGGGGTATTATATTCTATCTTGATTTACTTCTTTTGTTTGGGGAGACACCTTCGGCGTCCGGCGATTGTCAAGCGGAAAACCGGACCACGAAACCGTTGCGGAGGAAAAACGATCCGGAAAAACAATGTCCTGACAACCGAAGTATCTCACCCTGCCGTTTAAACGATGCATAAATCTCGTTCCAAGGTCCCCGGCGGAGTGAATACTCTATCAGGCATTCCATATCGGATGAATGGATGGAAAACTTTTCACGGAAGCTTCAACCTCACACGAAACAAGCAGGTTTCCTGGCTCTCAGATCATCGCTCGACGCTCCTTCTCATATGCGGATCACATACAATGGTTCTCTGCGTTTCACTCCCTGATTACAGTGACCGGATCGCTTGGGCCTTGCACCCAATTCCCTCTTCACCGACATACACGACATGCCGATGCACTTGCCACGCTGATATGAAATTTATACACAACATGATAATAGCATTCCAGCCTATGCTTGTCAAGGCAATTTCAAAAATTCAGGAATTTTTTTCAGCAGGGGTTAGAAGGAAAGGCGGAACCCCTGTGCGTCGGCCAGCAGGTCGCCGTAGTGATCCTGACTGTCTGCCATGGTAATCTTCTCACAGTTCCACCCGCCCCTCCAGGGCTCGCAGCAGGGTGACCTCGTCAATATATTCCAGGTCACCGCCCACCGGCACTCCGCTGGCGATGCGGCTGACCTTGATGCCTGTGGGCTTGATCAGCTTGCTGATATACATGGCCGTGGTCTCCCCCTCCAAGCTGGAGTTGGTGGCAATGATCACCTCTTCCACCTCCTCCTGCAGGCGCTGCATCAGCTCCTTCAGCCGAATATCTTCCGGGCCAATGCCCAGCATGGGGGAGATAGCCCCCTGGAGCACATGGTAGACTCCTTCGTATTTGCCGGTTTTTTCGTAAGCTGCCAGATCCCTGGGATTCTCCACCACCATGATTTGCCGGTGGTTCCTGGCGGAATCGGCGCAAATAGGGCAAACCTCCCGATCCGTCAGGGTACAGCAGACCTTGCAATAGCGCACATTGGCCTTGGCCTCGGATATGGCGGAGGCCAGCTGATTCACCTGATCCTGCCCCATATTGATGATATGAAAGGCCAGGCGCTGGGCTGACTTGGGACCGATTCCCGGAAGTCGCCCCAACTCTTCCATCAATTTGCTGATATGGCTGCTGTAATAGTTCATCAGAGACCCAGGCCTCCGAAGCCCCCTAAGCCTCCCATACCCCCAGTCAGCTTGGATACGGAGGCTGCTGTCTCCTCCTCTACCTTACGAAGGGCCTCATTGGTGGCTGCCATGATCAGATCCTCCAGCATCTCAATATCCTCCGGATCTACCACCTCTTCCTTCAGATGGACCTTGGTGATCTCCCTCTTGCCGCTGATGGTGACCTCCACTGCACCGCCGCCGGCGCTGGCGGTGAATTCCTTCTCCTCCAGCTCCTTTTGCTGCTCCTCCATCTGCCTTTGCATCCTCTGTGCCTGCTTCATCAGATTACCCATATTGCCAGGCATTCCCATGCCCCCCGGAAATCCACCTTTTCTACCCATTTTTCTGTCCTCTCTCTTCTTTCTTTTCTCTATGCTATCCTGGTTTGGCTGCCCAAAGGCCCAAACCTGTGGTTATGCGGATTATTCCTCTTCTATCTCGTCCTCGACCTCCACCGGCATCTGAATGGCTTCCTCCAGCAGCTTGTCCACCGGGATCTCCCTCAGCCCTTGGCGGCTGTCCTGTTTGTCCAGCACCACCTCAATCTGGGCTTCTTTTCCGATCACCTGCCGGATAGCCCCCTGTAT
Organism: Coriobacteriaceae bacterium; assembly: GCA_963649395.1. GTDB lineage: Bacteria > Bacillota > Clostridia > Lachnospirales > Lachnospiraceae > Scatomonas. The sequence continues at coordinate 4,533 of CAVJHW010000053.1, read as the reverse complement.
CTCCTCCAGCTTCCCGGGCTGGCTGACATACATATGGGCATTTTGGTCGGAAAATTCCAGAAATAAGACGGAATCCTCCCTGGTCCCGTCATACTTGGGCACCGCTGCCTGGAGATAGATCCGCAAAGGCTGGGTGGTCTGGGCCACGATCTTCTTCCACTGGCCCTTGATGCGCCGCAGATCCTCCGGCGCCGCCTTAGGAGGGGGCTGAGAAGGCTGGGTCTCCTGGACCCCTCTTGCCCCTTCTGTCCCTTCCGATGACCCAAAGGAAGCTCTCCCGCCTGGGATGGTTGGGGGCATAGCTGCTGCCAGCCCAATCCCTTCTTCCATCTTCTGCTCCAGAACCCGGATCCGATCCAACAAAGCCTCCGAATTAGTCTCCATCTGAGGCTGACACAGGCGGATCAAAGCCATCTCCACCAGAATTCGTTTCTGCGTCGAGAAGCGGATCTGGCCGGATAACTCCGAAAAGACTCGAATATACCGCATCAGAGTGTCCAGATCGATCATTTCCTTCTCCTGGCTTAACTGCCGCAGGTTCTCCTCCGAGACATCCAGCACCTCCTCAGAAGAACCGCCGGTTTTCACCAGGAGGAGATTTCGCATATACCAGGTGAAATCATTGACAAACTGTCCCATTTCCTTGCCCTGGGAAACCAATTTTTCCAAAATACGGATACTGGCGGAGGCATCTCTGGCTGCCACGGCCCGGAGCAGCTGGCTGAAAACCTCCGTATCTACGGTTCCCAGCACTTCCAGCACCCGATCGTAGGTCAGGATCTCCCCCAGATAAAAGGCCACACATTGATCCAACAGGCTCAAGGCATCCCGCATGGAGCCGTCCGCTGCCCGGGCAATATATCTGACTGCCTTCTCCTCAGCCTGAATCCCTTCCCGATCCATCAGCTCCCGCAATCGACCGGCTATGGTATCGATGGTAATCCGCCGGAAATCATAGCGCTGACAGCGGGACAGGATGGTCACCGGTATCTTATTGGCCTCTGTGGTGGCCAGAATAAAAATCACATATTCCGGCGGTTCCTCCAGGGTCTTCAAAAGGGCATTAAAGGCTCCGGTGGACAGCATATGCACCTCATCGATGATATAGACCTTGTACCTGCCCTGGGTGGGCCGGTAGGCAACCTCCTCCCGAATCTCCCGGATATTGTCCACACCATTGTTGGAGGCCGCATCAATCTCGATCACATTGGTGGAAATGCCCGCCTGGATGGCCTGACAGGAAGGACATTGGTTACAGGGGCTTCCCTCCACCGGTCTCTCGCAGTTCACCGCCTTGGCCAGGATCTTGGCCACCGTGGTCTTGCCCGTTCCCCTGGTTCCGCAGAAAAGGTAGGCATGCCCAATCCTTTGAGCACCCATCTGATTCTTCAAAGTTGTCACAATATGATCCTGCCCCCGCACCTCCTCAAAGGTAGTAGGACGGAACTTTCGATAAAGAGCCGTATAACTCATAGCAGCCCTCCCCCTCCCTGCCCTTCCTTCTGCTCAATCTCCACTGCCGCCTCCTGACCTTTTCTCTCGCCTAGTCTCCAAAGCTGATCCCTATCCGCTTGGCCGCTACGATCTCCTGGGAGGCCGGATCCACGCTCTTAAGCTTGCCTGCACACTTCTCCAGGGGAATCCTCTTGATCTTGCCGTTGACAATGCCGATCATATAACCATATTCCTCGTCCATGACCATCTGAGCCGCCTCAGATCCGATGCGGGTGGAAAGCACCCGGTCATAGGGGCAGGGAGACCCGCCCCGCTGCATATGTCCAGGCACGGTCACCCGGATCTCCATGCCGGTATGCTGTTCGATCTCCTCGGCAATCTTATAGGAGATTGAGGGATACTTCCGGGTAATCTCCGCCTGCTTCTTCTTCTGCTCCCTCCGTGGCAGAGCCGCAACCTCCTTGGAGACCGCCCCTTCAGCCACTGCCAGAATGGTAAATCCGCTGCCCCGGGCGCTGCGGGCATTGATGGCCTCCACCACCTTGTTGATATCGTAGGGGATCTCCGGGATTAAGATGATATCCGCCCCGGCGGCGATTCCCGCATAGAGGGTCAGCCAGCCCACCTTATGCCCCATGACCTCCACAATAAAAACCCTGTTATGGGAGGAAGCCGTGGTATGGATGCAATCAATGGCATCCGCCGCAATATTGACCGCGCTGTAAAAGCCAAAGGTCATATCTGTCCCGTAGATATCATTATCAATGGTCTTGGGCAGATGCAGGACATGAAGTCCCTCCTCCCGAAGGAGATTGGCTGTCTTCTGCGTTCCGTTGCCTCCCAGGATCACCAGGCAATCCAGTCTCAGCTTATGGTAGGTCTGCTTCATAGCCTCTACCTTGTCCAGCCCCTTCTCATCCGGCACCCGCATCAGCTTAAAGGGCTGCCTGGAAGTTCCCAAGATGGTGCCGCCCCGGGTCAGGATCCCGGAGAAGTCCCGGGCCGACAGCATGCGGTAATCCCCGTAAATCAGCCCCTTATAGCCATTCATAAAACCATATACTTCCAATTCATCCACATTGTTGGCCAGACCCTTCACCACGCCCCGCATGGTAGCATTCAAAGCCTGACAGTCTCCGCCGCTGGTCAGTAAACCGATTCTCTTCATTGGATGGGTGCCCTCTTTTCTGTATCTATTTTCCACAACCTGTTTGCTATTTGCGAATTTTCCTATCCATTATAGCCTATAATTTCCCAAACCACAAGGAAAAACGAAAGGGTGGATGCCTCCTGCTATTCATTCCATTTTTCGATATATTCCATCTGTAATATTCGCTTTTTTTCTTATAGGAATGCCCTTATACTATTCCACAACCTCAGGAAAGGAGAATTACATGTACTTCAAAAGCCAAAATATCGATATGCTCCATGGCCCTCTTGCGGGGAAAATACTTCTTTTTACCATTCCCATTGCCTTAAGCAGCATGCTTCAGCAGCTTTTTAATGCTGCCGACACAGCCGTTGTGGGGCTGTTCGGTGACGCGCAGGCCCTTGCGGCAGTAGGAACAAATACAGAGATCATTGCCCTGATTGTATCTGTTTCTTCCGGTCTGGCCGTCGGTGCTAATCTATTGGTTGCAAACAGGATCGGGCGAAATAAAACGACTGAGATCCCGAAAGCTGTGCAAACGACAATCCTGTTGGCCATCCTGATCGGCATTGCAGGCGGTGGGCTGGGACAGCTTCTCTGCAAGCCTCTCCTGCTATTGATACAGACACCCTCTGGCATTCTGAAGGAGGCAACTCTTTATCTGAGAATCTATCTCATTGGTTATCCCTTCCTTCTGCTTTATGATTTCGCATCTGCCATCCTGCGGGCCTACGGCAACAGCCGCTATCCCTTTATTTCCTTAACTCTTTCCGGAATTGCAAACGTCGGTTTAAATCTCTTATTTGTGACTGTATTTCACCTGGGGGTTGCGGGAGTTGCCCTTGCCACAGCCCTGTCAACGGCCTTATCGGCTGCTTTGGTGCTATGGCGCCTGGCCAAGGATGGGAGGTTTTGCAAAGGACATCCCCGGCTTTTGCAAACCGCTGTAGGAGAAATATTTAAGGTCGGCATTCCCGCCGCCCTGCAGGGTGCCGTATTTTGCTTTGCAAATATCTTCGTACAGGCCTCTGTAAATACCTTCGGAAATACAGCCATTGCCGGCAGTACGATTGCCATGAACTTCGAGTATTTTACCTATTATATCATCACGGCATTCGGTCAGGCAGCGACAACCTTCACAGGGCAGAATTTTGCAGCCGGGCAAAAAAAACGCTGTCATCGTATCTTAGGCGTAAGTCTTGGACTCTCCCTGCTTTGCAGCTCGATTCCAATTTTCACCCTAGTCTTCTTCCGAGGTTTCTTCTCCGGCCTATTTACCTCAAATGCCGCCATTATGGAAAGCGCAGCCCTGCGCATCCTTGGCATTCTTCTGTTTGAGCCCCTATGTAATCTCTATGAAATTCCGGCGGGCTGCCTGCGAGGCAGAGGACATTCCCTGTACCCTGCTGTCGCGACGATGATCGGCACCTGCGCCTTTCGCGTGCTCTGGATTTTTACGGTCTTTCAGAAGAGTCCTTCCCTTCCCATGCTCTACCACGCCTTTCCCCTTTCATGGCTTGCAACGATATTGCTGGTAAATGTGGGTTTCCGACTCAAGTAGTCAGCCAATGCCGATTCCCCGCAAACGCAAACATTGATCTCAATCATGCCGGGAAGGGACTCCTGCGTCTTATTGCAATACTCCATGTGAATATCATTATAGACAAGCTCCATGTTATCAAAGGACTTTCTGAAGTGCCGCAAACCCGCATAAATGATAGTTTCGGCTATCTGATTTTTTGTTGTCATCGTGCTGCCACGCCTGTAGGCTTATTTGGTAAGCGCCGAATCGTTTTTGGAGAGCAAATACACGCAATACTGATTCATACTGATTCCTTCACGCTTGGCATGCTCAGTCAGGGAGCGATGCAGACTATTTGGCAGTTTTCCCAAAATCTCCACAAGCGTATAAGTTTGGCGAGTTCCTC
>CAVJHW010000052.1:0-15907 GCA_963649395.1 Coriobacteriaceae bacterium | reverse complement strand
GACAGGACTGACACCGTCCTTGGGATAGAAGACGATGATACTGGTACCGGGCACATCGGCGAAACCTGCCATGGCTGCCTTACCGGTATCCCCGGAGGTAGCAGTGAGAATCACGATCTCATTGGAAATATGATTCTTCCTGGCCGCTGTGGTCATCAGATAGGGCAGAATGGACAAAGCCATGTCCTTGAAGGCGATGGTTTTGCCATGATACAATTCCAGGAACCAGGCGCCGTCCGCCTTGTGAAGGGGAGCAATCTCTGCCGTATCAAACTTGGCATCATAGGCGCTATTGACACAGTGACGCAGCTCCTCCTCGCTATAATCGGTCAGAAAACACTTCATCACCTGATAGGCCAGCTCCTGATATGACATGCCAGCCAGCTCCTCCAGGGATGCCTCCAGCTTGGGCAGCTGTTCCGGCACATAGAGGCCGCCGTCCTCTGCCAGGCCCTTTAGAATAGCCCGAGATGCCGGAATTCCCTCTTCTCCGCCTCTGGTACTCCTATATAATATCTGCATAATTCGCATCCTCCTGCTTATCTGCTCTAAAATCAGCCCCCATTATATCATAGGAGTAAGAACCTGTGAAGTGGAGCTTTGGATAAAAGTTCTGCTATTTGAATAAGTTTTGAAAATGATCAAAAGCCCAGTATTTCATAGAGTTTGGGCACAATGATGTCCAAGGCATCGGGAGCCATCATTTCATCATGCTCCCGTGGGGTCAAAATCACTTCCAGCTTATCCGGGTCGCAGTAATTTTCATAGTTTCCTGCCTGCATCTTCATCATTTCTTGCCAATAGTTCAAGACGTCTCCCTGAGCAGCCGCCGGGGTGTGCTCAGGCTTGAAATAGGTAAGGGAACCATGGTAGTGTTTGGGAATATGAGCATTCAGATCCCTTGCCACACGAGCGGCATTTTCCACAAGGGCATCCAGCATGCCATGTTCACGAAGTTCCCGAAAGAGGGGGCAGGTTTCGAAATAGCTGCGCTTCACGGAGGCCTGCATGGGGGCAGCCAACTCCCTCATATGAGCATCTGTCAAAGCATGGGAATCCAGCAGGATCAAATGTTCCACCCTTTCCCCTTGGGCCTCCAGCTGACAGGCCATCTCATGGGCCACAACGCCTCCGTAGCACCAGCCCCCCAGGATATAAGGCCCCTCCGGTTGATATTTCTTCAATATCTCAATATATTTGGCTGCAATCCTTTCGATACCGCAGCGGATGTCTGACAGATGGTAGAGATTATAAGGTTCAAATACGGCAAAGAAATAATCCTTTTGAATTCTCTGAGCCAGGGGATAATAGGCTCCGCTGCCGGTATTACCCGTATGGACGAAGAAGATTTTTTTGCCGGGTCGGTCAGAATAAAGGAAGATATCCCCGGGGGCTGTTGGATCCGGAAGGGGCACATCTGTCATTTCTTTTTCTTTATTGTCCCCGGATGGGGATGCGGTATCCCTATCGGCTGCCTCCCGGAAAAGGGTCATCCAGGAGCGGATTTCCTGGTCCTTGGGATAATATTCCAGCAAAAGTTCCATCATTTCTGCAAAAATCTGACGAAGGAAGGAGGGTTCGTAGGCAATCTTGTTGGCACTGACTGCCAGACAGGAGGGCTGAGCCTTTCTTTCCAGGCAGATGACCCGGAACATGGGAGAGAATTGCATATCAAAGCTTCGTGCCTCCCCCTCCTGCCACAGGGAAGCATAGGCAGCAGCCAGATCTGTGTCCTGGCTGTGAACCATTTGCAAGGGTACCCTCCTGTCTGTGATCACCCCTTGAAGGATGGATACCTCCCGATAAGCAATGGAAGCTCTCAATTCCGGATGCCTTTGGGCAAGGGTATCCAATATCTGCCGCAGATTCTCCTGCTGCAGTTGACTTTCCAGAACAAAGAAGAAGCGGACATCCGACAGGGGCCGGTCCGGATGAATGAGCTGCTGACAGATCAGATCATCCTGTTTTGCCGTGAGGGGCAGAACCTTAAGTACCCTTTCGCCATGGGCCAGATAGGCATATTTCACCGCTTCATACTCTTCTACTGTCCAAAGTCGTTCGTATTTGATCTCCGCTGCATCAGCGATGTCCCGGATGGAGGGAAGGGAGAGGATCTTATTTCCGTTTATCTTGATGCCCTGGGCATCCAAAAGAGAGGCCAGCTCCATAGCCCGCAGGGAGTCTCCTCCCAGCTGGACAAAACTGTCCTCCGGATCAATGGCTCCCTCCAGATGGAGCACCTGTCCGACCCCCTCCAATACCCGCAGCTCTGCCTCACTGGAGATAAAACCAAGAAAGTGAAGCTGGAGCTGGGGATCGGGGAGATCCTTGCGGATGACCTTGCCATTGACATTCCGGGGCATTTCGGCAAGAGCCTGCCAAAGCTCCGGAATCATATAGGAAGGCAGGAAGTCAGAAAGGGCTGCGGAAATCTCCTTGATCTTCTTCGTATCATAGGCTTCACCTGCTTCATAGTAGCAGACCAGGTGGTCGATGCCGTTGATCGTTCGCAGGACAACGACGATCTGACCCACCGGCAGCCTCAGGCGGGCGAAGGTCTTGGAGACCTGGGTCTCCACCTCACCGGTTTCAATGCGGAAACCCCGTAGCTTTACCATATTGTCTATTCGTCCCAGGATGTAATAAATGCCCTCCTCGTCCCGGCGCATGCGGTCTCCCGTGCGAAAGTAAAGCTTATCATCGATATTGACCCATTTCTTTGCCGTCTGCTCCGGCAGATGCAGGTAGCTGTGGGACATACGGCCGTCATGGAGAAGCAGCTCTCCCACCTCCCCCTCCTTGACCGGCTTCAGATCCTCGCCTACCAGGAGGGCATCGGCCCCCCTGGTCAGATATCCTATAGGCATAATGGTTTCATCCCCGCGGACAGGGATGGAGAATATGGTAGCCAGCTCTGTGCTGCCATACATGTTATATACCCTGGTATTCTCTGAATATGGAATGAAATTTCTAAGCTTTTCTCCACCGGCAAATAAGGAGATGCCTTGGGTATCGTATTTCTCTGCCATGTCAGCTGTCAGGCTGGAGGGCATGAAGATATGGGTGATACCCTCGCTCTTTATCGTACGATAGAGGGTATCTGTATTGCGTTTGACCTCCTCCGGGAGGATATGGAGGGTTCCTCCGCCAAAGAGGGTGCCAAACATAAAAACATTGGTGGCGACAAAGGTAAAGCCGGACAGGATACCCATATGGCTGTTCCTATCCAGAACCAGATCCTTGTGCCCGTCGATCCAATCGTTGACTCCCTGAAGCAGGGCATGGCGATGCAAGACCCCCTTGGGCTGTCCCGTTGTCCCTGAGGTATAGAGGATCATGACTGGATCCTCCCTGGTTCTGGGAACAGGAGTAAAATTCATCAAGTTCTCCGCCTCATCGAAGAAAAGAACCTGACGTCCCTTGCGGGGAATCTGTCTGGCCTCCCAGGCGGACCGATCTGCCAAAAGGAAACGGACATTGGCATCCTCCATCATATATAGGAGCCTCTCGTTGGGGTAGGCCTCATCAAGGGGCAGAAAGACCCCGCCGGCCTTTAGAATGGCAAGAGCCCCCACCATGATTTCCTTCTGACGGGACACATAGACTGCCACAGCCTCAGAAGGGGCAAGCCCCGCCTGGCAAAGAGCCGAGGCCATGCCATTGCTTTGCTCTTCCAGGGCACGATAGGTCATCGGGCCCTGGTTGTCCCTTAGGGCACAATGATCCGGGCATGCGGCCGCTATCGTTGAGAAATGTTCATGAAACAGTAAATTCATTGGATTCTTCCTGCCTTCTTAATCATGCAAGCCATTCATAGCCTGCAAAAAGAGCTGATAATAGTCAGATCCGCAAACGGGCCAGGTGAAGCCCAGGCGGGCTAAAATCTGAGCCGTATAAGCCACACTAAGGTCATCCAGACCAAGGGAGGAATGATTGCTGGTGTCATTGAGGGCATAAGCCATAAAGGGTCTCATGCTGTCGCAAAGCTGGGGATCCTGCAGAGCCTCCTGAAGGGCTGCCTGGAATTCTTCATTTTCCCCATAGCTAATCTCATATCCGTAGGTTCTCAGGCCTTCTGTGACATCTCCCATGAGGGGTCTGTGAATGTTACTCATCATGAAGCAGACGCACTCCCGGGGAGTCTGGGAGAGGAGAACCACTGCCTCTGCCACCTTATCAATGGGTGAAAATTCAGTAGGTGTGACTGCCACATCGTAGGGTACCAGCCCCAGCATACGAAAGCCCTTCAAGGTGTTCATGTAATTATTGGTTCCATAGTTGATCTGGAAGCGGCCGTCCCTTGCCCGGGGAGCCAGGTTCCCGGCACGAAGAACCTTGGCATTCAGCCCTTTCTGCAGGATATTTTCATAAATCAGCCTCTCTGCCAGGAATTTCGACCGGACATATTGATTATCCTCATATACCTGTCCCACATAAAGCATGTGCTCGTCATAAATAAGCCCGCTTCTCGGTATGCCCTTGGAGGGATGTCCAAAGATACTCTCTGTCGAGATATGGACCAGTCTGGCTTCATGGTTCAGACACCAGTCAATCAGGTTTTGTACAATGCCAAGATTAGCCTGCTCTATCTCATTTCCCTTGGCAAAATGCTTGACGCTGGCGGCACAGTTGATCACTGTCAAGTCCTGGCCGGGGAGCCGGTCGTCTGCCAGGCTTGCCGGGTCAGTCGCATCCCCCTCAATCAGGATGACGCGGTTTCCAAAAAGCGCGCTGTAATCCTCTTCGAAGTAGTATTGCAGCAGTTTCTTAAAATGTTCTTCAGCGCTTTGCTCCTTTCCCTTGCGAGCCAGACAATAGATCCTCCTGTCCTTGTCTGCCAGCAATTCCCGAAAGACATGAATTCCCAGATATCCGGTAGCACCTGCCAGCAGAACATCACCAATTTCCTGTTTCTGACCCTTTCGGAAGGCTTCCACCTGATTGCCCCGAAGCAGCTGGTTGATGGCATGATAATCATAGCCGTCAGGACCTATTTCACTGGTTCCGGCTCCATAGGTGGAGTCGCTGTCAGCAAGCCCTGCTTCCTCTTCAGAAAGACTGGGGATATTCATATCGCCCCCGGAGAAGGCGGCCAGATCCTTAGGTCTGGTATATTCAAAGATATTTTGGTAAACGATAGGGTATCCCAGCTGGTTCGCTGCCACCACAATCCGCATAGCGGTGATAGAGCTGCCTCCCAGCTCAAAGAAATCGTCCTGGGTTCCCACCTTCTCCAGGCCAAGAACCTGTTGGAATATGGTGCAGAAATCCTCTTCTGCCCTGGTTTCAGGAGCCTGGTATGCTGCTTTTTTCACCTCCGGCTTAGGCAGAGCCTTCTTGTCCACCTTCTGATTGATGGTTAATGGGATCTTGTCGATCTGCATGGTGACCACAGGCACCATATAAGCCGGTTTCCGATCCCGGATGAATTGATTCAGCTGGTCCACAGCAATGGCAGAGGGACTGACAATAAAGGCGGCCAGGTATTTGCCTCCATTCTCATAGCTAAAGGCCTGCACGGTGGCATCCGCAATGCCGGGATACTCCCGGATGACTGCCTCCACCTCTTTGGTTTCCACCCGGAAGCCCCGGATCTTCACCTGGCCATCCTTCCTGCCTACGAATTCCACATCGCCATTTTCCCGATAACGGACGATATCTCCCGTATGGTACATGCGAAAACGATGATAGGGAGACTTGCTGTAAGCCTCCGCCGTCTTATCCGGCCGATTGAGATATCCCCTCGTTACCTGGGGCCCGCAGAGGCAGAATTCACCGGCAGCACCGGCAGGCAGACGATGGCCGCACTTATCCAGAACATAACCGGCAATAGTGACCAAGGGCTTGCCGATGGGAATATTGGGTTCCCAGAAGCGGATGGGGAAGAGACTGACACCGCAGCAATTCTCCGTAGGTCCATAGCCATTGATGATGGTATAATTCAGCTCATCCGGAGCAAGGGAGGGCAGCTTCTCCCCTCCCATAACAAGAAAGCGGAGGGTATCCATCTTGGGATAATTCTGAACAAATTGAACCCCTACCTGGGTCGTAAGCAGAACCTGGGTAATCCTCATTTGATTAAAATAGTCCGCCAGCTGATTCAGGTTCATCCGAACCTCCTCCGGAATGACACAGAGGGTTGCGCCATTTAAAAGGGTGCAGAAGGTATCCGACATACAGACATCAAAGCCAAAGGAGGCAAAGGAGGCAGTTCTGCCATCCGTGGTATAGAAGCCCTCATGGTTGGATCCGTAGGCGAAGGCTACCATGTTGCCATGCTCAATCTGACAGCCCTTGGGCTGACCGGTGGAACCAGAGGTATAAAGCAGGATCATCAGATCCTGCGCTCTTGGCAGGGCAGGCAGTCCACCCCCTTCACTGGTCTGACCAGCCAGTCCCTCCTCACCACTTGCCTGCGCTGGCAGCTTCTCCCTATCAGCCGCCTGGGCGGCCAGATCTCCCAGCAAGAGGACATCACCTTGATAGTCACTGACCAAAGCGACCAGATCCTCTTCTCCAATAAGGAGACAGGCCTGGGCATCTTGCACCATGAAATTCAACCGTTCCCTGGGGTAGCTGGGATCCAAAGGCTCATAGGCACAGCCGGTCTTCAGGATAGCTAGGGGCAGAAGAAAGACATACTCGCTTCTGGAGAGGATGACAGAGACCACCTCCTCCGCAAGATTGGTTTTCCCCCTTAGCTTGCTGACCCGGTCATAGATGCAGGCGGCCAAACGATCCGTCACCTCATCCAATTCCCGATAGGTATAACTTTTCTCCCCGTAAATGGCTGCTTCCTTATCGGGGAAAGCGGCCACCACCTTCTTAAACTTGCTTACCACAGAATCGGTGGGATCAAAATCCAGCTGCATCGGCTGATTGTAGCGGTCAAGCTTGGCCCAGTCCTCCGAATCCGTCAGGCTGATATCCCTCACCTGTTCCAGACGGATCAGCTGGGTGGCAGCAAGTGCGATACTTTTGGCAAAGCCCTTGACGAAGGCTGGGCTGAATAAAGCCTTATCGTAGTTCACCTGAATGGTCCCTTCCTTGCCTTCCTCTCCAAAAATCTGTATGGAGATAGGAAGCTTTGCCTGATCCGAAGCCAAATCCTCGATCTGCAAAAGCCCCAGCCCGGTATCATATTGATTTAAGACACCCACCTGATAGGCATAGGAAATCTGTGGCTTAAAGTCATATTTGGCAGCAATAGTCGCAAAGGGATGATTTTCATGCCGGATCACAGAGGTAAACAATTCTGAGCTTCTGTGAATAAAGTCAGCTGTCCCCTCCTCGGCCTTCAAATGGGTGGTCAAGGGCAAGGTATTTACAAACATTCCCACCGTCTGAGCAATGCGGATATCGCTTCTCCCACCGGAAATGGTAGCGATGGAAACCTGATCCTCGCAGATATAGCGGCCAATGGCCAGGAAGGAGGCTGCCAGATAGACAGCCGCCGGTGTAATGCCCTGCTTCCGGGCATAGTCACGGATGGGAGCAAGGTCCACAGGCTCTGAAACCTTTCCCTCTGTATGGGGGATATCCTTTTCGTAAACATCCGGGATCAGCTGGGAAGCCTCCTCTACCCCACCCATTAATTGGTCAAAGAAGGCTTCGTTTGCCTCCTCTATCTTCTGATTCGCCGCAAAATCGAAACAGGTATAGGCCTCTGGCAGGATACTCTCCCCCTTCAAAGACCGGCACAGATCCGTAAGCAGAAGGTCCACAGAGGCACCATCTGCAATCAAATGATGCAGATCCATCAGAAGATAAAGGCCATCTGCCTGGACAATTTCAAAACGGGCAAGGGGGCCCTGGTCCAATCGGAAGGGCTTGGCAAAGCTATCTTTATATTGTTCCAACTCCTCCCTGCTCATGGTCAGCACAGGCACAGACATCTCAAAATCATCCTCTGCTGTCTGCAGGATGGACTGCGTCTCATCCGCCTCAAAGTGGCTTCGAAGGGACGGATGCGCTGCAAAGAGGTCCCGGACAGCCTTTTGCAGGTCTTCTACCCTGGTAGCCTCCGGCAGACGGATACAGGAGGGAATATTGTAGAAGGTGGAATCCGGGTTGGCCAGACACTCCGAATAAACCCCCTGCTGGGAAAAGCTAAGGGGAGCTCTTAATATTCTGCTCGGATCCGAAGCCTCTTTTTCAACGTCCTCTGTTCCGGAAGCTGCCGAAGATCCGGATGCGCCGGAGTGACCGGAGGCCGCAGAAGAATCCGTTTCCGTCTCTTGGGAAGTCATCCAACGCTCCAGGATCTTATTTTCTATGGTCTGTAGGCTGGCTCCATCCAGCAGATCAAAGGCATTTAAGGTGATGCCATAGGTATGATAGAGAGTTGCAGCCAGCTTAATACTGTTAATGGAGGTCAATCCAAGAGCGGTCAGCTCATCTGCGATACCGAATTCCTGGGTTCCCAGCAGATCCGCCAGGAGAGCCTTGATGTCCTGTTCCAGGATATTCAAGGGGGCAGAGCTTGCCTGGGATACCCTCTTCGCCTTCAACTCCGGCTTGGGAAGGGCATTCTTGTCTACCTTCTGGTTGACATTATGGGGAATCTTCTCCAGCTGCATGGTAACAAGAGGAACCATATAGGCAGGCTTTTTCTGGGCAATAAAGGCATGAAGGGCTTCTATATCCACCGGATTCTCCTCCACGGATCCCTCTCCGCAGACGTAGGCTGCGATATATTTCCCTCCGTTGGGATCGTCATAAGCCTGAACGGTGGCGTCCGTAATCCCCTCAAACTCCCGGATGACTGCCTCCACCTCTTTTAACTCGATGCGGTAGCCGTGGATCTTCACCTGCTGATCCCGTCTTCCGACGAATTCGATATCCCCATTTTCTCGATAGCGCACGATATCACCGGTGCGATAAGCTCTGGCAAAGAGAGGATTCTCTTCCTGGGCAAAGGGATTGGTAATAAAGACCTCTGCATTCTTCTCCGGCCGATTGAGGTAGCCTCTGGAGACCTGAGGACCGGCAATCACAAGCTCTCCCGGCGCACCAATGGGAAGTCGGTGCATAGAAGCATCCACCACATAGAGCTTATTGGTGTCATAACATTTGCCGATGGGGATATTGACTTCCTTTTCCAACACTCTCTTTTCCGTGACGCACAGGGTAGTTTCGGTAGGGCCATAGAGATTTACCAAAGTATAATCCTGGGGGGGAGTGATAGAAGCCAGCTTTTCCCCGCCGGTCAGCAGATATTTGAGATTGCTTTTGGGAATATTGGTAACAAATTGAGAGGCTACCGCCGTAGTAATCATGACTGCGAGAATATTATTGTCCGTAAAATATTGATTGAGGGCAATCAAATCCAGACGAATCTCCTCCGGGATGATATGAACGGTTTTGCCTCCGGTCAAGGCCGGATAGATATCAGCCATATGGGCATCAAAACCAAAGGAGGCATAAGAAGCAAGATTATCTCCGGGTTTTAAGTCAAAATAATGGCGGTACCAGTCACACCAGACGGCTATATTGCGCTGTTCCAGAATGACCCCCTTGGGCATACCGGTGGAACCGGAGGTATACAGAAGCACCATGGCGTCTTCTGGGGAGACCCCCGGCAGGTGCACCTTCGGCATAGCAGCGCTGAAGATAGGGGCAAAGCTGTCGGTGGACAGTCTCTTTCCCTGATATTGGTCTAAGACATCTGCATAAGCAGGATCTTCAATCACAAGAGCGGCTGCCGCGTCCTGGACCATGAAATTAAGTCTTTCTCTGGGATAAGCCGGATCCAGGGGCTGATAAGCACAACCAGCCTTCATGGCAGCCAAGGGGGCGATCACCATATTTTCATTTCTGGAGATCAAAATGGCCACCACAGGCTGTGACTCGCTGGCGCTTGTCTTTACCTGGTCATAGATGACAGCTGCCAGGCGGTCGGTCATCTCATCGAGCTCCTGAAAGGTATAACGATGGTCCTTAAAAACCACAGCCGTCACATCCGGATATTTTGCTACGCTCTCCTGAAAGAGGGAAAGCACGCTCTTCTGGCCCAGTTCCTCCCGGAATGCCTTTGTATTCAAGGCATCCAGCTTGTCCAGCTGCTTAGAGTCAGCAACCTCAATATCCCGAATCAAAGTCTTGGTCAGCATCTCATTCAGGATGGTCTGGTAGGCCTCGAAAAAGCTTTCTATCATGGTTCTGCTGTAATGATGGGTGGGATAGAGACAGGAAAGCTCATAGTCCTCCCCCTTCTTGAAGATTTGGGTACAGAAATACAGCCCAGGTGTCTTCACATTTACATAGTCGACCGAAGAAGTCAGTCCATCTGTCGTGAACTCAATATGGTGGAAATTTTCCTGATATGCGAATAGGATATTGCTTTTTAGCCCCAGCTCCCTGTTCAGATCCACAAAGGAGTAGGCCTGGCTGTCTCTTGCCTTGAGATTTTGCTCCCGAAGAACCTGCAGCAAGTCCTCCACCTGCTGGATGTCGGCTGTATCTACCGCCACAGGGAGGGTTTTCACCAGCATGCAAAGGGTGCTTCGAAGCCGGGCATCCTTTCTCCCATGGAAAATGGTGGTAAAGAAGGCCTTACTGTCCGCACTGAATTTGGACAGGGTCAAGGCAAAGGCTGCAGTGAAGAAGGTTGCCTTCGTACTTTTCGTCTTTTGCAGCAAGGCCTCCAGGGCTGCCGCGTCAAGAAAAAGCGGGTGGGTATATTCCTCGAAATGTTCCTCCTCTTCCTGCTTATCCGGCAAGGGCAGAGAGTCCACCTCATCAAAATCAGAGAATTCCTTGAGATACCAGGCTCTTTCCTGTTCATAGACAGGGCTTTTTCTCGCCTCTTCCTCCTGGCGATGGAGGGCAATAATATCATCACCCTCTCCCAGGAGAGGTTCTCCTTGATAGGCTCTGGAAATCTCATCAAAAAAAACCTGATGGGACCAGCCGTCAGAAATCAAATGAGAAAAATTGGTATAGAGATAGTTTCCCTTAGTGGTGCGGTAGATTTCAATGCGAAACAGGCGATCATGGAAAAAATCATAGGGGTGGTCCAGCTGCATGTTTTCGATCTCTGTCTCACCCAGATCATAAATAGGGGTTTCATAGGGGGCAAGTTCCGGCAGCTCGAGAGCCACCTCTTGGTCCTCCGTAGAAACCAGATGTACATTCATATAGGGATGGGCTGCAACAGCGGCATCCAGCGCCTTTTTCAAACGCATCAGATCAATGCCTGGATCTAGGGGGGTAATGATTGCCAGATTATAGTTGGATCCATCCTGGGAGAGCTGCTCAGCTCCAAAGATTCCCAATTGATTCTGCAATAGGGCAAAAGTCATAGTCCCATTCCTCCTTCACATAATAGACTTCCCTGGCGGCTGGATCCGCCGTCATAGAGAACAAAAGCTGCAGATCACGATTGAATTTCCATGACATGATCCATGTGAACCAGGTTGAAGAGATTCCGAATCTCAGCGCTCACGGATCGAGCGCTAAGCCTTCCCTGATTTTTCTTCATTTCCTTGGCTATCATAAATAAGATCCGAAAGCCCGCAGATGAAATATAATCCACCTTTTCAAAATCAAGAATCATTGCAATGGGCTTTTGCAGCAAAACCTCCTCCATCTTGGCAGCGAATTGTTCCGCTGTGGTGGAGTCAATCATACCGTCAATCCATACAATGATTTCCTTATCCTTTTCCTGCGTCTCAATATTGAACATAGAAGTCACCTCTTTTCAGAAATCCAATGTAGTCGTCCCTTGTGGTTTTTTTATAATAAGCAAAATGTTGCTGTCTTCCATATTGGTATAATGCCATGCATCCGCCAGGGAGTCAACCATGAAGCGCCCCAAACCGCCGATCTGCTGAAAGGGGTCGTAGCTATCAATATCGGTGATATCCTGGGTGGGATCAAAGGGCTTTCCCTTGTCTGTAAATTGCAAAAGGCAAGAACCATCCTTTTGTATTTGTTTTCGGATGATCACATCACCGTCGGCTTCCTCATAGGCATAGGAGGAAATATTAATAAAGATTTCCTCAGCCATCAAACAAAGGGCCTTCCTTATATCCTCCGGAATATTCTCATCCTCCAGAATCCAGCTTTTCAGCTGGGCAAAACAAGAGGCCTTTGCCGGAAGGATCAGCTGCTCAGCCTTGGAGGTAAAGGCCAGCATGGTAATATCATCATACTGTTCACAGCCCTCCACAAAGTGGGCCAGCTCCCTTTGAACCGCTCCTATCCTGTCCCCGTCCCGGGAGGTTCGTAGCAGGGCTTCCAGGCGTTCGTTCCCGAAGAAAGTGCCGGAGGCGCTCCTTGCTTCATTGACCCCGTCCGTATAGAGAAAAAGGGTTGCTCCGAGAGGTAAGATCTCCTCAACGGTTTCGTAGGACTCCTCCACCAAAATGCCCAGGGGCAGACCTCCGGATGCAGGAAGGGATTTGATTCTTCCGTCGCTGATCAGATAAGGGAGGTTGTGACCGGCATTGCAATAACGGATCAAGCCCTTTTCCCTGTCAATATAAGCCAGGAAAACGGTTACAAACATCATGTTGGGATTTGTATGCTCAAGCTCCTTATTGACTGCGGTAAGAACATCATGAGGATCCGGAAATTGCTTTACAAAACCCCTGATTAAGGTGATGGTGCTGGCCATGAAGATGGCGCCGCTTAGGCCCTTTCCGGACACATCGGCGATCATTAATATGGTCTGACCCTTGTAGTCGAAATAATCATAGAAATCCCCGCCTATATTCTTGGCCGGAAGCATGCAAGCATTGATTTGCAGCAAGTCATTTTCATAGTGGGGGCCGGGAAGGAAGCCCTGCTGGATCTTCGAGGCGGCCTTCAGCTCATACTCCTGTCGATTTTGCATTTCTGTATACTCCTTGATACGAGCAATGTTATCTCGAATATTCGAGGCCATGCTATTGAAGGAGTTGCCGATAAGGGCTAATTCATTATCGCAATGAAGTTCCAAAGCAGGGGCATCATAGTTGCCATCCTTGCCAAATTCCTTCATTGCCTCACTGATCTCCAAGGTGGGTTCAATGATCTTTTTCTTTAATACGAAATAAAGGAACAAGGGGCTAAAAAATCCGATAATAAAGCAGGCCAGCAGCTTCTTAGGCAGGGAGCTCATAAGGGAAAGTCTGGTCATGGAGACACTGACATCTGCACCGACAACCGCCATGATCTCTTGCTTATTGTCACGAAGAGGAACATAGGTGGAAATCACATGACCAAATTGGTTATCCAATTCCAGATCCTCTCTCTGACTGATGCCCTCCATAATATTGCGCATGGATTCAGAAAAACTGCTTCTCTTCTGAATGGGATTCTTGCGGCAATCGTTGACGATCTCCTGTGCGTCATTGGTACCAACAATAAAGAGATAGTTGATGGTGCCGTCCTCTTCATCGGGAATTACGATATATAAGAGAAAAAGATCGTTTTCATTCAAAAAAACCTGCATGGTACTTTGGATGTTGTCCCTGACATCCTCATTTTCCAATAAAATTTTTCTCGGCAGTCCAGAGTACAGGGAGGAAACGGCCTCCGCAGCTTTAGAGGCTTTCACCTGGGAGTGGTCATAAGCATCCTCGCTTGCATTTTTTACAGTAAAAAAAATCATAACTCCAGTGAATAACAGAGATATGATAAGGATAAAGATTAAAATAGATTTTGCTATGGAATGCTTCATAAAAATGCCTCTTCTCTGTCAGGGTCAGTAAATCCACCGACCATGACAAAGAAGAGGGCGGATCTGTAGCCTGGTTCTCTTTCCTTGTTTAATATATCACAAGGCCTTCCTGCTAGCAAGGAAAGTTTAATCTACCCGCACCCCATTGGCATATTTCCAGGTGCCGGGACTTCCGTAGGTGATCAAATAACCGCTTTTTCCCGTATCATATTCAAAATCCGGATCCACTACATAGACTTTCCCCTCCAGAATCAGCTCGCACCAGCCGTGAACACCATATCTCCCATCATTGTAGGGAACCTGTCCTTCTATAAAGTAAGCCTCATATCCCATAGCCCGTGCCATATAGGTGAAAGTAGCCGCCATGGCGTAGCAATTTCCGCTCTTGTTGGCAAAGCCCCATTTTGCATAGTAGTAGGAATGCCGGATGCCCGCTGCCAGGTTCTGGGGATAGCCCACATTTCTGTCATAGCGAAGATTGCGGGACCAATCGTAGGCCGCCTTCAGATCCCATCCCACCTGGTCCAGAACCTCCTTTGTCCTGACCTTAACCAAGTCTCGCTCGGTAATCCAGGAAAAGGTAGTTCCCCGCAAAAAGCGGTTTCCGGCATAGACATGGGCATAGAAGGTCCCGTCATGATCATATTCACAGCCGATCAGTTCCGTCCTCCAGCGTCCATTCCCCTGATTCGTCAGCTCCAGCCAGTGGAGATCCGCCTGATTCCCTTCTGCTGACCAAACAGCCACCCGCACCGGGAGAGAGGAAGGATAAGCCAGGGTCAGCCAACGATTGGCATCCTCCGTCTCCCCGGACAAGGAGATTTGATTGGCCAGCCGAGAACAATCATATCCGATACTGCCTGCGAATCCCATAAGATTCTCTGCCACTTCCCCGTAGATATGAATTTGATAAGGTCCCATTTGATAGCCATGGTCCGCCACGGAGATCGAGACCCCATAGGATCCGTCTTCCTGCAACTGCGCTCTATGCCAAACCAGATCATCCTGTCCTCCGGCTTCTGACCATACCGGTACCCTCACTCCAGTGATTCCCGCCGGGCTGGAAAGATTTCGAATCGTCACCCAAAAGGTCTCCTCCGAATCCCCGGGACTGACGCTGATCTCTGCCCCCTCCCTCAGTCCTATGTCCAGGCTGGTTCCTGCCACGAAGCATAAGGTACCCAAGATGGATCTCCCGTAGACATGGATCCTGCATTTCCCCAGATGCTTCAAAGCTGATAGGGGAAAACTGCCAGCAAAGCCTCCTGTCTGAGAATCATAGGTCAGCTTCCACCAGCCCAGATCATCCTGACCATTGGTCTCACTCCAGACAGCTGCGGATAAGGAATCCAGCCCCTTTGGAATCTCTTCCGCAGCCAGGCTTATGGTTCCCCAGCCTGTCCCCTGGTCCTCCAAAAAGGTCACCTGAGGGGATTCCCAGGGCAAACGCAGATCAGATCCGACCGCTCCCACATAATAGGTAAACCCATTGCCATCCGTTACATAGACATGATGGTTATAGCGCGCCCATTGATAGCCATGATTGGCAATGGAAAAGGCCACGACATAGGATCCGTCCCCCTGCCTTTGAGCCGAATACCAGCAGATATCCGACTGATTTTTGTTGGTCCAGGTGGGAACCTGGACCTGCCGGATTCCTACCGCCGCATCCAACTCTCCGATTTGAAGGCTAGCTCTTCCTCCTATGGGATCCTCCTCCAGGAGGCGCAGCTCTCCCACCGACACTCGAGGTACGGTAAATGACTGGCCCCCCACATAGGTATAGGTCTTATTCCGGTCTATTTGATAGACATGGGCATGAAAGAGACCGGGGGACCTGTAATCTGAGATTCGAATGGATACCTCTGCTCTTCCGCCCCTTTGCACCGTCACCTGGTTCCACCGAAGGTCATCCTGCCCCTTTTCCTGACTCCAGACAGCGACCTGCAGCTTGTCCCCTGCGGCAAGGGAAATATTCTCCAATTGCAAGGTATAGTAATGATAAGCTGCGTCAAATTCTCCCTCCACCGACAAAGTTCCCCCTGCGTTGGCAGGCACTGCCATTCCCTTGAGCTGGAAAAGCAGAAACAAAAGCAGCGCCAAAATCCCCCATCTCTTATCTCTTTCCCAATTCCTATCCATATGCCTTCTATTTTCCTCTCTCATAATTGGTTTGGGTGTCAAAGCACCCAAACCTTTGGTTACACGGATTGTTCCGTGCTACGCACTCCCACAATCCTC
>CAVJHW010000051.1:0-16093 GCA_963649395.1 Coriobacteriaceae bacterium | reverse complement strand
ATGAAAGCCAGCTGCTCCGCACTAACGTGCTCCCGCAGCTGCCGCCAGTATCTGCAATCCGGGCTATCGCCCTACTTGCAGATACCGGCTTGCCCGACAAATATCCGTGCTTCGGTGCAAGCAAGCTTGCCCTCAGCCCGGCTGCTTGTCGGGGCTTTCTTTGTAAAAAAATGTCAAAAGTAAGAAAATAGGAGGATTCATGAGATAATTGGTGAAAACAAGAGAAAATAGAAGAATAAGGATTAAAGAACAAAGTTGCGAAAATCGCGGCATTTTACTAATATAGGATTCATCGAGTAGCACTCGAGCTTGATGAGTGCTAATAAGGTAAGAAGAACATCATTTTTCTTAAGGAGGCATATATAATGAAGTTAGTACCATTAGGGGACAGAGTAGTTCTGAAACAGTTAGCAGCAGAAGAGAAGACCAAATCAGGAATCATCCTTACTTCTCAGGCTCAGGAGAAGCCCCAGGAGGCAGAGGTTATCGCGGTAGGACCTGGAACAGATGATGTGAAGATGGAAGTGAAGACCGGAGATAAGGTTATCTATTCCAAATATGCCGGAACAGAAGTAAAGCTGGACGGCGAGGAATACATTGTTGTAAAGCAGTCAGATATTCTGGCTATTGTTGAATAAGACGAGGAGGCTAATGAATCATGGCAAAGCAGATTAAATACGGAGCAGACGCAAGAGCTGCTCTTGAAGCAGGCGTTAACAAGCTGTCCAACACCGTTCGTGTGACCCTGGGACCCAAAGGAAGAAATGTTGTGCTGGACAAGCAGTACGGAGCTCCCCTGATCACCAATGATGGTGTAACCATTGCCAAGGAGATCGAGCTGGAGGATGGTTACGAGAATATGGGTGCTCAGCTGATCCGTGAGGTGGCAGCGAAGACGAACGATGTAGCCGGTGATGGTACAACCACCGCTACCGTTCTGGCCCAGGCAATGATCCACGAGGGAATGAAGAACCTGGCAGCAGGTGCCAATCCTATCGTATTGAGAAAGGGAATGAAGAAGGCAACCGAGAAGGCTGTTGAGATCATCGCCAAGATGAGCAAGAAGGTAGATGGCAAGGAGCAGATTGCAAGAGTTGCAGCCGTTTCCTCCGGCGATGAGGAAGTGGGAGCTATGGTGGCAGACGCCATGGAGAAGGTTTCCAAGGATGGCGTTATCACCATCGAGGAGTCCAAGACCATGAAGACCGAGCTGGATCTGGTAGAAGGTATGCAGTTCGACCGTGGATATGTATCCGCTTATATGGCAACGGACATGGAGAAGATGGAAGCTACCCTGGATAATCCCTATGTCCTGATTACAGACAAGAAGATTAGCAACATTCAGGAGATCTTGCAGCTGCTGGAGCAGATCGTACAGTCCGGCGCAAGCCTGCTGATCGTTGCTGAGGATGTAGAGGGCGAAGCCCTGTCTACCCTGATTGTGAATAAGCTGCGGGGAACCTTCAAGGTAGTAGCTGTTAAGGCTCCGGGCTATGGCGACAGAAGAAAAGAGATGCTGCAGGATATCGCAATCCTTACCGGCGGCAAGGTCATTTCCGAGGAGCTGGGTTATGAGCTGAAGAATGCCACCATGGATATGCTGGGACGTGCGAAGTCTGTTAAGGTTCAGAAGGAAAATACCGTGATCGTGGATGGCTGCGGTTCCAAGGACGAGATCCAGGCCAGAATCGGTCAGATCAAGTCTCAGATCGAGAAGACTACTTCCGATTATGACAAAGAGAAGCTGCAGGAGAGACTGGCTAAGCTGGCAGGTGGTGTAGCCGTTATCCGTGTAGGCGCTGCTACCGAGACCGAGATGAAGGAAGCAAAGCTTCGTATGGAAGACGCTTTGAATGCTACTCGTGCTGCAGTAGAGGAGGGTATCATCGCAGGCGGCGGTTCCGCTTATGTACATGCCACCAAGGAGCTGGCTGAGTATGTGGATAGCCTGGAAGGAGATGAGAAGACAGGAGCCAAGATTGTTATGAAGGCTCTGGAGGCACCTCTGGCTACCATCGCTGAGAACGCAGGTCTGGAAGGCGCTGTTATCATCAACAAGGTTAAGGAGTCCAAGATCGGTGTTGGATTTGACGCATACAAGGAAGAGTATGTGGATATGGTAAAGGCAGGAATCCTGGATCCGGCTAAGGTTACCAGAAGCGCTCTGCAGAATGCTACCAGCGTAGCTTCTACCCTGCTTACCACAGAGGCTGTTGTATCTACCATCAAGGAGCCCCAGCCCCCCATGCCGGCAGGCGGTGCCCAGGGCATGATGTAAATAGCCCAATTCGGAAACAGGCTTATCCCTTTTCCAGCTGCCTGCTTTCGCAGCAGCTGACCGTGACTTTTATCATAATACAGGAGTCATCGCATAGACGATGGCTCCTGTTTGTGTTACAATGGCCCTGTGTTACAAATCTTTATACGGGAGGACATGCCTCATGAGTGACATGTATATAGAAATTTTGATTCCCAGGATAAGGTCGGCCGCCAGTGTTCTGGGGCAGGCAGCTCTTATTACCCTGACCGGTCTGGCCATCGTATGCGGAGTGGTATTGCACCCCCTTTTCCTGATTGCGGCGGTGGCATTTCTTGTGGTAGATTTTATCTTCCTGCCGCGCTTCAATGTAGAGTATGAATATCTCTATGTCAACGGAGAATTGACGGTGGATCGGATCTTTTCCAAGAGCCGCAGGAAACGAGCCGGAAGCTATCGGATCGATCAGCTGGAGCTCATGGCACCCTTAGGATCCTCACGGCTGGAGGGCTTATCCCGGGGAACAGGCATCCGAACCCTGGATTATTCCTCTCATCGGCCGGAGGCTCAGGTCTATGTCATGTACCTGACCGGAAGCGGTCAAAAGGAACGCGTTTTGCTGGAGCCCAATGAGAAAATGCTAAAAGAACTCCGCCTGAAGATGCAAGGGAAAGTTTTTATGGATTGACATACAAATTTTTTTTTGCTACACTCATCTGTAAAAATACCAAGAAAGCCCCGGACTGCGGATGCGCAGCTGGGCAAGCTTGCTTGCACAGCTGTGCAGACATAGGACGGGCAAGCCAGTATCCGCAAGAAGGACGGCAGTCCGGATTGCGGATAGTGGCGGCAGCTGCGGGAGCACGTAAGTGCGTAGCAGCTGGCTTTCGATAAAAGCCCCGGACTGCGGATGCGCAGCTGGGCAAGCTTGCGACGCAACGCTAGTCCCCTTGGGGGCTTGCACAGCTGTGCAGACATAGGACGGGCAAGCCAGTATCCGCAAGAAGGACGGCAGTCCGGATTGCGGATAGTGGCGGCAGCTGCGGGAGCACGTAAGTGCGTAGCAGCTGGCTTTCGATAAAAGCCCCGGACTGCGGATGCGCAGCTGGGCAAGCTTGCGACGCAACGCTAGTCCCCTTGGGGGCTTGCACAGCTGTGCAGACATAGGACGGGCAAGCCAGTATCCGCAAGAAGGACGGGCAAGCAGTCAGGAGAGATTATGGAAACCAGGGAGGAAAACAATGGGTACAATTATCGGTGATGGAATCACTTTTGATGATGTTCTGCTGGTACCGCAGTATTCAGAAGTAACACCTAATATGGTAGATCTAACCACCTATCTGACCAAATCGGTCAAGCTCAATATCCCCATGATGAGTGCCGGCATGGATACCGTGACGGAGCATCGGATGGCGATCGCTATGGCCAGACAGGGAGGAATCGGCATTATTCACAAGAACATGTCCATCGAACAGCAGGCGGAAGAGGTGGACAAGGTGAAGAGATCAGAAAACGGTGTCATCACAGATCCATTTTACCTGTCCCCGGAGCATACTTTGGAGGATGCCAACAATCTCATGGCTAAATATCGGATCTCCGGTGTGCCCATCACGGAGGGCAAGAAGCTGGTGGGAATCATCACCAACCGAGATCTGAAGTTTGAGGAGGATTTCAGCAAGAAGATCAAGGAATCCATGACCTCCGAGGGGCTGATCACCGCCAGAGAGGGGGTTACCCTGGAGGAGGCCAAGAAGATCCTGGCCAAAGCTCGGAAGGAAAAGCTTCCCATCGTAGATGAGAATTTTAACCTCAAGGGTCTCATTACCATCAAGGACATTGAGAAGCAGATCAAGTACCCCCTGTCTGCCAAGGACTTTCAGGGACGCTTGCTCTGCGGGGCGGCAGTAGGCATCACAGCCAATGTACTGGAGAGGGTCAGTGCTCTGGTGAAGGCTCATGTGGATGTGATTGTCATAGACTCCGCCCATGGTCATTCCGCGAATATTTTCAAGACCCTGCGCAGTATTAAGGAAGCATATCCGGATCTACAGGTTATCGCAGGCAATGTAGCTACGGCGGAGGCCACCAGAGATCTGATTGCGGCAGGAGCAGATGCGGTGAAGGTAGGCATCGGGCCCGGTTCCATCTGTACCACCCGTGTAGTGGCCGGAATCGGTGTACCCCAGATTACCGCAGTCATGAACTGCTATGAGGAAGCGAAAAAAACAGGAACTCCCATTATCGCCGATGGTGGTATCAAGTATTCCGGAGATCTTACCAAGGCCATCGCGGCAGGCGCCAATGTCTGCATGATGGGAAGTATCTTCGCCGGCTGTGACGAGAGCCCGGGTACTTTTGAGCTCTATCAGGGAAGAAAATATAAGGTATATCGCGGCATGGGCTCCATCGCTGCCATGGAGAACGGCAGCAAGGATCGGTATTTCCAGACCGATGCCAAGAAGCTGGTGCCGGAAGGGGTAGAGGGACGTGTGGCCTACAAGGGAATGCTGGAGGACGAGGTATTCCAGCTGATCGGAGGCCTCCGATCCGGTATGGGTTATTGCGGCGCCAAGGATATTGAGACATTGAAGACTACAGGAAAGTTTGTCAAGATTTCCGCAGCTTCTCTGAAGGAATCTCATCCCCACGATATTCATATCACCAAGGAAGCACCCAACTATAGTACAGACGATAAATAAGTAGAAACAAGCAAAAGAGGGAACCAGGCAGAGCTCTTGTGAGACTTTAGGCCGGTTCCCTTTTCGAGCCTTCCCGGGGACGGAGAAAAGACCACCCAAGGAGGGCGGGCCGGAGGAGGCAGAACCGGAAGAGGGATTGAGGAAAGAGGAAAATGAGTGATAGGATTTTTCGTCTGGGCCTGGCCCAGATGGACACATCGGATCATTGGTCAGACAATCGGGAGAAAATAGGGGAGTTCATAAGGCAGGGCGCTGACCGGGGAGCTCAGCTGATGATCTTTCCGGAGACGGCAGAGTATATAGGAGAGGATTTTCGGGGGCACAGCAGGGAGATTCCGGGGGAGGTAACGGATTTTTTCGCAGACCAGGCTGCCCAATATGGCCTCTATCTGCATTGCGGCAGCCTGACGGAGAGGCTTTCCGATGGAAAATTGCGCAATACCAGCCTGCTCTTTGACCCTCAGGGCCGGATCCTGGCGCGATATAGCAAGCTTCACCTCTTTGATGTAGAGCTGGAGGATGGACCCAGCTACCGGGAATCCCAGGAAATCTCAGGCGGTCAGGAAATCGTGCTGGCAGATACCCCCCTGTGCACGATAGGCTTCAGTATCTGCTACGATTTGCGATTTCCCGAGCTCTTTCGCCTGATGGCTCGGCAGGGAGCCCAGTTGCTGGTTAATTGTGCCAATTTTACAGAAAATACGGGTAAGGATCACTGGGAACCCCTGCTGCGGGCTCGGGCTATCGAGAATACCTGCTATGTAGCAGCTGTGGGTCAATGCGGACAGAAGCCCAAATTCCGAGCCTGGGGTCATAGTATGCTTATAGATCCCTGGGGACATGTGGTGGCTTCCCTGGGGGAGGAACCAGGTTTGCTGGTGGAAGAGGTGGATCTGGCTCGCTTGGATGAGGTAAGGCGTCAGATCCCCTCCCTGAGGAACGGGCGGGAGGATATCTACCAGCTGCAAAGTTCCAGGATCTGCGGGGGATGGAGCAGGCCTAGCGCTGAACAGTTATGAGAACATATGGATATACAGGAGGAAGAAGTCATGGACAATTTTGTACAGTATGCACCGACTGAGGTGGTATTTGGAAGAGATACGGAGAAGCAGGCGGGGGCAGAGGTGGTCAAATGGGGCGGCAGCCGGGTGCTCCTGGTCTATGGCGGGGGAAGTGTGGTGCGCAGCGGCCTTCTGCAGAGGGTGGAGGAGTCTCTGACAGATGCGGGACTTTCCTATCAGGAATTCGGAGGTGCTCAGCCCAATCCCACCCTTGCCCATGCGGAGGAGGGCGTGAAGGAAGCCTTGGATTTCCGGGCAGATATGATTCTGGCTCTGGGGGGCGGAAGCGCCATTGATACTGCCAAGGCTATTGCTCACGGAGCGGCCAATCCAGAGATAAAGCTGTGGGATATCTGGCAGAAGAAGGTGACTTTGGAGAGATCCCTGCCGGTGGGGGTGGTTCTGACCATTGCGGCGGCCGGAAGTGAGATGAGTGATTCGGCAGTACTAACGAATGAAGATACCGGTAAGAAGGCAGGACTTAATACTGATTTCAACAGGGCAAAATTTGCTATTATGAACCCTGCCCTGACCTTTACCCTGCCTAAGTATCAGAGGGCCTGTGGGGTGACGGATATTATGATGCATACCATGGAGCGTTATTTCATCCCGGGGGCTTCCAGCGGCGTGACGGACGAGATCGCAGAAGGGTTGCTGCGGACGGTGATCGCCAATGGGCGCAGGATCATGGAAGATCCGGAGGATTACAATGCTCAGGCAGAGATTATGTGGTGCTCCAGTCTGTCACACAATGGACTGACAGAGGTCGGACGGGGCAAGGATTTCTCCGTTCATAAGTTTGGACATGCCCTCAGTGCCAAATACCATGTGGCTCATGGCGCCAGCCTGGCTGCCGTATGGGGATCCTGGGCGAAATATCTCTATGAGGGAGCTCTTGACCGCTTTGCCCGGTTCGCCCGCAAGGTCTGGGGTATAGAGGAGGCGGAGGATGCAGAGGCTGCCCGCCGGGGGATGGAGGCCACCGTGGACTATTTCCGGTCCATCGGAATGCCGACCTGTCTGGAGGAGCTGGGGGTGAAGCCCAGCCAGGAGGAATTGGAAGCCCTGGCCCTGGATGCTACTATGAATGACAGCGTCAAGCTGTCCAGAATACGCCCCCTGGGGGCGAAAGAGGCGCTGGAGATCTTGCAGATGGCCTTGCGGTAACCGACTTCGACCATTCTATATGGTAGGGATAGATAGCAAGGGGGATTCTGTCAGAAGAGGAGGGGAAGTTCATGCTCACAAGAAAATTGCCGGTAGGGATCGATAACTTTGAGCAGCTGCGCAAGGAAGATTTTTATTATGTGGATAAAACCGGCCTGATCGGCGAACTTTTGAGAGGTTGGGGAAGCGTCAATCTTTTTACCCGTCCCCGCAGGTTTGGAAAATCTTTGAACATGAGCATGTTAAAATCCTTCTTTGAAGTCGGCGGCGACAAGACGATTTTTGAAGGCACAGAGATCGACAGAGATCAGAAGCTGTGCGAAGCCTACCGGGGAAAATATCCGGTTGTGTCCCTCTCCCTAAAGGGAGTGGATGGGATCACTTACAAGGATGCTTATGAAAGATTGCGAAGGATTGTCATTGAAGAGGCTTCGCGTCTTCAATTTCTTTTAGACAGTGCTGCAATTTCCGAAGCTGATAAATATCCTTTAAGGATGATACTTGAAAGAAGGGACAGCCCTTCCGACATCGAGATGTCCCTGAAAATGTTCTGCACTCTTCAGGAAAAACACTATGGACAGAAGGTGATTCTCCTGCTTGACGAATATGATGTCCCCCTTGATAAAGCCTATCAACATCACTACTATGATCAGATGATCGACCTGATTCGCGCAATGTTTGGAGCAGCGCTAAAAAACAACGATAGTCTTTATTTTGCCGTTCTTACCGGCTGTCTTCGGGTATCAAAGGAGAGTGTCTTTACCGGTTTGAATAATCTGAAGATTCATTCCATTTCGGATGTGAGGTATGATGAATACTTCGGATTCACCGATGCAGAGGTCCGAAAAATGCTTTCGGACTATGGTTTGGAAGATAGATATGAGGATACGCGGGAATGGTACGATGGATATCTCTTTGGCGGGCAGAAGGTCTATTGCCCCTGGGATGTGATCAACTTTGTGGATGACCTTCGCGTGAGTAAAGACGCTCAGCCCAAAACCTACTGGATCAATACCAGCGGCAATGATATGGTTCGCAAATTAATCAATCGATGCGATCAGGGAATGACGCAGATGGAGATGGAACAATTGATTGCCGGCGAAAGGATCTACAAAATCCTTAATGAGAATTTGACGCATAATGAAATCGATGACAATATCGAAAATATATGGAGCCTGCTTTACATGACAGGATATCTGACCGCCGCCGATTTCCCGAAGGGGAATCAGTATGCCTTGCGTATTCCGAATCTTGAGGTGCACGAAATATATACGCAGCAGGTCTTATCTTGGTTCAGGGACAAGGCCGATGGGGAAAGGGATCAGCTGGGGGATCTGTACAGGGCTTTCGAGGTCGGCGACAGGGAGACAATCACCGAAATACTGAATGAACAGCTGCTGGATACCGTCAGCTTCTATGATGCCCAGGAATCTTTTTACCATGGATTTCTCTTGGCCTTGCTGAACACTTGTGCAAGCTGGCGAGTATCCAGCAATCGTGAGACAGGAAAGGGAAGAAGTGACATTATTGTGGCCCGAAAGGACCGCACAGTCGGCTTTGTGGTAGAAGTCAAGAATGTTCGTAAAGAGGAAGACCTCAAGGCAGCTTGTGAAAAAGCCCTGGCCCAGATAGAAGAAAAGCAATACACGCAGCTCCTGAACCGCTATCGTGTCAAGGAAATCCGTGCCTATGGCATCGCTTTTTGGGATAAAGAATGTAGAGTTTTGATGAAATCTTTTTAGCCCTCCTCGGAGAAGTCTCGTATAAAGAGATATAAGATAAAACAATACATCCTGAGGAGGATATCCATTATGAAGATCAAGAATTTATTCAAGAAAGCTGTTGCCTCTGTACTTACTGCCGCCACCATCCTTGCCGCTGTTGCCGGATTTGCAACGAAAAAGGTGGAAGCCGCCAGTGTCCGCATCTTTTTCGATGAGAATGCCTGCGCTTACATCTACGGCGATGGAAGCGGTTATATCGAATGCAAAAAGGAGTTCACCAAGGATGACCCGCTGACGGAGATCGATGGAGTTGCCTTGAAGGATATCATTACCTTTAATGATGGCGGATATGTGGATGAATATTATGATTATTATGAAGTGCGCCAAATCAGCCCGAATATTAAGACTTACTCCTCCCATACCATTTACGTCCATGGCTGCGGACCGGAGGGGCTCTTCAGCGGATATGGATACCTGCATTTTACAAATGCAAAAGGCACCTATGATCTCTCCCTGTGGAGCCACGACCTGGACTGGAGCACCCTGAAATATAATCCGGGCATTGATAACAGGATCGAAAAGATCAGCTGGAATTCCTGAAAATCTTGATGGAGCGAGGTTTTTCGCAGATTAGATCCATAAGAGATAGCAAGAGGTGTAGCCGGGGCAATGGAATGGCCCAGGCTACACCCTTTTTATGCGTCTGGCGGCCTTGGCCGCCGAGGTACTTATTTCTGATTCTTCTCTACTTCCTGCAGCTTCATGGCCCGCACTTTCAGTGGGAGGCCAAAGAGGGTGATGAATCCGCTGGCATCCTGGTGATCGTACATATCTCCGGTCTTGAAGGAGGCCAAAGATTCATTGTAGAGGCTGTAGGGGGAGGTGGTTCCGGCCTTGATGATATTGCCCTTATAGAGCCGCATCTTGACTTCACCGGTGACATACTTCTGGGTGGAGGTCACAAAGGCCTGGATAGCCTCCCGCAGGGGGGTGAACCATTTTCCTTCATATACAACCTGGGCGAATTGGCTGCCCAGCTTCTTCTTGGTCTCCAGGGTGTCCCGATCCAGGATCAGCTCCTCCAGCTGCTCATGAGCAGCCATGAGAATGGTTCCTCCGGGAGTCTCATAGACACCCCGGGACTTCATACCTACCACCCGGTTCTCTACGATATCTACAATGCCGATGCCATGTCTGCCGCCGATGGCGTTGAGCTGGGTGATAATCTCGGAGACCTTCATGGCCTTGCCATTCAGGGTCTTGGGAACGCCCTCCTGGAAGGTCATGGTCAGGTATTCGGATTCATCCGGCGCCTTCTCCGGGGTAACACTCAAAACCAGCATATGCTCATAGTTGGGCTCATTGGCGGGATCCTCCAGCTCCAGGCCCTCATGGCTGATATGCCAAAGGTTGCGGTCCCGGCTGTAGCTGCTGTCGGCCGCGAAGGGCAGGTCGATGCCGTGGGCCTTGCAATAATCCATCTCCGCCTCCCGGGAATCCATTTTCCATACCTCCGGCATACGCCAGGGAGCGATGACCTTGAGGTCGGGAGCCAGAGCCTTGATGGCCAGCTCGAAACGGATCTGGTCATTGCCCTTGCCGGTAGCGCCGTGGCAGATGGCAGTAGCCCCTTCCTTGCGGGCGATCTCCACCAGCTTCTTGGCAATGACGGGACGAGCCATGGAGGTGCCCAGCAGATACTTATGCTCATAGACAGCTCCTGCCTGGACGCAGGGCATGATAAAATCATCGCAGAATTCATCAATCACATCTTCAATATACAATTTAGCAGCGCCGGACAGCTTGGCCCGTTCATCCAGCCCATCCAGCTCGCTGCCCTGTCCGCAGTCGATGCAGCAGCATACCACATCATAATCAAATGTCTCCTTCAGCCAGGGGATGACGGTGGTCGTATCCAGTCCGCCGGAATATGCTAAAACAACCTTTTCTTTCATAATTCAAAAGCCTCCTTGAAAATTCTATCCCTGATTCATAGCTTGGCCGCCTGCCGGGACTTTTATCTGTAATATACATCAGAGCTCAAAAATATGCAAGGTTTTTTTTGACTACCCCTTGCATATTCCGGGATAAAAATGTATAATTATGCATTGCTGAGGGGAAATATGCATAAACCATCCGGACAGAAGACGATACTGTCCCAGGGCACAGAAGGGCTTTACAGGAGCCCCCTCTTGGAGTATGCTAAAAAGAGTCAGCGTTCCGGTGTGGTGGAGCGAAACAAGGTGCGATAGGGAGGTTTGCTATGATTAAGGTCGGAATTATCGGTTCGACGGGATATGCAGGGGCAGAGCTGGTGCGTCTCCTGCTGGGACATAAGGAAGCGGAGATTGTCTGGTATGGTTCCAGAAGCTATATCGACCAGAGGTATGCCAATATATATGGGAATATGTTCCGTCTGGTGGAGGATGTATGTAAGGATGACAATATGGAAGCCCTGGCTCAGGAGGCGGATGTCATTTTCACCGCCACCCCCCAGGGTCTATGTGCTTCCCTGATCCAGGAGGAGATCTTGAAGAAATGTAAGATTATCGATCTCAGCGCGGATTTCCGCCTGAAGGATGTCAAGGTCTATGAGGAGTGGTATAAGATCCAGCATAAAGCGCCCCAATATCTGCCGGAGGCGGTCTATGGACTGTGTGAGATCAACCGGGAGCAGGTGAAGGGGGCTCGGATCCTGGCCAATCCCGGCTGTTATACCACCTGCTCGATCCTGACTATTTACCCCCTTCTCAAGGAAGGACTGATTGACGGCAATACGGTCATCGTAGATGCCAAGTCCGGAACCTCCGGGGCAGGTCGGGGAGCCAAGACGGACAACCTCTTCTGCGAGGTCAATGAAAGCATCAAGGCCTACGGGGTGGCCAGCCACCGCCATACGCCGGAGATCGAGGAGCAGCTGACCTATGCCGCAGGATATCCGGTAACCATCAGCTTCACCCCCCATCTGGTGCCTATGAACCGGGGGATCCTGGTGACGGCTTATGCCTCCCTGACCCGGAAGGCGGATGCCCAGGAGATCCGGGCTGCCTATGAAAAGTACTATGGCAGGGAATATTTCATCCGCCTGCTGGAGTCGGGTGTCTGCCCCCAGACCAAGTGGGTGGAGGGCAGCAATTTCGTGGATATCGGCTTCAAGCTGGATCCCAGAACCAACCGCATCGTCATGATGGGGGCTTTGGACAACTTGGTGAAGGGAGCGGCCGGGCAGGCCGTGCAGAACATGAATCTCATGTTCGGTCTGAAGGAGACAGAAGGGCTGATGATGGCTCCCATGTTCCCATGATTAGGGGCAGTGGGCAGTGGTTAGTGGTTAGTGGTTAGGGGTTAGTGGTTAGGGGTTAGGGGGCAGTGGGTGGGGGGGGAGAGGGTAGATGGAGAGGCGGAAGAGAGGTAGAGGATTATGAAGAATGTGGACGGAGGCGTGACGGCGGCGATTGGGTTCAAGGCTGCGGGAGGAAGCGCCGGAATTAAAAAGGGTAATGTTAAGGATATGGCCTTGCTTTATAGCATTGTTCCCTGCGTGGCAGCCGGAACCTTCACCACCAACCTGGTGAAGGCGGCTCCTGTGAAATGGGATCAGCACATTGTTAAGGATAGTGAGGCGGCCCAGGCGGTGGTTTGCAACAGTGGGGTGGCCAATGCCTGTACCGGAGAAGAGGGATATCGTTATTGTCAGGAAACTGCCCAGGTGGCGGCAGAAGTCCTGGGCATTCCGGAGGATTCTGTCTTGGTGGCTTCTACGGGTGTCATCGGCCAGCAGATTCCCATGGACAAGATTGCAGCCGGAGTTCGGATGTTGGCGCCCCGTCTGTCCAATTCCAGAGAGGCGGCTTCTATCGCAGCCCAGTCCATTATGACTACGGATACCCGGCAGAAGGAGGTGGCCATTTCCCTGGAGATCGGGGGCAAGACCGTTACCATCGGCGGCATGTGTAAGGGATCCGGCATGATCCATCCCAATATGTGTACCATGCTCTCCTTTCTGACCACCGATGCCGATATTTCCAAGGAAATGCTCCAGGCTGCCCTGTCCGATGTGGTCAAGGATACCTATAATATGATTTCCGTGGACGGAGACACCTCCACCAATGATACGGTATTGCTGCTGGCCAACGGCTTGGCAGGCAATCCGGTCATCAACAGGAAGGATGGGGACTATCAGAAGTTCCTGGAGGCCCTGCGGGAGGTAAATACGGTATTGGCCAAGAAGATTGCGGGAGACGGGGAGGGGGCTACTGCCCTCTTTGAGGTTAAGATCCTGGGGGCTCAGACCAAGGAGCAGGCGGTCACTCTGGCCAAGTCTGTCATCACCTCCAATCTCACCAAGGCGGCTATTTTCGGTCATGATGCCAATTGGGGCCGGATCTTGTGTGCCATGGGTTATTCCGGAGCCAACTTTGATCCGGAGCGGGTGGATCTGTATTTTGAAAGCGCTGCCGGCAAGCTGCAGATCATTGAAAATGGCGTTGCTGTGGATTACAGCGAGGAGGAGGCGACCCGCATCCTGTCAGAGGAGGCGGTGACGGCCATCGCTGACATCAAGATGGGACAGGCCGAGGCCACCGCCTGGGGCTGTGACCTGACCTACGAGTATGTGAAGATTAATGCGGATTATCGCTCCTAAGGGAGAAGAGACCTGAGAAGTACCGGATAGGAAGGGAAAAAGGGTCTGGAGGCTACCGGATAGAAGGGAAAAAGGGTCTGGAGGCTACCGGATAGAAGGGGAAAAGGGTCTGGAGTCTATCTGATAGAAAGGAAAAGGCGGTGGAGCGGATCAGCGGCCTGCCGCTGATCAAGCGCGAGATAGAGGGTAAATAGGTATGGTAAATCAGAAGTATCTGAGCAAGGCGGAGGTTTTGATTGAGGCGCTGCCTTATATTCAGAGATTTAACAGGAAGATTATTGTAGTGAAATACGGCGGCAGTGCCATGATTGATGAGGAGCTGAAGAAGAATGTCATCAAGGACGTGGTCTTACTGAAGCTGGTGGGCTTTAAGCCCATTATCGTCCACGGCGGCGGCAAGGAGATCTCCCGCTGGGTGGGCAAGGTAGGCATGGAGCCTCGCTTTGTCAATGGTCTGCGGGTGACGGATGCGGAGACCATGGAAGTGGCGGAGATGGTGCTGAACAAGGTCAACAAGGAGCTGGTAAGCCTGATCGAATCCCTGGGTGTCAAGGCTGTGGGCATCAGCGGCAAGGATGGAGGGCTCCTCAAGGTGGAGCGCAAGTATTCCGATGGCCAGGATATCGGCTACGTGGGAGATGTGCGGGAGGTGAATCCTAAGATCCTCCATGACCTGCTGGAAAAGGACTTCCTGCCGGTAGTCTGCCCCATCGGCATGGACGATGACTTCCATTCTTATAATATCAACGCGGATGACGCAGCCAGTGCCATCGCAGAGGAAGTCAAGGCGGAGAAGCTGGCATTTTTGACGGATATCGAGGGGGTTTATGCGGACAAGGAGGATCCCTCCTCCCTGATCTCCGAGCTCAAGCTGTCTGAGGCAGCCAAGCTGATTGAAAATGGCAATGTGGGAGGTGGCATGATTCCCAAGCTGCAGAATTGCATCGATGCCATTCACAATGGGGTATCCCGGGTGCATATTCTGGATGGGCGGATCCCCCATTGCCTGCTGCTGGAATTCTTCACCAACAAGGGAATCGGAACGGCTATTCTAAGGGATGAGGAGGAAAAATTCGACGATGACAACCAATGAATATATGGAGCAGGCAGATCAATATGTCCTGCATACCTATAATCGTTTTCCAGTGGTATTTGAAAGGGGCAAGGGGGTTCACCTCTATGATACGGAAGGGAAGGAATATCTGGATTTTGCGGCAGGAATTGCGGTATTTGCCCTGGGCTACGGCAATGAGACCTACACAAAGGCCCTGAAGGATCAGGTGGATAAGATCATTCACACCTCCAATCTCTATTATAATATCCCTATGGCAGAGGCTGCCAAAAAGCTGGCGGAGGCCTCCGGCATGGACAAGGTCTTCTTCACCAACAGCGGCACCGAGGCCATTGAGGGAGCTATCAAGGCTGCCCGCAAATACGCCTGGCTGAAGGATGGCAGTACGGATCATGAAATCATCGCCATGAAGCATTCCTTCCACGGGAGAAGTCTGGGAGCCCTGTCCGTCACCGGCAACAGTCACTACCAGGAGCCCTTCAAGCCCCTTATCGGCGGCATCCGCTTCGCGGATTTCAACGATCTGGACAGCGTAAAAGCCCAGATTACCCCCAAGACCTGCGCCATTATCCTGGAGACTATTCAAGGGGAAGGAGGCATCTATCCCGCCCAGGAGTCCTTCCTGAAGGGGGTTCGTCAGCTTTGCGATGAGAAGGATATTCTCCTGATATTGGATGAAATCCAGTGCGGCATGGGGCGCAGCGGCTACCTCTTTGCCTGGCAGGAATATGGGGTAGAGCCGGATATCATGACCTGCGCCAAGGCCCTGGGCTGCGGAGTTCCCGTGGGAGCCTTCGTATTGAATCAGAAGACCGCGGACCATTCTCTGGCGCCCGGCGACCATGGAACCACCTATGGCGGCAACCCCTTGGCCTGCCGAGCTGTCAGCACCGTCTTCGATCTCTTCGAATCCGACCATATCGTAGACCATGTGCGGCAGACCACCCCCTATCTGGAAAGCCGCCTGGATCAGCTGGTGGACAAATACGACTGCATCACCGCCCGCCGGGGCAAGGGCTTCATGCAGGGACTGGTCATCGAAGGCCGCAAGGTAGGCGAGATCGTCACCAAAGCTTTGGAAAAAGGCCTGGTAGTCATCAGCGCCGGAACCAACGTCCTGCGCCTGGTTCCCCCTCTGGTCATCACAGAGAAGGACATCGATGAGATGGTTCAAAAGCTGGAAGAGGCGCTGGCCTGAGAAACGACCTCTAAATAGTTTCCTTTAAGAAAGAAAAATGCTTGAAATTTACCCTAAAATGTTGTAGTATGATTAAAACTGCATAGGAGACGTTATAGGGGAGTAGTTGGCGCCCAGGCGTTACAAAATCAACATACGTGGTCCCAAAAGACCTGGTTTTGTATGAAACAACGAGACTTATCTACAGAAAAACTGTGGATAGGTCTCTTTTTTATTATGAAAGCCCCGGACGGCAGACACAAGCTGTGGGATGCTTGCATACCACAGCTT
>CAVJHW010000050.1:0-16409 GCA_963649395.1 Coriobacteriaceae bacterium | reverse complement strand
TTCGAACCCCCGGCCTTTTGGTCCGTAGCCAAACGCTCTATCCAGCTGAGCTAAACGCACATTGCTTACTTCTTTCGCAAGCAAAATATATATTAGCTCATTTTCTGGGGCTTGTCAAGCTGTAAAATGTGAAAAATTCACTTTTCCGGGACTTTTTTGTATGGTATAATCAGGTGGCTGACAGGAATGCAGCAGAAGAGGTTGACAGATGAGAACAGAATTAGAATTTTTGAGAGATCAGCAGGTGGAGGAAGGGCTGATCCGGGAGGTGGAGAGGCAGCTGGAGGCTTATCCCGTGGCGGAGGAGGTCAGAAGCCGGATGATTCGTCCGGCCATTCCCTTCTATGGCAAGGAGGTGCTGGAGATGGCTTTGGCGGCTCTGCTCCAGGGGGAGAACCTGCTTTTGACGGGAGCCAAGGCCACCGGCAAGAATGTGCTGGCAGAGAATCTGGCCTATGTCTTTGGAAGACCGGTCTATAATGTATCCTTTCACGTGAATACCAGCAGCGCAGAGCTGATCGGAACGGATACCTTCCGCAATAATGAGGTGGAGCTGCGCAAGGGCAGTATCTACCAATGCGCTCAATACGGGGGCTTTGGGATCCTGGATGAGATCAATATGGCCAAGAATGATGCCGTGTCCGTCCTTCATGCCACCCTGGATTACAGGAGGAGCATTGATGTGCCGGGCTATGAGAAGATTGATCTGCATCCGGCGGCTCGTTTTATCGGAACCATGAATTACGGCTATGCCGGTACCAAGGAGCTGAATGAGGCCTTGGTATCCCGCTTTCTGGTGATCGATATGCCGGCCCAGTCGGAGGAAACCCTGGCCTATATTTTGGGGAAAATGTTCCCGGACATGAAGGAGAAGGCCAAAGACCAGTGGATTGGTCTTTTCCTGGATCTGCAGCTGAAGGCGGAGAATGGGGAGATATCTACCAAGTCCCTGGATCTGAGAGGCCTGATTGCCGCTGCCAAGACGGTGCGTCAGGGCCTGAGCCCGGCTCGGGGGGTGCAGATGGGAATCGTGAACAAGTGCTTCGACATTTTCGAAAAGGAAATCGTCCATGATGTGGTGATGACCCGCATTCCGGAGGAATGGACACCGGCGGATGTATTTCAATAAGGGAGGCGGCCTATGAGCACAGATTTTCCCCTGGAGGATCATCAGCTGGAGTTGGAGAACCGCATTCGGAATCTCATGTGGACCGTGAGCGGGGATTATTCTCTGGAGATTAAGCCGGATGTGGAGGCCTTCCTGCGCTCTCCCAATATCGCCCTCTACGATGGCATCAAGCAGGGGGGGCTGGCTCGCTTCTTTGATCGGGAGGCTTTGAGCCTGTATCTGGTGAAAAAGGTCTATTGTCAGGCTATGGAGGGCCCCCTCCTGCAGGTAGCCTCTCTCTGTATGGAGGAGGCAGTGGGAAGCCGGCTGGATCAGGAAAGGGAGGGGATCCATTACCTGCGCAGGCGGGTTTATGAGGAGATCCTGGACAAGAACTTCCGGGAATTGTCCTCCTCTCCCCTGGGGCATCTGGAGGCGGCTCTTCTGCGGGAGGAACTGGATGGGGAATACCAGGGAACCGCCCAGATCCAAGGCTGGATGGATCAGATTCATACCCTGCGCCAGGCGACAGATACCATGGATGTGATTCGCATGGTGGATAGGCTCTACAACCAGATTGTGGAACCCAGTTTTGAGAAGAAGAAAAAGACCCTGGAGGAAGTCCTGGCGGTGACCCTGGAGGAGCTGACGGAGTATTCCTGGAAGGATTTTCTGTCGGAGGACTTGTATGAGGAAGCCCTGGAGACCTATATCCAGAAGGTGACGGAATCCATGACCAGCATGGATCTGGAGGAGCCGGTTTGCAAGGAGGACCAGGAAGAGGCCGGGGACCAGGGTCCCAAGAAGGTTTTGGTGGTGGACCAGGAAGCCCTGGAGAAGATGTATTCCTATGTAGAGCGCAACTATGGCCGCACCTACCTGACTCCCTCGGAGGAGAAAAGCAAGAATTATCAGATGTGCCGGGGAATTCATGGGGATTGCAGCCTCTATTATACAGAGGGAATCCTGAAGAATCCGGTTTTGCGCAACTATCAATACGAATATGCCAAGAAGCAGAAGGACAAGAATATCATGGCCTATTATGACCAGCATCGGGTGGTCAAGCAGAATATTCGGGTATTGACGGATATGCTGAAGAAGGCCTTTGTCCTGCGAGACCAGGAGCAGGAGATTCGCTCAGACCATGGCTCCATCATACCGGCAGACCTGTGGAAGATAGGGAGGTCTCAGGATGCCCGGATCTTTCGCAAGAGGATCAAGAATGATGCCATGGATTTCGTAGTAGATGTTCTGATTGATGCCAGCGGTTCCCAGCGCAAGCGCCAGAGCCAGGTGGCCCTGCAGGCCTATATCATCAGTGAGGCCCTCAGCAATCTGGAGATTCCCTTTCGGGTCATGAGCTTTTGCACCTTTTGGGATTATACTATTTTGCATTGCTTCCGCCAATACGAGGACGGCCGAAATGCCAATAACAATATCTTCGACTTTATTACCTCCTCCAACAACCGGGATGGTTTGGCAGTCAAGGCGGTGGGGTCTGACCTCCTGCAGAGGGAGGAGGCCAATAAGGTTCTCATTGTCCTCAGTGACGGTAAGCCCTATGATGTTCTGGTGAACCGCCCCCAGGCCAGGAATCCGGAAGCCTATCGGGGACGTCCTGCCATCCTGGACACGGGAACAGAGGTGCGTAAGCTCCGCCAGAATGGGGTGGCAGTCCTGGGAGTCTTCGTGGGAGAAGAGACAGAGCTGGATGCGGAAAGAAAGATCTTCGGCAAGGATTTCGCCTATATTCGCTCCATCCATAACTTTTCCAATATGGTAGGCCGTTACCTCTTGAAACAGATAGAAGAATAACTTATACTGGTAGCATCGGATTGCAGCAGGGAGGGAGCTGCATCAGGGGAGGTTAACCGATGAATAGAGACAGAAACGCCCCCATTGGGGTCTTTGATTCTGGCGTCGGCGGATTGACGGTGGCGCGAGAGATCATGAGGAATCTGCCGGAGGAGAGAATCGTATATTTCGGGGATACCGCCCGTGTCCCCTACGGGAGCAAGTCTAAGGACACGGTGGTGCGTTATTCCAGGCAGATTGTCCGTTTCCTGAAGACCCAGAAGGTCAAGGCCATCGTGGTAGCTTGCAATACAGCCAGTGCCCTGGCTCTGGATACCATAGAGGCGGAGATTGACCTGCCTGTCCTGGGGGTGGTGAAGCCGGGGGCCAGTGTGGCTGTCCGTACCACCCGGAATAAGATCATCGGTGTGATCGCCACGGAGAGCACGATCCGAAGCCATCTCTACCAGAAGCTGATCCAACAGGAGGATGCGGAGATTACCGTCTATGGGAAGGCCTGTCCCCTCTTTGTCCCCCTGGTGGAGGAGGGCTGGACCCGAGATCCCATCACGGAGGAGGTGGCTCGCCGTTACCTGGCAGAGCTGCTGGAAAAGGGGATTGATACCCTGATTATGGGCTGCACCCATTATCCCCTGCTGAGAACCCTTCTGCGGAGTGTGGTGGGGGAGGGAGTTACCCTGGTGAATCCGGCTTATGAAACCTCCCAGGCCCTGAAAGAGATGCTGGACAACCTGGAGCTGAACAATATAAGCCCCTGTGCAGAGGAAGAAAAATATCAATTTTATACCAGTGATACCGTGGAAAAGTTCAATGCCTTTGCCAATTCCATACTCCCCTGTTCCATTGGGGAAACCAGACAGATACCCATTGAAAGCTATTAAGAGAGGGCGGATATGACAAAAGACGTAATTATCAGCATACGCGGTCTGCAATTCATTCAGCAGGACGAGGAAGTAGAACCGGTGGAGGTGGTGACCCCGGGCGAATACTATAAGAAGAATGGACACCATTACCTCCTTTTTGATGAGACCTACGAGGGGGCGGAGGGAATCGTTCATAATGTGGTCAAGTTCAAGGATGATCAGCTGGAGGTGCGGAAAAAGGGAGTGGTCAATGTAGAGATGATCTTCCGGGAGAATAAGAAAACCCTTTCCTATTACCAGACCCCCTTTGGCATCATGAATATGGGGATCGCCGCCACAGACATCCAGCTGCGGGAGGAAGAAAGTCAGATTGATCTTCAAGTCAGGTATGCCCTGGATCTCAATGACAGCTATGTGGCAGATTGCATGATAGAGATGAATGTAAAGGCTCGCCAGCAGGGGAATTTTAGCCTGGAATCCTAGGGGCCTGACCCCTTGCTCCATGGGCAGAAGAGCCCCCAGTCATGTACATGACTGAGGGCTCTTCTCTTCACTCTTCACTTCACTATCATCAGGGAGGCCGGGCGACATCCGAGAGGATGTCGGCCGGATGCCGGTGGGGTTAGGCAGACACGCCTATCAAATCTCTCCCCGTCCCTTTCGAAGCAGGCGGTTGAAGGCACTTTCCTTCTTCTGCTTCTTCTTGGGATCCTCCAGCTTTCCCCGGATTCCCTTGGCTCCGATAATATAGAGACCGCTGACGGTGGCCTTGATCTCCCTCTTCACGGGAATCAGTTCAAATACCTTAGGTTCTGCGATAAAGGTCATGATCTTGGGACCAACCTTGGCCTTGACGATATTGAACTTGGCCCGTCGCACCAGCTTGGGGGATTGGTCGATCACCATCTGGGGGAGCCCCGAATCCTTTAGTCGCATCTTCTTCTTATCGATCACAAGCATGGTAATCACCTGCTTGGACGCTTCTATCTGCTCCTGCTGGGCTTCCTGCTTCTTCTGCGCCTTCTTACCCAGTATAAATAATACAACAAGGACTGCTGCAACGACAGCCAATACAATCAGCAAAATCTGCCACCACTGCATATTTGAGATACCTCCTGAAATTTTTCCTTCCATATTCTAACATTTATTTTTCGGAATGGCAAGAAGGAAGTCCTAACAAAGGACTTGCGACAAAAATAAATCTTATGTATAATGTCTCTGAACAGTAGAAGCCATTCAGGAGGTACTTTCTTTGGCAGGAATAGATCAGAATAAAATAAGGAATTTTTGCATAATTGCACATATAGATCATGGCAAATCCACCCTGGCAGACCGGATCATCGAGATGACGGGACTTCTGACCCAGCGGGAGATGCAGGATCAGGTGCTGGACAATATGGACCTGGAGCGGGAGAGGGGTATCACCATCAAGGCCCAGGCGGTACGAACGGTATACAAGGCCCAGGATGGGGAAGAATATATCCTGAATATGATAGATACACCGGGACATGTGGACTTTAATTATGAGGTATCCAGGAGTTTGGCGGCCTGTGACGGAGCCATTCTGGTGGTAGATGCCGCCCAGGGGATCGAGGCCCAGACCCTGGCCAATGTTTATCTGGCCCTGGATCATGATCTGGATGTCTTTCCGGTGATCAATAAGATTGACCTGC
The DNA here is from genome assembly GCA_963649395.1 of Coriobacteriaceae bacterium. Taxonomy (GTDB): domain Bacteria; phylum Bacillota; class Clostridia; order Lachnospirales; family Lachnospiraceae; genus Scatomonas. Next base: position 10,950 of record CAVJHW010000050.1, on the reverse strand, counting down.
CCAGTGCAGAGCCGGACCGGGTTATCAATGAGATAGAGGATGTGATCGGGATCGAGGCCCAGGATGCCCCCCGGATCTCCGCCAAGACAGGCTTGCATGTGGAGGAGGTGCTGGAGGAGATCGTCCATAAGGTTCCGGCGCCCAAGGGAGATCCCAAGGCAGCCTTGCAAGCCCTAATCTTCGACTCTGTCTATGATTCCTACAAGGGGGTTATCATTTCCTGCAGGGTGATGGAGGGAAGCCTTCGCCGGGGTACCAGGATCCGGATGATGGCCACAGGAGCTGTAGAAGAGGTAGTAGAGGTGGGATATTTCGGAGCCGGTCAGATGATTCCCTGTGAGGAGCTGTCAGCAGGCATGGTAGGATATATCACCGCCAGCATCAAGAATGTGGCGGATACCCGGGTGGGTGATACGGTGACGGACGATGCCAGACCCTGCGACCAGCCCCTGCCGGGTTACAAGAAGGTCAATCCCATGGTCTATTGCGGCATGTATCCGGCGGACGGAGCCAAATATGGAGATCTGCGGGATGCCCTGGAGAAGCTGCAGCTGAACGATGCCTCTCTCTTCTATGAACCGGAGACCTCGGTGGCCCTGGGCTTTGGCTTTCGCTGCGGTTTTCTGGGACTTTTGCATTTGGAGATTATTCAAGAGCGGCTGGAGAGGGAATACAACCTGGATCTGGTAACCACGGCTCCCAGCGTAATCTATAAGGTCCATAAAACCGATGGCACCTGTCTGGATCTGACCAACCCCTCTAACCTGCCGGATCCCTCAGAGATTGAATATATGGAAGAACCGCTGGTGAAGGCGGAGATCATGGTGACGACAGAATTCGTAGGTCCCATCATGCAGCTGTGTGAGGAACGCCGGGGTCAGTACCAGGGCATGGAATATATGGAACAGACCCGGGCAGTGCTCCATTACCACCTGCCCTTGAATGAGATCATTTACGACTTTTTCGATGCCTTGAAGTCCCGTTCCAGAGGGTATGCCTCCTTTGATTATGAGATGCTGGGCTACGAGCGGAGCGATTTGGTGAAGCTGGACATCCTGGTGAACAAGGAGGAGGTAGATGCCCTGTCCTTTATTGTCTTTGAGGGTTCGGCCTATGACCGGGGAAGAAGGATGTGCGAGAAGCTCAAGGAGGAGATCCCCCGTCAGCTCTTCGAGATTCCTATCCAGGCGGCCATAGGATCCAAGATCATTGCCCGGGAGACGGTGAAGGCCCTGCGCAAGGATGTCTTGGCCAAGTGCTATGGCGGAGATATTTCCCGTAAGAAGAAGCTGCTGGAGAAGCAGAAGGAGGGCAAGAAGCGCATGCGCCAGGTGGGCAGTGTGGAGATCCCCCAGAAGGCCTTCATGAGCGTGCTGAAGCTGGATGATAAGTAAGAGATGACAAAAGAGCTGGAGATCTATCTGCACATTCCTTTTTGCGTAAGGAAATGCGAATATTGCGACTTTTTATCCTTTGCGGCGGAGAAAAGCAGGTATAGGGACTATGGAAAAGCCCTGGAGGCGGAGGCGGAGAATTGCCTCCTGCCCTCCGGATCCTACGAGGTGAGCACGGTGTTTTTCGGCGGAGGAACACCGTCTTTATTTCCCGGCGAAGAGATCGGGAGGATCCTGGAGACCCTTCGAAGACGATTTGACTTTCGCCCGGAGGCTGAGATTTCCCTGGAGGCCAATCCCGGGACAGTGACGGGAGACAAGCTGCGGCTTTACCGGCAGGCGGGCATCAACCGGATCAGCTTCGGCTGTCAAAGCACGGAGAATGAGGAGCTGAGGCGGTTGGGCCGTATCCATAGCTATGAGGACTTCCTGGAGAGCTGGCAGCTGGCCGGGGAAGCAGGATTTACAAATCGAAATATTGATCTCATGTCCGGCCTGCCGGGGCAGACTCTGGCCTCCTGGGAGCGGAGTCTGCGCCAGGTGGCAGCTCTGGAACCGGAGCATATCTCTGCCTACAGCCTGATCGTGGAGGAGGGGACCCCCTTTTATGAGAAACAGGGGGCCTTGCATCTGCCGGGGGAGGAAGAAGAACGGCAGATGTATGAGATAACCCATGAGATTCTGGAACAATATGGCTTCTGCCAATACGAAATTTCCAATTATGCCAGGCCGGGATATGCCTGCCGTCATAATCTGGGATATTGGACGGGGAAGGAATATCTGGGACTGGGTCTGGGAGCTTCCTCCCTGCTGGGTCACAGCAGGTACCAGAATACTCGAGATTTCCGGCTTTATCTGGAGAAAAGCGCAGACCCGGGAGCTATTCGCCGGGAGACGGAGATCTTAGAGCTCCGGGATCGGCAGGCGGAATATATGATCCTGGGACTTCGCCTGACCCAGGGAGTATCCCGGGAGGAGTTCCGGAGGCGCTTTGGCCGGGACTTGGACCAGGTATATGGGCCAGTGGTTGATCCATACGTGAAAATGGGCTTGCTGGAGGAGAGGGAGGGGTGGATCCGTCTGACCCGACGGGGCATTTCCTTAAGTAATACCGTCATGGCGGACTTTCTTCCCTAGGGATCCCCTTCCACCGGTTTGGGGAGTTCGAAGCCCGGAACAAGCCGTATCATCAACCAATTCATAGATAACAGGAGATAAGATGCAGAAGAAGCAGGGAAGGCAATTTATCAAAATACGAGGGGCTGCAGAGAACAACCTCAAGAATCTGGACGTGGATATTCCGCGCAATGAGCTGGTGGTTCTGACCGGACTGTCCGGTTCGGGGAAGAGCTCATTGGCTTTTGATACCATTTATGCAGAGGGCCAAAGGCGTTATATGGAGAGCCTGTCTTCCTATGCCCGGCAGTTTCTGGGTCAGATGGAGAAGCCCAACGTGGAGAGCATCGAGGGACTGCCCCCGGCTATTTCCATTGACCAGAAGTCTACCAACCGCAATCCCCGCTCTACCGTGGGTACTGTGACGGAGATCTATGACTATTTCCGCCTCCTCTATGCCAGGATCGGAATCCCCCATTGCCCCAAATGCGGCCGGGAGATCAGCCGTCAGTCTGTGGACCAGATGGTGGATCAGATTCTGTCTCTGCCGGAGAGAAGTCGGATTCAGCTGCTGGCGCCGGTGGTGCGGGGGCGGAAGGGCCGCCACGAGAAGGTGCTGGAACAGGCCAGGAAAAGCGGCTATGTCCGGGTGATGGTGGATGGCAGTCTCTATGAGCTGACGGAGGATATCCCCCTGGACAAGAACCAGAAGCACAATATTGAGATCGTGGTAGATCGGCTGGTGGTGAAGGAGGGCATGGAGAAGCGGCTGACAGATTCCGTGGAGACGGTATTGGGGCTGTCGGAGGGGCTTTTGATGGTAGATACCATGGATGGCCATGTCCTGACCTTCAGCCAAAGTTTCTCCTGCCCCGATTGCGGGATCAGCATGGAGGAAATCGAGCCCAGGAGCTTTTCCTTTAACAATCCCTTCGGGGCCTGTCCGGAGTGCTATGGCTTGGGATACAAGATGGAATTCGCCGAGGAATTGATGATCCCGGATCCCAGTCGGTCCATCCAGCAGGGGGCTATCCTGGTTCCCGGCTGGCAGTCCTGCACGGATCCCGGCAGCTTTACCAGAGCTATTTTGGACGCCCTGTCCCAGGCCTATGATTTTTCCCTGGACACCCCCTTTCAGGACTATCCCCGGGAGATCCACGACATTTTGATCCATGGAACCCAGGGAAGAAGCGTGAAGGTGCATTACAAGGGGCAGCGGGGGGAAGGGGTCTATGATGTGGCCTTTGAGGGCTTGATCCGGAATGTGGAGCGGCGGTACCGGGAGACGGGCTCTGAGACCATCAAGCAGGAATATGAGACCTATATGCGGATTACCCCCTGTCCGGTCTGCAAGGGGCAGCGATTGAAGGCCACCTCCCTGGCTGTTACGGTGGGAGATAAGAATATCTACGAGATCACCAACCTGTCGGTGGAGCGGCTGACGGCTTTTCTGGAGCAAATGGAGCTGACTGACCAGCAGCGTCTCATCGGCAGTCAGATCCTCAAGGAGATTAAGGCCAGAGTGGGTTTCCTGATGGATGTGGGACTGGACTATCTGACCCTGGCTCGAGCCACCGGCACCCTGTCCGGGGGAGAGGCGCAGAGAATTCGCCTGGCCACCCAGATCGGGTCCGGACTGGTGGGAGTGGCCTATATCCTGGATGAGCCCAGCATCGGACTGCATCAAAGGGACAATGACAAGCTGCTGGCCACCCTGTGTCACCTAAGAGATTTGGGCAATACCCTCATTGTGGTGGAGCATGACGAGGATACCATGCGAGCGGCTGACTGCGTGGTAGATATCGGTCCCGGTGCGGGAGAACATGGGGGGCGGCTGGTGGCGATAGGAACTGCAGAGGATCTGATGAAAGTGGAAGATTCCATTACCGGCGCCTATTTAAGCGGAAGACTTCAGATTCCCGTGCCCAAGGTGCGCAGACAGCCCGCTGGCTGGCTGAAGGTGGTGGGAGCGGCGGAAAATAACCTGAAGAATATCGATGTGTCCTTCCCCTTAGGGGTTATGACCTGTGTGACCGGTGTCTCCGGCTCCGGCAAGAGTTCCCTGGTCAATGAAGTCCTCTATAAGCGATTGGCGCGGGATCTGAACCGTGCCCGTATGATTCCGGGAAAGCATAAGGGAATAGAGGGGGAGGATCAGCTGGACAAGGTCATCAATATTGACCAGTCCCCCATCGGGCGAACCCCCCGTTCCAATCCGGCCACCTACACGGGGGTCTTTGATATGATTCGGGATCTCTTTGCCGCCACCTCGGATGCCAAGGCCAGAGGTTACAAGAAGGGGCGCTTCAGCTTCAATGTCAAGGGGGGACGCTGTGAGGCCTGCAGCGGGGACGGGATTCTGAAGATTGAGATGCATTTCCTGCCGGATGTCTACGTGCCCTGTGAGGTCTGTCAGGGAAAGCGCTACAATCGGGAAACTCTGGAGGTCAAATACAAGGGAAAAAGCATCTATGATGTTCTGAACATGACCGTGGAGGAGGCTTTGACCTTCTTCGAACATGTCCCCTCCATCCGTCGGAAAATCGAGACTTTGCATGACGTGGGTCTGTCCTATATCCGGCTGGGCCAGCCCTCCACTACCCTGTCCGGCGGGGAAGCCCAGCGGATTAAGCTGGCCACGGAGCTTTCCAGGCGCAGCACAGGCAAGACCGTTTATATTCTGGACGAACCCACCACAGGCCTGCATTTCGCCGACGTCCATAAGCTGGTGGAGATCCTGAAGCGCCTCAGTGAGGGGGGCAATACCGTCATTGTGATCGAACATAATCTGGATGTCATCAAGACCGCCGATTATATCATAGATATGGGCCCGGAGGGGGGAGACAAGGGAGGCACCGTCATTGCCTGGGGAAGTCCGGAGCAGGTTGCAGACAATCCCGTCTCCTACACCGGTCAATATGTAAAGAGGTACCTGGATACCGGGTCAAAAGCCTGAACCCAGGACATGCTTGGGACGCAACGGGAGTCCCTTGAGGGGCATGTCAGTGGGGGAAGGGCTTTATGGCAGGTCAGGGCGTAGCAGAATACGCGTAGCAGGGGAGGTATTTAGAAAGGGGAGCATTATGGCAGCTGTGACAGATATCGGCATTGACCTGGGTACTGCCAGTATCCTGGTCTATGTAAAGGGAAAGGGAATTGTGCTGAAGGAGCCTGCAATGGTGGCTTATGACAAGGACTCTGACAAGGTGAAGGCCATCGGAGAGGAAGCCCGCCAGATGGTAGGAAGGACGCCCGGCAACATCATGGCTATCCGTCCCCTGCGCCAGGGGGCTATATCAGATTATTTTATCACAGAGCGGATGCTGCGCTATTTCATCCAGAAGTCCATGGGGAGGAGGGGCTTTCGCAAGCCCCGCATCGTCATCTGTGTGCCCAGCGGCGTGACAGATGTGGAACGCAGAGCAGTAGAGGAAGCCACCTACCAGGCTGGGGCCCGGGAGGTGACCTTGGTGGCGGAACCCATCGCGGCGGCCATCGGAGCCGGTGTGGATATTACCCGTCCCTGCGGCAACCTGATCGTCGATATTGGCGGGGGCATTACGGATATTGCAGTGATTTCCCTGGGGGGGATCGTGGTATCCTCCTCCCTTCGAGTGGCAGGCGATCATTTTAATGAAGCCATTATCCGCTATATCCGCAAGCAGCATAATCTCTTTATCGGGGAGCAGACGGCAGAATCGGTGAAAAGAAAGCTGGGAACGGCCCGGCGTCTCTCCAGTACCGAAACCATGAGGATTAAGGGGAGAAATGTAACTACCGGTCTTCCCAGAAATGTGATTCTTACCTCCTCTGAGATTCAAAGAGCCCTGGAGGAGCCCTCCGGGCAGATTGTGGAAGCCATACACAGTATCCTGGAGAAGACACCGCCGGAGCTGGCCGCGGACATCGCCGATCGAGGCATCGTGCTGGCGGGAGGAGGAGCCCAGCTGGAGGGGCTGGAGGAGAGGATCAGTGAAGGCACGGGGATTCACACGGTGACTGCGGAGAATCCCGAAGCAGTGGTGGCTCTGGGAACCGGAAAATACATGGAAATCATGGCAGAATTTGAGCGCAGGTAGCTGGTGGGAGTGCCTAGCACGGAACAATCCGTGTAACCAACCTTCCTTAGAGGAACATGCGGAAGTAGCAAAATGAGTGAAAAAATAGAAGGATATGTGGAGCATATCATATTCCGAAATGACGAGAATGGTTATACCGTCCTGATCCTGGTGGGGGAAGGAAAGAAGGAGACTACCTGTGTGGGCAGTTTTCCCTCGGTGCATGAGGGAGAATACCTGGAAGCGGAGGGCCGCAGAACCACCCATCCCAGCTACGGCTCACAATTCCAGGTGGATCATAGCAAGACCCGGATCCCCCAAAATGGCCTGGCCCTGGAACGCTATCTGGGAAGCGGCGCCATCAAGGGCATAGGAGCTGCCCTGGCCGCCCGGATCGTCCGGCGATTTGGCGAAGATACCATGCACATCATGGAGGAAGAGCCGGAGCGCCTGGCAGAGATTAAGGGAATCAGTCCCCGTAAGGCGCGGGAGATCGGGGAACAGATGCTGGAAAAGGCCCAGATGCAAAATGCCATGATCTTTCTAAGCCAATATGGGATTTCCCTGAGCCTGGGCATCAAGATCTATCAGAAATACCAGGATACCCTCTATGGGGTCTTGCGGGAAAATCCCTATCAATTGGCGGAGGATATCCAGGGAGTAGGCTTTCGAATCGCCGATCAGATTGCCGGTCGGGTGGGAATCCGGCCGGATTCTCCCTACCGGATCCGCAGCGGTCTCTATTACTTACTGACCCAAGCTGGCCTTCAGGGCCATATCTATCTGCCCAAGGAAGAACTCTTCTCCCAGGCAGCTGCCCTTTTGGGGGCAGACTCCTCACTTCTTGAGAAACATCTCATGGATATGATCATAGACCGGAAGATCGTGGTCAGGGATAATTCCCTTGTCTATACGGCTCCCATTTATTTCCTGGAGCTGAATACCGCCAGAATGCTGCAGGAATTGAATATTGTCTGTGAAAAGGATGAAAGCAAGGTGGGAAAGCGGATAGCCCGTTTGGCTGCCCTGGACGGGCTGACCTTGGATGAATTGCAAGAAAAGGCAGTCAGGGAGGCAGCCTCCCGGGGACTTATGATCCTGACCGGGGGGCCCGGCACCGGCAAAACCACCACCATCAATACCATGATTCGCTATTTTGAGGCAGAGGATCTGGAGGTTTGCCTGGCTGCCCCCACGGGAAGAGCAGCCAAGCGGATGACAGAGGCCACGGGGCATGAGGCCTCCACCATCCACCGTTTGCTGGAGCTGACGGGTCAGGCGGAGGAGAATGGGGAAAATGCCTTTTTTACCAGAAATGCAGACAATCCCCTGGAGGCAGACGTGGTGATCATTGATGAGGCTTCTATGGTGGATATTTACCTCATGCACGCCCTCCTGTCTGCCCTGGTGCCGGGCACTCGCCTGATCCTGGCCGGGGATGTGAACCAGCTGCCCAGCGTGGGCCCCGGAAGCGTTCTAAGAGATATGATTCGCTCCCAGGCCTTTCCTGTGGTGGAACTGACCCGGATCTTTCGTCAGGCTGCCGAAAGCGATATCGTAGTCAACGCCCACCGCATTCATGCCGGTCAGCCCATTCGCCTGGATAATGACAGTCGGGACTTCTTCTTCCTTCAGCGGGAGGATGTCCGGGTCATTCAAAAGGTGATCCTGACCCTGGTAGCCCGGAAGCTGCCCCGCTATACCGATTCTCGCCCCCAGGATATCCAGGTTCTCACTCCTATGAGGAAGGGGCCCTTGGGGGTGGAGAATCTCAATGTCATCTTGCAGAAATATCTGAACCCACCGGCAGAGAACAAGGCGGAGACAGAATGCCGCCAGGGCATCCTCCGGGTGGGAGACAAGGTCATGCAGATCAAGAACAATTACCAGCTGGAGTGGGAGATCCGGGGCAAGCATGGAATTGTGGTCCAGAAGGGAATGGGGGTCTTCAACGGTGACCTGGGGGTCATTTCTGCCATCAACACCTATGGGGAGGAATTGACAGTGGAATATGAGGAGGGAAGGTTCGTAGACTATTCCTTCAAGCAGCTGGATGAGCTGGAGCTGGCCTATGCGGTGACCATCCACAAGTCCCAGGGAAGTGAATATCCGGCTGTGGTCATCCCCCTGCTGGGAGGTCCCAGGATGCTGATGACCCGCAATCTCCTCTATACCGCTGTCACCAGAGCCCGCAGATGCGTTGTCCTTACCGGCAGCGCGGAAACCTTCCGGTCCATGGTGGCCAATCAAACGGAGGAGGGTCGTTATACCACCCTGGCTCAGCGGATTCGAGAAGCAGCAGGCCTGGAGGAGGGCCAGGTCGGGGAGAGAAAGCGGATGGAGGAGGGCCAGGTCGGGGAGAGAAGGTTCCCGGAGAGGAAGCGGGTGGAGAAGGAAACAGAAGCAGGGTCTGAGAGGGAGGGTCAGCCAGGATGAAGACAAGGGAGAAGCTGCTGAGATGGTTCTACCCCGCCCGCTGTCCGGTCTGTGACGGCCTGCTGGGGAGGGGGGAGCGCCTGATCTGCCGAACATGCGCTTCCGACCTGCATTTTCTGCAGGAACCCCTCTGCTTTCGCTGTGGGAAGCCCCTGTCGAGGGAGGAAATGGAATATTGCAGCGATTGCAGGAGAAAAAAGCATAGCTATGACCGATGCTTTGCCCCCTTTTCCTACCGGGGGCAGATGCAGGCCTCTATGATGCGGTTCAAGTATGGAGGTCGGGCAGAATATGCCAGATTCTACGCAGCTGCCATGGAAAGCAGGGGACGCCGCCTGTTGGAGCAATGGACGCCGGAAGTCCTGCTGCCCGTTCCCATCCACCGGAAGCGTCTGATCCGCCGAGGCTACAACCAGGCTGCCCGACTGGCGGAGGAACTGTCCCGCCTTACCGGCATTCCGGCGGATTGCAAGGCCCTGGTACGCAGAAAGAATACAAAGGCCCAGAAGGAACTGAATGATGTGGAGAGAAGAAAGAATCTGGAGCAGGCCTTCGCCCTGGCTCCCGGCTATCATCCTCCCAAATGTCTGTTGTTGGTGGACGACATCTATACCACCGGAAGCACGGTAGATACGATCGCAGCCCTGCTGAAGGCAGAGGGGGCAGAAAAGGTCTACGTGGCCTGCGCCTGCATCAGCCCGGGGGCCTCCTAGCCCCTCCGGAGGGGCTGCGGGGGAGGGTAAATTTTTTCAGGGAAGCAGTTGACAGGCAGGAAGCGGTATACTATAATGGTTCAGTGTGGCTCCCTTTGGAAGCTGGATTTTTTCTGTCTCCCAAACAGAAAGCATCCTGAGCAAAGAGAGCTGGCCAACAGGGTATGGAAGCCAAAAGCCCCGGCAGAGATACCATTTTGTGCGCCGCAGCCATACGGACAGTGGGGAAGGCGCAGCGTCGGGCAGTCGGCTCGGCAGGATATTATTGATACAAGAGGAACACAGGAGGTTCTATCCATGAATACATTTATGGCTAATCCGGATAAGATTGAGAAGAAATGGTATGTGGTTGACGCTACGGACTGCACCCTGGGACGCCTGGCTTCGGAAGTTGCCAGCGTTTTGAGAGGCAAGAACAAGCCAGAGTTCACCCCCCATGTGGATACCGGTGATTATGTAGTAATCATCAATGCAGAGAAGATCAAGGTAAGCGGCAAGAAGATGGATCAGAAGATCTATTACAGACATTCCGAGTACGTAGGCGGAATGAAGGAGTTCACCCTGAAGGAAATGATGGCAAAGAAGCCTGAGAGAGTGATTGAACTTGCAGTCAAAGGAATGCTTCCCAAGGGACCCTTAGGACGGGCTATGATCACAAAGCTTCATGTATATGCCGGCGCTGAGCATCCCCATGCAGCTCAGAAACCGGAAGTGCTGACATTTTGATGAGGAGGTAGAGAACATTGGCTAGCGCAAGATACTATGGAACAGGAAGAAGAAAGAAATCAATCGCAAGAGTATATCTGATGCCCGGTACAGGCAAGATTACAGTAAACAAGAGAGACATCGATGATTACTTTGGTCTGGAGACCCTGAAGACCATCATCCGTCAGCCCCTGACAGCCACCGAGACCGTTGACAAGTTCGATGTGCTGGTAAATGTACGCGGCGGCGGTTATACCGGTCAGGCCGGAGCCATCCGTCATGGAATTGCCCGTGCCCTGCTGCATGCCGATGCAGAATACAGACCCATTCTGAAGAGCGCAGGATACCTGACCCGTGATCCTAGAATGAAAGAGCGTAAGAAGTACGGTCTCAAGGCCGCACGTCGCGCTCCGCAGTTCTCCAAGAGATAATTGGACGCGATTTTACAATCGAAAAGATCGAAAAACCCCGGAAAATCAACACTTTCCGGGGTTTTCTTGTATCCAAATGCGCTGATTATGTTTGTCC
>CAVJHW010000049.1:0-16670 GCA_963649395.1 Coriobacteriaceae bacterium | reverse complement strand
CACACGGCTGCCGTGATTAACGTCATGTGAAAAAAATCTTTGAAATTTATATGAATTATGATATTATGATGTTTATAACACATCATGATATCTTTTGAAAGGGGCTTGGAGCCAGTCTTTCGGAGGATATGCCGGAGGAGGAGCGGCTCATGGAACAGGAAGTAGTTTCCAGGAATTTTATTGAACAGATTATTGAGAAGGATTTGGCAGAAGGAACTTATGATACGGTATGTACGCGGTTTCCTCCGGAGCCCAATGGTTACCTGCATATTGGGCATGCCAAGTCCATTCTTCTGAATTATGGATTGGCTCAGGAATATCATGGGGAATTTCATATGCGCTTTGACGACACCAACCCCACCAAGGAAAAGTGGGAATTTGTGGAGTCCATCAAGAAGGATATTCAATGGCTGGGAGCAGATTGGGGGGACCACCTCTATTTTGCTTCTAACTATTTCCAACAGATGTATGAGGCGGCGGTTAAGCTGATTCAGAAGGGAAAGGCCTTTGTCTGTGATCTGTCTGCGGAAGAGATTCGGGACTATAGAGGAACCCTGACAGAGCCGGGAAAGGAAAGCCCCTATCGGAACCGTAGCGTGGAGGAGAATATGGATCTCTTCCAGAGGATGAAAGAGGGAGAGTTTCCGGATGGAAGCAGGGTGCTGCGCGCCAAGATCGATATGGCTTCTCCCAATATTAATATGAGGGATCCGGTTATCTATCGGGTGGCCCATATGCACCATCAGAATACGGGGGATGCCTGGTGTATCTATCCCATGTATGATTTTGCCCATCCGATTGAGGATGCCATTGAGGGAGTGACCCATTCCATCTGTACCTTGGAATTTGAGGATCACAGGCCTCTGTATGATTGGGTGGTAAGGGAATTGGAATATCCCCATCCTCCCAAGCAAATTGAATTTGCCAAGCTTTATCTGACCAATGTGGTGACAGGCAAGAGATATATCAAGAAATTGGTAGAGGAAGGAACCGTGGATGGCTGGGATGATCCCAGACTGGTGTCCATCGCGGCCTTGCGCAGAAGAGGCTTTACACCGGATTCGATCCGTCGTTTTGTAGACTTGTGCGGCGTGTCTAAGGCAAACAGCTCTGTAGATTATGCCATGCTGGAATATTGTATTCGGGAGGACTTGAAGCTCAAGAAGTCCAGAGTGATGGCTGTGCTGCATCCCATTCGCCTGGTGATTGATAATTATCCGGAGGGTCAGACGGAGGAGTTGGAGGTTCCCAATAACCTGGAAAATGAAAGCCTGGGCATGCGGAAGATTCCTTTCTCGCGGGAGCTCTATATCGAAAGAGATGATTTCATGGAGGAGCCCCCTCGGAAGTATTTCCGCCTATTTCCCGGCAATGAAGTGCGGTTGATGAATGCTTATTTTGTAAAATGCACCGGCTTTGAAAAGGATGCCCAAGGGAATGTAAGGGTGGTTCATTGTACCTATGATCCCCAGAGCAGGGGTGGCTGCAGTCCGGATGGCCGCAAGGTGAAGGGAACGATACATTGGGTATCGGCGCCCCATGCCATTTCTGCAGAGTGCCGCCTGTATGAGAATCTCATTGACGAGGAAAAGGGAGTATATAATGAGGACGGAACCATGAATATCAATCCCAATTCCCTGACAGTCTTGAAGGATTGCTGTCTGGAACCGGGATTGGCCCAAGCAGAGGTCTATGACAGCTTCCAGTTTGTGAGAAATGGCTTCTTCTGCGTGGATGCCAAAGACTCGGCTCCCGGAAAGCTGGTCTTTAACCGTATTGTTTCGCTGAAAAGCTCCTTTAAGCTGCCTAACCAATAAGAAGCTATGGGATACCATTGCTTTAGGTGAATCATGAAAGAATTGCTGATTACCCTGGATGGCCACCGCAAGAAACCCCTCTATGAGCAGATTTATGGCTTCATCAAGGAAGAGATCCTTCAGGGCCGTATGGCGGCCGGAGAGAGACTTCCCTCCTCCCGGGCCTTGGCCCGACAAGTGGCGGTCAGCCGAAGTACTGTAGATCTGGCTTATGCCCAGCTTACCTCAGAGGGGTATCTTGTGAGCCTCCCCTGTAAGGGATATTTTGTCGGAGACGTTACGGAATTGTATCATTTGGCAGGGCTGCAGGAGGAGGGGCAAGCCAGGAAGAAAAGTCTCCGGAAGACCTATCGCTATGATTTTGAGCTCAGTGGTATCGACAGGGACGGATTCCCTCTGAATGCCTGGAGAAAGATATCCAGGAATGTATTGGCAGAGGAGAATCCGGCTCTGTTTCGTTTGGGAGATCCCCAAGGAGAATGGGAATTGCGAGAGACCATTACCTCCTATCTGCACCATGCGAGGGGAGTCAACTGCCAGCCGGACCAGATCGTAATGGGAGCGGGAAATGACTTCCTCCTGATGCTTCTGTCAGTGCTTCTGGGAAGAGATAAGGTCATAGCTATGGAGAATCCCACCTACCGCAGTGCCTACCAATGCTTCAAAAGCCTGGGACATAGGGTCCTGGCGATTCCTCAGGATGACTTTGGCATAGAGCCCAAGGAGCTGGAGGGAAGTGGGGCGCCGGTAGCCTATGTGATGCCCTCCCACCAATTTCCTATGGGAACGGTCATGCCCATTCGCCGCAGGATGCAGCTGTTGGCTTGGGCAGCCCAGGAAGAGGGAAGATATCTGATTGAAGATGATTATGACAGCGAGTTTCGCTACAAGGGAAAGCCCATTCCTGCCCTGCAGGGTTACGACAGTCACGAGCGAGTGATCTACCTGGGCACCTTTTCCAAGTCCTTGGCGCCTTCTATACGCATCAGCTATATGGTGCTGCCTAAGAGCCTTCTGGAGACCTATGAGCAGAAGGGACGCTGTTTTTCTGCCACGATCTCCAGGACAGATCAGAAGATTCTGGAAACCTTCCTGCGGGAGGGATATTTTGAACGCCATTTGAATCGAATGAGGGCCCTCTACAAGGGAAAGCATGACCTGTTGCTGCGGCAGCTGCGAAGGGTACCGGGTGTGAGCAAGGTAACCGGTGAGAACGCAGGTCTGCACCTGTTGGTCTATCTGGATCAGGGCCTGGGAGAAGAGGAAGCCATCCGCAGGGCAGCAGAAGAGGAAGTTCGGATCTATGGTCTGAGTCAGTATGATATAGGGGAAGAACAGTCAGACAAGGGTAGGGTGATTCTGGGATACGGTTCCCTGACGGAGGAAGAGATCTGCAAGGCCTGCGAAAGACTGGGGAAAGCCTGGTCGAGATGAAAAAAGGAAAGGAACCGAAAGCCCTCTGCTAAGAGAGGCTTTCGGTTCCTGCTATGTTGTATGGAATTGTGGTATAGGTGCGTTGACAGGCGGATTCCTCGAATTCGTCTGTGAAGTTCTTCAGATCCTCCTTGAAAGCACATTCTGCAGAACGTTCCTTCTTCCAGGCAATAAGGACACCGGCGGCTGCGCCTGCACAGGCCAGACCCAGGAAGACTTTCTCCATATTCTTTCCCATAAAGTATGCTCCTTCTTGCATCATTAAGAGCGGCAAAACTGCCACCAAAACTCACACAGATGATTATACACCTTTTGTACAAAAAGAAAAGCAGATTTTTTTAAAAGAGTATTACAAAAGCATAAACCAACCTTTCGCCCCCCAAAAGGGGGGTTCCCGGGAAAGACTTGCACAAGAGGGGGAGGAATGGTATTCTATAGAAGGCATAGGAAGTTTTCAGAAGGTGACAGAAGATGAGAAAAGCATGTATTTTTGACCTGGATGGAACTTTGACATCTACAGTGGAATCCATTGCCAGACCTGTCAATCGGGTGCTGGAGCATTTTGGACTGGAAGCTCGGCCTGTGGAGGAGTATAACTTTTACGCGGGGGACGGGCTGGACATGACCCTGCAGAGGGCTCTGGCAGCGGCCGGGGATAGGTCTGGGAAATATTTGAAGCAGGGAATTCCCCTGGCCAGAAAATGGTTTGGTATGGATCCCCTATATCATGTAAAGCCTTATCCCCATATGGTGGAGACCTTGGCAGAGCTGAAGAAGAGAGGAATCCGAATTGCAGTCCTGTCCAATAAGCCTCATCAGGGAGCCATAGAGGTGGTAGAGGCTGTGTTTGGCACGGAGTGCTTCGACTGGATTCAGGGACAGACAGCGGAGGTGCCAAGAAAGCCAGATCCGGCGGGTGCCAGGATCATTCTGCAGCAGTTGAAGGTGGACAAAGAGGAATGCCTTTATTTTGGCGATACCAATACCGATATGGAGACAGGACATAGAGCCGGATTCTATACAGTGGGTGTGTCCTGGGGCTTTCGGCCCAGAAGGGAGCTGGAGGAGAATCAGGCGGATTGTATCATTGACTCGCCGGTGGAGATCCTAAGGCTGGTGCGAGAGGTCTGATAGGAGAGGCCTGATAGGGCAGGTCTGATAGGAGAGACCTGACAGGAGAGGCCGAATATGAGATATGGGAGGTTTTGACAGAATGGATGAGTATAGTGAAGAGTGCATTTTGACTTTTTTAAAGAATCAGAAGCAGCTGTTTGATGAACCTGTTGCCGGGAATTACGAGGAGGCGGAAGCTTTTTTGGAGGATTGCATGGCGATGGTGGTCTCGTCCATTGAGGAGGTAAGGGAATATCTGGAAGAGAACGGTATGGATGTGGAGGAACTGTCGGACGAAGAGCTGGAGGAGGCGGGAGAGGTATTTGCCCTGCCCAGCGGACAGTATTTGATTGTAGAAGCCTAACAGAAGGGAATACAGATGAACGAGAAGTACGACATAATTATTGTGGGGGCAGGCCCTTCCGGCATTTTTTGCGCCTACGAATTGAAGGAAAAACGACCGGATCTGAAGATCCTTATGATTGAAAAGGGGCGTGCCATAGAGAATCGTCAATGCCCCAAGAGGAGAACCCGAAAGTGTGTGAATTGCCAGCCCTGCTCTATTACAACCGGCTTTGCGGGGGCGGGGGCTTTTTCCGACGGAAAGCTGTCCCTGTCACCGGACGTAGGGGGGAATCTGCCGGAGATTCTGGGCTATGACAAGGCTTGTGAGCTGATCAAGGAATCGGATGCCATCTATCTGAAGTTCGGTGCGGATACCAATGTATATGGGATAGATAAGGCCAAGGAGATCCGAGAGATTCGCAAGAAAGCCATCGCTGCCAACCTGAAGCTGATCGAATGCCCTATCCGTCATTTGGGCACAGAAGAGGGATATAAGATTTATCACAGACTGCAGGATCATCTGCAGGCACAGGGGGTGGAGATGCAATTTATGACCATGGTCAGCGACATTCATATAGAGGATGGGGCTGCCAAATCTGTGACCACCAATAAGGGCGAGACCTATTATGCGGATGAGATTGTCGCCGCTGTGGGGCGGGAGGGCGCCGATTGGTTTTCCCATATCTGTAAGGACCATGGCATTGAGACAGAGGTGGGCACGGTGGATATCGGTGTTCGGGTGGAGGTCAGAGACGAGGTAATGGAATTCCTCAACAAGAATCTCTATGAGGCCAAGCTGGTTTACCATACGCCCACCTTTGATGATAAGGTCAGAACCTTCTGTACCAATCCCTCCGGAGAGGTAGCAACGGAATATTATGAGAATGGTTTGGCTGTGGTCAACGGTCATGCTTATAAGTCCAAGGAATACAAGACGGACAATACCAATTTTGCCCTGCTGGTATCCAAGAATTTTACAAAGCCCTTTAAGACACCGATTGAATATGGAAAGCAGATTGCCCAGCTGTCCAATATGCTTTGCGATGGCAAGATATTGGTACAGACCTTTGGCGATTTCAAACGGGGCCGAAGAACGACAGAGGAGAGATTGTGCAGGAACAATCTGATCCCCACCCTGAAGGATGCGGTTCCGGGGGATCTGTCCTTGGTACTTCCCCACAGAATTATGGTAGATATCGAGGAAATGCTCCTGGCTTTGGATAAGGTCACACCAGGTATTGCCAGCGATGAAACCCTCTTATATGGTGTGGAAGTGAAATTCTATTCCAATAAGGTGGTTGTGGATAAGAATTTCGAGACCAGTATCAAGGGTTTGTATGCGGTGGGAGACGGCGCTTCCGTGACGAGAGGCCTGCAGCAGGCTTCCGCCAATGGGCTGTCCGTAGCTCGAAGTATTTTGGAAAAAATCAGATAAGGAAGACTGTTAGCACTCATTTACAATGAGTGCTAATTTTTTCTTGACTTTCTGTGGGAGAAGTACTAAGATACTATCATACGGGTTCTGGCAAGCAGCCAGGGACGCTTATTATCTATTGAAAAGGAGTGTGATTTTATCATGGAGATGACGCATGGTAATCTTTCTATCAACAGTGACAATATTTTCCCCATTATTAAGAAATGGATGTATTCTGACAAGGATATCTTCGTTCGCGAGCTGGTTTCTAACTGCTGCGATGCCATCACTAAGCTGAAGAAGTTGGACGGGGCAGGAGAATACTCTCTTCCGGAGGACTATAAGCCGGCGGTTCAAGTGGTTCTCAACGACAAGGAGAAGACCCTGAAGTTCATTGATAATGGAATTGGAATGACAGCCGAGGAGGTGGAGAAGTACATTACCCAGATCGCCTTTTCCGGAGCAGCTGAATTCCTGGAAAAATACAAGGATAAGGCGGATCAGGATCAGATCATCGGACACTTTGGCTTGGGATTCTATTCTGCCTTCATGGTGGCAGATGAGGTTCATATTGATTCCCTTTCCTTCCAGGAGGGGGCTAAGCCGGTTCACTGGGAATGTGACGGGGGCACCCAATATGACATGGGAGAGGGGAATCGCCAGGAGATCGGCACAGAGATCACCCTTTTCCTGAATGAGGACAGCCTGGAATTTGCCAACGAATACCGGGTTAGAGAAGTCCTGGATAAGTATTGCTCCTTCATGCCGGTAGAAATCTTCCTGTCTAAGGCAGATGCAGAGCCGGAATATGAGACCATCGATGAGGAGGATCTCAGGGAGGATGACCAGGTCATCGAGCATATTCATGAGGAAGCCAAGACCGAGGAGAGGGAAAATGACAAGGGAGAGAAGGAGACCGTGGAGATCTCTCCTGCCAGGGATCGGGTAAAGATCCTAAAGCGCCCTGTTTCCGTCAGCGACATTCATCCCCTGTGGGCAAAGCATCCCAATGATTGTACGGAGGAAGAATATAAGGCCTTTTACCGGAAGGTATTTCTGGATTACAAGGAGCCCCTCTTCTGGATCCACCTGAATATGGACTATCCCTTTAACCTGAAGGGAATTCTCTATTTTCCCAGAATCAACACGGAGTACGATTCCATTGAGGGAACCATCAAGCTTTACAACAATCAGGTTTTCATCGCTGACAATATCAAGGAAGTGATTCCGGAATATCTGATGCTGCTGAAGGGGGTCATTGACTGCCCGGATCTGCCCTTGAATGTTTCCAGAAGCGCTTTGCAAAATGATGGATTTGTGAAGAAGATCTCTGACTATATTTCCAAAAAGGTTGCGGACAAGCTGTCTGGCATGTGCAAGACGGATCGGGAGAATTACGAAAAGTATTGGGATGATATCAGCCCCTTCATTAAATTTGGCTGCATCAAGGACAGTAAGTTCTCCGAGAAGATGATGGATTACATCCTCTATAAGAACCTGGATGACAAGTACCTAACCCTCAAGGATTGCATAGAGGAGAACCAGAAGACAGCAGAGGGGCAGGAGGAAGAAAGCCAGAAAAAGACGGAAGAGGGAGCCCCTGAAGAGGATGCAGGGACCGAGGAGGCCGAAACAAAGGAGGCAAGCCCAGAAGATGGCGAGCAGGAGGAGGCCAAGGAGGATTCCGCCGAGACGAAAGAGAAGAAGAAGACGGTCATCTACTATGTGACGGATCCGATCCAGCAGAGTCAATATATCCATATGTTCCGCAGCCAGGGCAAGGATGCGGTCGTTCTTCGACACAATATTGATTCCGCCTTTATTAGCCATGTGGAGCGGGCCAACGAGGAGGTTAGCTTCCAGAGGATTGATGCGGATCTGACGGATGAATTCAAGGAAGAGGGGGCAGACTTGGCCGAAGAAACCAAGACTTTGGAGGAGATCTTCCGCAAGGCCTTGGAGGATGACAAGCTGGAAGTTAAGGTGGAGAATCTGAAAAATGATCAGATTTCCTCCATGGTTACCCTGTCAGAGGAAAGTCGACGTATGCAGGAGATGATGAAGATGTATGGCATGGGGGGCATGGATGATTCCATGTTTGGCGGCAAGCAAACCCTGATTCTGAATGCAAAGCATCCCCTGGTGCAATATATCCTGGCTCATAAGGAGGAGGACGTGTCTTTGTTCTGCCAGCAGCTCTACGATCTGGCCCTGATCAGCAACAAGCCCCTGGCTCCGGATCAAATGACACGCTTTATCGAGAGAAGCAATGAGATAATGCTGAAGCTGACCAAGTGAGAGCAGGATGAACCATGAATGAGAGAAAACAATTGCCCTGTAATCTCTTCCTGATCGGCTTCATGGGCTCGGGAAAGAGCTCCATTGCCTCCCATCTTCGACAGACCTATGGCATGACCCTGCTGGAGATGGATGAGGAGATCGAAAGAAGAGAGGGACAATCCATTTCAGATATTTTCGCCAGCAAGGGAGAGGACTATTTCAGGGGCCTAGAGACTGCTCTGCTGGCAGACCTGCAGGAGGCAGAGAATACGGTTGTCTCCTGCGGCGGTGGGGTTCCCCTGCGGGCCTGCAACGTGGAATTGATGAAAAAAAGCGGTAAGATCGTGCTTCTTACCGCTGAGCCAAAGACCATTCTTCAAAGAGTCTCCGGCAGTCATTCCCGTCCTCTCTTGGAGGGCAGGAAGAATGTGGCCCATATCCGGAAAATGATGGAGGAGAGACGGCCTTATTACGAGAAAGCGGCCGATCTGATCTTGCCCACCGACGGCAAGAATCAGGCGGCCATCTGCCAGGAACTTCTGGAAGGGCTGAAGGGTCTTAATCCAGATTAAGACGGCAAAGAAAGTCCTGCAGGCTCTGATCCCAGGCTTGATCCAGGGAATGATCCCTGGTAAAGATCTTCAGAGAGGATCCGGTGGTTACGGTCAGCGTTCCTTGATGGAAGGAGCAGTTGAAGAAGAGACCAAAAATATCCTCCGGCTGAAAGGAGAGATCATTGCTTGCCAAAAGAAGCTCTGTTTCGCGGACGGGCAGCTGAAAGACGAAGCGAAACGACAGGGGGGAACGTCGTCCTTTGATGATGGAATAGCAAAAGGGTTTGATGTCCTTCCAGAGAACTTGGGTTCTTCCCTGCAGCTTTAGCTCCTTTGCCTCTTCCTCCTCATAGAAATCCGGATGCAGGCGACCATCAATGGAGAAGCTTGCGAAGGTTGTGACAGAGGCCTCCGACAGGAGAAAATGGTCGAAGGCGTCCTGCAGCAGGAGCTGGGACATAAAATCCTTCACGTGTTTTATCTGAAGTGCAATCATATTACCCATATCCTTTCCTGAAGATGAGTCACATGTGTGATAATTTTGTGATTTTCCGGCGGGGGTCTTCCTTTTTAGAGGGAAATGTTGTATACTCTCTAGCAGACGGCTTTCCTGCGCAATGGGGCGGAACATCGTGCAGCATGGAGGCTTACTTTACTTTGAAAGAGAAGAAGGAGAATACCATGAGTCAGGAAAAAGTAGATCAATATAAAAAAGACAAGGCCAACCGTCAAAAGATTATGAGGAGAGAGAAGTTCCTCCGACGTCTGGAAATTACTGTAGCCGCGGTAGTCCTGGTAGGTTTGGTGGGCTGGTTCAGCGTAGCTGTATATCAGAATTCCAAGGCCAAGGCAGAGGAGAATGCTCCAACGGTAACGACCTCCATGGATCTTACAGCGGTAGATGATTATATGAACAATCTGACCACAGCAGCTGCTTCTACCTCAGCGGAGGAGTAAGTTTTCCTTCGTGGTGAGGGCGGCGCTAGCCGCTATGGGTGTCTACAATGAAAAAGAAGGATGCACTCCCTAGGGGCAGGCACCCTTCTTTTTCTTCGCTTATCTGTTATTTATAGTGGATCAGAACGATCAGCACTTAACAACGTTGGCAGCCTGCATGCCCTTGGCGCCTTCGGTCAAATCATAAGTAACAGCCTGGCCTTCGTCCAGTGACTTGAATCCTTCACCCTGGATAGCGGAAAAGTGTACGAATACGTCCTTGCCGTCCTCGCCGGTGATGAAGCCATAGCCCTTTTCAGCGTTGAACCACTTTACAGTTCCCTTGTTCATGTTATAGTACCTCCATAACTAAATAAAAAAAATGAATTGAAGCACAGCTCGGTGAATATATAAAAATTCACCGGCTGTTACAGATTATATTGCAAGCCCATGAAATATAATCTCTAACAACCAGTGACCCTCGTATACATCTCAATCATACCCCGCTTCGCTTTGCCTTCATTATAGACAGGGGCAGGGGAAAAGTCAAGAAAAAAATCAGTGGAATCGCCCCGATATTTGGGGCAATAGGCAAGGTCAGGCTTGCTTGCAATCCTTGTTAACAGCTTGAAATCTTAGTGGTTTTCCTGTATACTTGGTACAAAATCTAGGATGGGACGGAGCGTGCGATGGATCTGTTAATTAAGAATGGCCGGGTGCTGGATCCGGCAACGAGAAAGGATGAGGTCTGTGACCTCCTGTTGAAGGATGGCAAGGTAGCAGACTGCCGGAAGAAGATGGATGAGAAGGCAGAGAAGGTAGAGAAGGTGCTGGATGCTTCGGGCTGCTATGTCATGCCCGGTCTCATTGATATGCATGTGCATCTAAGAGATCCGGGTCAGACCTGGAAGGAGGATGCTATCAGCGGCGCCCAAGCGGCGGCTCGGGGCGGATTCACCTCCATTGTCGCCATGCCCAATACCCGGCCGGTGATAGACTCTCCGGATCGTGTGGATTATATCCACAATAAGACTAGACAGGCAGCTCCCATTCATGTGCTGCAGGCCGGAGCCATTACCAAAGGACAGCAGGGGGAGGAATTGGCAGATATTCGGGGGATGGTGGCTCATGGCATTCCGGCCATCAGCGAGGACGGCAAGTCGGTGATGAATGCAAGACTTTACCGCGAGGCTATGAAGCTGGCGGCAGAGCTGGGGATTCCCATATTGGCTCACTGTGAGGACGCTAACCTAGTCTCGGGCGGCTGTGTCAATGAGGATGAGAATTCTCGCCGTTTGGGGCTACCGGGCATTACGAATACGGTAGAGGATGTGATCGTGGCCCGCGATTTGCTTTTGGCGGAGGAAACCCGTGTCCACCTCCATCTGTGCCATTGCTCCACGGCGGGCAGCCTTCGCCTGTTGAAGGCGGCCAAGGAAAGGGGAATGGATGTGTCCGGAGAGGTATGCCCCCATCATTTTACCCTGACCAGCGATGACATGGTTCCGGGAGATACCAACTATAAGATGAACCCGCCCTTGCGGAGAGAAGAAGACAGGCAGGCTCTGCTGGATGGCTTGCAAACCGGGATATTTGAGGTGATCAGCACCGATCATGCCCCCCACAGCCAGCAGGAAAAGTCCACCACCATGAAAAAGGCCCCCTTTGGCATTGTGGGTCTGGAAACAGCGGCGGCTCTTACCTTCACAGAGCTGGTGGAAACCGGCATATTGACTCCCCTGCAGATGGCAGAGAAGATGAGCTATAATCCGGCCCGTATCCTGCATCTGGAGGGAAGAGGCTCTCTTGCCCCAGGCAGTCAGGCAGATGTGATGATTCTGGATCCGACCAGAGAATATGTCATCGACAGCAGCCATTTCGTCTCCCGGGGGAGGAATACCCCCTTCCAGGGCCGAAGAGTCAAAGGTGCTGTGATTGCCACCATCTGCGGGGGCCGCATTGTATACCAGGAGTGAACCCCCTTTTGCAAAAACAGGGCATAGAACCTGGAGCATAGAACTTATGCCGAGACTGACCGATAGAAGGATAGTAACAGAAAGGGAAGAAATAAAATGATCAACAAATTGATTCACAAGATTCAGGCAACCAAGGCTCCCATTGTAGTGGGTCTGGATCCCATGCTTTCCTATGTACCGGGAAAGCTGAAGAAGCAGGCTTTTGAGGAGTTTGGGGAGACCCTAGAGGGGGCAGGAGAGGCCATTTGGCAATTCAACAAAGAGATTGTAGATGAAATCTGGGAGCTGATCCCTGCGGTGAAGCCCCAGATTGCCATGTATGAACAATTTGGAGTCCCGGGTCTGATTGCCTACGAAAAAACGGTGACCTATTGTCAGCAGAAGGGTTTGGTGGTGATCGGTGACGTCAAGCGGGGGGATATTGGCTCCACCTCGGAGGCTTATGCGGTAGGGCACTTGGGCAAGGTTCCGGTGGGAAGTCAGCTCTGTCCGGCCTTTCATGAGGATTTTGCCACGGTGAACCCCTATCTGGGCAGTGATGGCATCCGCCCCTTCCTGAAGGTCTGCCAGGAGGAGAAGAAGGGAATCTTCATCCTGGTGAAGACATCGAATCCCTCCAGCGGGGAATTCCAGGATCGGTTGATCGACGGACGTCCCCTCTACGAGCTGGTGGGGGAGAAGGTGGCGCAATGGGGCCAGGAGCTTATGGGCGAATCCTACAGCTATGTAGGTGCGGTAGTGGGAGCTACCTATCCGGAGATGGGAAAAGCTCTGCGTAAGGTTATGCCAAAGGCCTATATTCTGGTACCGGGTTACGGAGCTCAGGGGGGCAAGGGAAAGGATTTGGTGCATTTCTTCAATGAAGATGGCCTGGGAGCTATTGTCAACTCCTCCCGGGGGATTATCGCAGCCTATCGGCAGGAACAATATGCTTTCTTTGGAGAGGAGCATTTTGCGGAAGCCTCCCGTCAGGCAGTATTGGATATGAAAGCAGACATCAATGGGGCACTGGAGGCGGCAAAATGAAGAGAAAGGAATGGTGCAAGGTAATCTCCCAGGAAGAGATTGCCCCCGAAATCTACAGCCTTTGGCTGGAGACTCCCTCTATTGCGGAGAGTGCCGGTCCGGGACAGTTTGTCTCCCTATATTGCCAGGATGGCAGTCGCCTTCTGCCCCGTCCGATCAGTCTGTGTGAGATTGACAAGGCGCGGAAAAGATTGCATCTTGTGTACCGGGCAGGAGGCAAGGGGACCAAGGAATTTGCCGGATTAAGGGCGGGAGATGCCATCTCTGTCCTGGGTCCTTTGGGCAATGGTTTCCCCTTGGCTGAGGCAAAAGGGAAAAAAATATTATTGATGGGGGGCGGCATCGGCATTCCTCCCATGCTGGAGACCGCCAGACAGGTGACCGGAGACAAGGTAATGGTGCTGGGTTACCGGTCGGAGACTTTTTTGCTGGAGGATTTCCAGGCCCAAGGGAAAACTTATGTAGCAACAGAGGACGGAAGCCTGGGAACCAAGGGGAATGTGCTGGATGTTATAGAGACCAAGGGACTGGAGGCGGATCTGATCTTTGCCTGTGGTCCTAAGCCTATGCTGCGAGCTTTGAAGGCCTATGCCCAGGAGAAGGACATTCCCTGCTGGATCTCCATGGAGGAGAGAATGGCCTGTGGCATAGGTGCCTGTCTGGCCTGTGTCTGCCAGACTCCGGAAGTGGATGCCCATTCCCAGGTATACAATAAGAGAATCTGCAAGGACGGTCCGGTTTTTGCTGCATCGGAGGTAGAGCTGTGATAGATATGAAGGTGAATCTTGCAGGTATCCCCTTGAAGAATCCTGTCATGACGGCTTCCGGAACCTTTGGATCCGGGGCTGAGTATAGTGAATTGGTGGACTTAAACCGGTTGGGAGCTGTGGTGACCAAGGGAGTAGCCCACCAGCCCTGGGCAGGTAATCCGACCCCACGAATTGCCGAAGTCTACGGAGGAATGTTGAATGCCATCGGCCTGCAGAATCCGGGCATTGACCTGTTTTGCAAAAGGGATATCCCTTATCTGCGGCAATTTGACACGAAGATTGTGGTAAATGTCTGCGGACATAGCCCGGAGGAATATTTTGCCGTGGTGGAGCGTTTGGCGGAGGAAAAGGTAGATCTGCTGGAAATCAACATCTCCTGTCCCAATGTCAATGCCGGTTTTCTGGCCTTTGGTCAGGATCCCAGGAATGTAGAGCAGCTGACGGCTCAGATCAAGAAGCTGGCCAAGCAGCCGGTCATCATCAAGCTTACCCCCAATGTGACGGATATTTCCGAGATTGCCAAGGCGGCAGAGGCGGGAGGAGCGGATGCCATTTCCCTCATTAATACCCTGACGGGGATGAAGATTGATGTGGCCAAGAGAAGCTTCGCCCTGGCCAATAAGACCGGGGGCATGTCGGGACCGGCTATCAAGCCCATTGCCCTTCGAATGGTCTATCAGGCAGCTCAGGCGGTCAATATTCCCATTATCGGCATGGGAGGCATATCCTGTGCGGAGGACGCCCTGGAATTTATTCTGGCAGGAGCCACGGCGGTGGCAGTGGGAACAGCGAATTTCTTCAACCCCTATGCCAGCCTGGAAATTATCAAGGGAATAGAGGAATATATGGAGGAGCAGGGTCTGGAGAGGATCACCGATCTGGTAGGGGCGGTTCGCTAAGTAAACCCCCATGGCGGCTAGCGCTGCCAACACTAGGCAGGAAAGCCGAAGAGGGAACCCTTCCAGCTCCGGGGATGAGGCAGAGAATGTATCAGAAAAGAGGATAATATGGAGCAATATAAGCAGGAATTTATTGAATTTATGGTGGCAAGCGATGTGTTGAAATTCGGAGAATTCACCCTGAAGAGCGGCAGAAAGTCTCCCTTTTTCATGAATGCGGGGGCTTATGTGACAGGCAGTCAGCTGAGAAAGCTGGGGGAGTACTATGCCAAGGCGATTCATGATACCTACGGACTGGACTTTGATGTCTTGTTCGGCCCTTCCTACAAGGGAATCCCTCTGGCGGTTGCCACAGCCATGGCTATCAGTGAACTCTATGGCGTGGATGTGCGATATTGCTCCAACCGCAAGGAGGTTAAGGACCATGGAGATGCCGGAATCCTTCTGGGCAGTAATCTCCAGGATGGGGATCGGGTTGTGATCATTGAGGATGTTACCACCTCCGGCAAGTCGATTGAGGAAACCTTCCCTATTCTGAAGGCCCAGGCTCAGGTGGAGATCAAGGGTTTGATGGTATCTTTGAATCGGATGGAGAAGGGCAAGGGTCAGGAAAGCGCCCTGGAGGAGATCCAACACCGTTATGGTTTCCCCACCGGTGCGATTGTGACTATGGCTGAGGTGACAGAATATCTCACCAATCGTCCTTGCGGCGGCCGTATCGTCATCGACGACACCCTGAAGAAGGCCATCGATGCTTATTATCAGCAATACGGCGCAGCCAATTCCCTATGAGAAGAGAAAAAAGCAGATGGATGCAGGCAGCAGGATGGATTCTCTTCTTTCTATATCTGGCTATTCTTGTCTATCTGCTTTTCTTTTCGGAGGCCTATGGCCGCCGGGTGTCCCCGGACCGAGGCTATCGTTATAATTTGCAGCCCTTTCAGGAAATTCGCCGTTTTATCCGCTATTGGAGACAGCTGGGTTTTTCGGCAGCCCTTACCAATTTGGGGGGAAATGTATTGGGTTTCCTTCCCTTTGGTTTTTTCCTCCCTGCCCTGTGTGCCAGGCTGCAGCGCCTTGTGCCGGTTCTGGCATTGGGTTTTATGGTAAGTTTGACGGTGGAGCTGATTCAGCTGGTGACCAAGGTGGGAATCTTCGATGTAGATGACTTGATATTGAATACCTTGGGAGTCCTACTGGGATATCTGGCTTTTGTCATTTGGCAGCGGGTGAGGAAGAGGAGATAGCATGGCAAAAAAGTATAAATATTCCTTTACGCAGAAAAATGAATCAAAAGAGGGACTGGAGGCTTTGATTTTTGCTGGTATCTCTTTTGCCGCCTTTCTTATCTTGAGCATTTTGTCCTTCGCTTTCCAGGGAGGGGGAGGCACGGTACTGGGAGCCGTAGGTCTGGTGGCCATGCTGCTGGCTCTCTATGGTTGTTACCTGGGACTAAAGGGGCTGGCCCGGCGAGGGATGAGAAAACGCTATGCTGCTTCCGGCACCATCTGTGCGGGAGTAGTGGCCATATTATGGCTGGCGGTATTTCTGGTAGGAGTGAAATAAGAGATGGAACGAGAACGATTTGAGAAACAAAAGGATTTTATTCTGGAGATAGACAAGGAGAAGAATATTTTCCGGCAGACCCATCTAAGCGGCGGCGGCCGTCAGGAAAATGATGCAGAGCATGCCTGGCATATGGCCATTATGGTTTATTTGCTGAGGGAATATGCGAATGAGTCTATTGATCTGGCGCGAACCATGATGATGGTTTTGACTCATGACCTGGTAGAGATTGATGCCGGAGATACCTACGCCTACGATCCGGCCGGAAAGGCTACGGAGAGGGAGAGAGAGGAGAAGGCGGCAGATCGGATCTTTGGGCTGCTGCCGGAGGATCAGGGGACGGCTCTGCGGGATATCTGGGAGGAATTCGAGGCTTGTGAGACGCCGGAGGCACGCTTTGCCCATACCATGGACAATTTTCAGCCCCTGCTGTTGAATCATTCCAACGGGGGAGGAGACTGGATCGCTCACGGAATCAAGCGCTCCCAAGTGAATCGGAGAAATGAGAAAACAGGCAGCGGCTCCGCAGCTATCTGGGAC
>CAVJHW010000048.1:0-16766 GCA_963649395.1 Coriobacteriaceae bacterium | reverse complement strand
GTCGGTGGGGGAAGGGCTTTATGACACGCCCCTCAATGAGGGTGAAGTGGGGCGTAAGCCCCGCGTGAACCCGAATTGAGGGAGGGTCAAAATACACTTACTTTTCTATCAAATCCTCCACTGTGCAGCCCAGGGTCTTTGCAATGCGGTACAGTGTTTCCGCACTTGCCTTGTTGATATTCTTTCGGCGTTGCTCGTACATTTGGATGGAACGCAGTGTTGCGCCAGACTGCTGTGCAAGAGCAGCCTGGGTGAATCCGTATGTTGTACGAATGCGTTTCAGATTGGTATCTTTGAAGTGATCTCTGAGCCTTTCATCCGCAATGTCCACAAATTTGGAAATGTCGGCTTCATGGAGGGTATAGTACATTCTCTGAAGTTCCTCATAGGAAAGAGCCTGGAATATCTCGGAATAGCTTCTTGACGAGTACCATTGATAATAGGCGACAGCCCAGCCGATCCAGTATTCCCTCGAGCGACTGAAGGTTTCCGCAGGCTCTGCGTCAAGACTTTTGCCCATGGTCTCAAGCACCACGTCCGCGGCTATCTCTATCCCGCTTTTGCCCACAAGAATGGCTATCTCGCCATTTTCCATGCGTCGGCTTATTGTACTTGTGGTAAAGAGCTTAACGAAGGCCTCGCCGGGTATTCCGCAGGTGTTCACGGCATAGTCGAAAGCATCACCCAACGCAGCCTGTGCCTTACTCAGATATATTTCTCGGTATGCGCAAGTCATCCTTCGTAATGCCTCCTCTCATGATATCCCGTATATACAGACCATCCGCTTCTTCCTCAAGGATGTTCAGATAGGTCTGGTTAGCATCGTCATTTCTTGCCTTGCGAAGGACATAATAAGTATCCTTTTCTGCCGCCTGGGTGGGTGGCGATGGCCCGCCGGTCAGTCGATATATTGATTCAGCCAGCCCATGACCTTCTCGTGGCGGCTCTTGTATTTGTTGGCGCCCACTCCATTGCCGTTGAGATCCGTGGTATGGCTGCGCAGGGAGGTCCAGAGATTCTCCATGGTGAGGGCTAATCCGTCCTCCTGGCAGCAGGAGATCATCCATTTCATGGGACTGTAGCCGCCCAGATGGCGAACGTTGGCGCAGAACATCTGCGCCTTGAGGTCAGTGACCCCCAGCTGCAGGGCTTCCTTGACATATTGCTCCATCTGTTCATCCACCAAACGGTTCTGAATGGCAATTCCCGTATCGCTGGAAATGATATTCTGGATGCAGACAGCCTTGGCAGAGCCCTTGAGGATGGTGGCATGGCCGTTGCCGTCGCCCCCGTAGGAGCTCCAATTTTCATTGTCCAGATCCTCTGCGATGCCTGCGGTATCCAACTCGGAGAAAAGGATGGGATCCTCCGTCCGGATTAGGTTCAGCAGCTTCTTGGCCTCCGTTGCGAACCAGCCTCCAGCCCCAATGGTGATGGCATATTCCTTCTGGGAGTTGGTATAAGCCTGGGTGAAGTTGCCATAGCCGGCATTGCCGTAGACCTGGCCGCCGGTCTCTACTGCGAAAATGATCTTGTGCATGACTTCCTTGGCATAGTCGTCGAATTCCCCTCCCCGATAGAGGGTATAATCCAGGGCGGTGACCATGGCTGCCGTGGAACCCTTGTAGAGGTAAATGTGGGTGATATAACCTCCGCTATGCTTGTGCTTGGAGCAGTCGATGGTTACCGTATAGGACCCGTCGCTGTTGCGGCTGCCCTGGTACCAGACCAGGTCGTCCTGACCATTGAGGGTGGACCAGGTGGCAAACTTGGCCGAATCCGGGGTGACTCCCTTAATATTGGGGCCGTAGATGGTAATCTGGTACTGGTTGGAGCTGGGCTTGCTGGTCACCACATAGTTGTCCGCCTGCAGGGTTACCCTGCCTCCGGCGGAGAATTTATTGGTACCCTGGGCATCCTCCCCGTACATGTGGGCGGTATAGGTGCCAAATGTATAATCGAAGTTCTTGATATCCGCCGTGGCCTTGTAGGTGCCGTCGGACTGGAGCTGCATCTGGTACCAGCAGATTACATTGTCTACCCAGACTGCCACCTTGACCTTGCTTACAGTGATTCCCAGCTGACCCAGCTCTCCGATGACATCGAAGCTGCCGGTTTGGCCATTGACATTCTCAAAGCGCAGGGTTCCGGCGGGTACGGAATCCGCCTGGAAGCTGGTGGCATTGAGATATCGCATCTCGCCGCTGGCCAGCACATAGTAGACATGGACGGAATATAGGCCGGTGCCGGAATGGTTGCCCATGGGAATAGTAACCGTATAAGAGCCATCCTTCTCGGAAGCCTTATACCAAACCAGGTCATCCTGCCCTCCGGCCTGGCTCCATACGCCGAAACGAACCTCCTTCTGGAGGCCCAGCAGGTCAGCCTGCTGTAAGGTCACCGTATAACGCAGGCCGCTTTCCGAGGCTACCACCGCTCCGAAACTTCCGGTGGAGATGGCCACCTCCTTCTGGGTCTCAGCCACCAGCTCCCTGCTTCCGGAGGAGGAGATGGCATAGAGGCGAATAGAATAGGTCCCGATATAGGAATCAAAGTCTGCCAGGCTGACGGTCACCGTGTAGCTGCCGTCAGAATTCTTGTCTGCCGTATAGGAGATCGGATTGCTCTGGGTAGAGCCACTCTGGCTGTCTTGGGATGTGCCAGTCTGACTGCTTTGCCCAGACCCGGTCCAGACCTCCGCCTGCAGGGAGACCATGGAACGGTCGGGGGAGAATTTGTCTCCCCTAATCGTAAATTTCCCTGCCTTAACCTGGCTAATCTGGATCTCTCCATCTATCTGGAAGCTGGTGCCTGCGGCAAAGGAGGCGGCTCCGCTTAAATCTGTCATATAGGCATGAACCGTGTATCTTCCCCCCACCTGATATTGACTCATGTCAATGAGGGCGGAATAGGAGGAGGCGGAACCTCCCTCCTGGGAAGCCTGGAACCAGCGCAGGTCTTTCTGTCCATTGGCGGCACTCCAGACCGCAAAGCGCAGGGAGTGGAAGATGCCATAGGTCTTCATGCCGGTCATGCGAAGGACCAGCTGATTGCCCAGATTTTGCACCTCAGCCGTCAGGCTGCCGGAGGAGGGCTCTACCTTGTAGTTGACCCCGCCCGCATAGGACTTGATGCCATTTCCGTCGGTCACGTAGACATGACAGCTGTAGGTTCCGGACTGGTTCTTATGCTTCGCCAGACTGCCGGAGGCCTGCCAGGTGCCATTTCCCAGGTCAGCCGCTGTATACCAAACCAGATTACTTTGATTTGCTGCACTCCAGACTGCTACTTCCACCTTAGTCAAACCGGCAGGGGCGGACAGATTAGGAATCTGCACATTGAAATTTCCCTGGGAGCTGTCCGGAAAATCCATGGTTACCTTACCGGCGGAGGGCTTGTCTACGGTAAAGCTGGCGGCAGTAATGTAATAGAGCTTGCCGGAGGAATTCACACCGTAGCAATGGACGGCATAAGCCCCATAGGTCTTATGATCTGATACTTTCACCGTATAGGACCAGGTTCCATTCTTCTTGACGGCCTGATACCAGCGCAGATCATCCTGACCACCCTGCTGACTCCAGACGGCGAAACGCACCTGACTGGCCTGGTTAGACCCCTCAAAGGAGCCGATGGCCAGCTTGTATTCCCTTTGATTCTCTGTATAAATATAAATCTTGTTGCTGACAGCCGTCAGGTTCCCACTGCCTCCACCGGCAAAGGTATAGAAGCCATTGCCGTCCTTGACATAGACATGAGCCAGGTAAGTGCCGGATTGGAAGCCATGGTTGGCCAGACTGCCTGTCACCAGATAGTCGGAACCCTGCTGGACCCCATCGTACCAATAGAGGTTGCTTTGATTGCCGCTCCAGACCGCCACCCGAACCTGTTCCAGGCCGGACTTGTCCGTCAAGCCCTGAATCCGAATCCGAAACTGACCCGTCTGGGCATCCCCTTCCTCTAGGGTCAGGGACTGGAGGCTGGGACCGGTCACGGTAAATCGAACTCCATCTACATAGGAAGCCCCTCCTCCTGAGCCAAAGAGATAGGCATGAGCCGTGAATCCTCCGGGGTTCTTAAAGTTGGACACGGCAATCCGAGCCACATACGAGCCATTCTCATAAGTGGCCTGGTACCAGCCCAGGTCATCCTGACCATTGGTATCAGACCAAACCGCATATTTCAGCACAGCCCCATTTGCAAGCTGGGCTGCTTGGGCATCCGTCAGCAAGGCTTGCAAAGTGATCTGCTTCTCATCCTCTGACAACTGAACGGTCAGCCCCGTCTCCGCCACTGCCGCAGGAGCTATCAGGTTCTGGGGGGACTCTTCCTCCCCCTCCGCGTCGGTCCCTGCCGTTGCGTCCTCAGCTTCCTCTGCCTGGTTGGTCTGGTTGGCGGAATCCCCGCCTGCCGCTGCCTGACTAGCCTGGCTGGCGGAATCCTCGCCTGCCGCTGCCTGACTGGTCTGGCTGGCGGAATCCCCGCCTGCCGCTGCCTGACCGGTCTGGTTGGCGGAATCCTCGCCTGCCGCTGCCTGACTGGTCTGGCTGGCAGAATTCCCGCCTGCATTTGTCTGGTCTGTTGGGCTCTCTGCCTCCCCAGCCTGACCGGTTTCTCCGGTGGAATTCCTCCCAGCTGCCGCCTGGTTGGTCTGGGCTATGCCTTGCTGCGGATCCTCCCCCTGGCCTTCCGCGGCCCATACACTTCCGACTCCTGCTCCGGGGATTCCCAGCAAAAGTGCCAGACAGCTGACGACCGCCAGCAGGCTTTTGATTCTTCTCCTCATATCTTTTCTTCTCCTTGTGTCATGCTCTCCTGATGTCCAAAAAGGGGCAAAAGCACCACCTGGTTTCCCTGTGCTTTTGCCCCTCATCTTTCTTATCTTCTGGTCACTGTTTGGATGTTCAAATCCCGTCTTCTCCTGGCTTTGAACAGTGACTTCTTATGTCTTCCGAATGGATCAACCTACCGCCGGATCCGTGGGATCCCAGTTCTGAGTCTCCGGAATCTTGATGGTAGCAGGTTTGCCAAAGGGTCCCGGGTCAGAGCTGTCATAGATCTTGACCTCCATATTCAAGGGACAGTTGTCATAGATCCACTTGGCATCCCTTACCGTCAGCCTGATGCAGCCATGGGAGGCCGGCTGACCCAGCATGTTATAGTCTGAGGCCTTCAGATTATAGCTGGTGGTGTTGCTGCCTGCAACAGAATGGAAGAGAATACCGGTATTGGTAATTCTGGTGCAATACTGACCGTAGGAGGGTCCCATAAGGGTAGCCCACCGGTACTTGGCCAGGGTATGGAAGGTTCCCACCGGCGTCTCAGTATCTGCCGAAGGAAGACCTACCGAGCAGGTAAAGGCCTTCACCGGGATAATATATCCATTGCTACCGTCCTTGGCATAAATAGTTACGGTACAGGTGGTTCGATTGACCTCTGCCTTGTAGGAATCCTGCTGGCCAATGATGCCGCTGACATCCGTCTGCTTGACTCCATTCACGTAATAGAACTTGTAGCCGCCCTCATAATACCAGCCATTCTTGGCCACTTCATCGGAGGCAAACTCAAATTCGCTGGTAGCACGAATATTGCTGCCGGAGTAGGCATGGACATAACATTTGCCGGAATGCTTGTGGTTGGAGCCTACAATCTGGGCTCTCCAGCTTCCGTCCTCCTTCAGGCTGGCGGTATACCATACCAGGTCATCCTGACCATTGGTGGCACTCCAGACTGCAAAGCGGATGTCTCCTCCTACCGCATTCTTGAGAACCGCCGTCCTTCTGCCCTTGCCGCTATCCGTCAGAATATAGAGGAAGTTGGAGGGATTGAAGGTATAATGGGTGCCTAAGGCAAAGGACTGAATCTGGTTGCCCATAACAGCGTAGGCATGGATGGTAAAATCTCCCAGATTGTATTGATGGTTGATTACCTTCACCGTAGCCTGGTAGCTGCCGTCGCTCTGCCTGTCTGCGGTATACCAGGCCATATCCTGGCCATTGGTAGCGGTGGTCCAGGCAGCAAAGCGGACGCTGGTGATGCCGGAGGGGGCAGACAGGTTCAGCTTCACGGTAAAGGTGCCGGAGGTATCATTCCTGGATATCACAGAGAAGGAGCCGCTGGGCTTGCCCTTCACTTGCAAGTCGCTGCTGCCGCTTAAGTAGACCTTTTCTCCCCCCTGGGTGGTAGCATAGGCATGGATCAGGTATTTTCCGGCTGTCTTGTGATTCTTGATGGAAAAATCTGCCTGATAGGTACCGGAAGAGGTCTGGCTGGCGGTATACCACCGGATATCGTCCTGACCGCCAGTCTCACTCCAGACGGCAATCTCCACCTTCTTGGCGCCGCCGGGAACCACTACCTTATTCAGGGTGACCCGATATTCCGTCTCCTGGCTTCCGCTGGTTCCGGCATAACGGTCTGCCGCCACCGGCTTATCACTGCTGGCAGCCATGGACATATCCTGGCAGGATATGGCAGTCTTGATCCCGTTCTGGTCCGTCACATAGACATGTACCTTGTATTGACCCAGGTGATACTTATGATTGCTGATATTACCGGACAGGGTATAGTTCCCGTTGGACTGCTTGGAAGCAGTATACCAACGCAGGTCGCTTTGATTGGAAGCGCTCCATACTGCTGCCTCCACCTTGCTGATCCCGCCTGCAGGCTTCACGTTGGTAATATTGACCTGGAAGCTTCCATTAGCTGCGTCTGTAGTGATAGCAGCCTGGCCTGTGGGAGAGGAAAGCTGGAAGCTGGTACCTCCCAGATAAGCCTTGGACCCATCCTTCTTCTCCATATATACATGAGCTCTGCAGGTGCCGGTATGCTTCAGGTGAGAAAGGCTTCCCTGGGCCTTCCAAACTCCAGCTGCGGCATCGTAGGACAGGCTGACCCACTTGAGGTCCGCCTGCTTGCTGGCGTCGCTCCATACCGCACAGGACATGCCTGCGATACCTCCCGGTGCAGCGGGATCCTCCACCTGGATGGTATAAGTATGAGCCGTCTCATCCACTGTCACCTGGGGAGTCTTGGCTTCCAGGCTGAAATCAATCCGGGTTCCCCCTACATAGGTCTGAAAACCGTTGCCGTCCGTCACATAGGCACGGGCGATATAGACAGCCCAATTGCTTCCCTTGTGCTTGCTGATATCAATAGAAGCATAATAAGCCCCATCCGTACCCTGGCTGGCCTCATACCAGACAATGTCGCTCTGGTTGGAGGCACTCCAGACCGGCACCCGCACCTTGGCTATCCCGGCGGGAACATCCATCCCGCTGACCCGTACCTGGGCGGTTCCTGCCGCCTTGTCCTGGGATACCAGATCCAGCTGACCGCCGGTGGTTCTGGGAACCTCAAAACTTAAGCCTGTCACCCATTCCTTCTTGCCATTGGACAGGGTATCATAGACATGAACATAATATTTTCCGGGAGACCGATAATCCGAGATCTGAAACTCTGCCGTGAAGGTGTCTTTTCCCTCCTTGGTCAGCTTGTTCCACTTCAGGTCGTCCTGACCTCCATCCTCACTCCAGACCGCTGCCTCCAGACTGGTAGCACTCCCGTCCTGGATCTGCAGCTCATAGGTTCCGTAGGTCTCATCTGTGAATTCCGAGACAAGGATCTGCGGTTCCGCCTCCTTCGTCTCCTCCGACGGATCTGCCAGAACGCCCACGGCAGATACCACCAGCAGGCTCGTCAGACCCAGAATCGGCGCCATTCTTCTTAACCACTTTCGCATCCTTTCACTCCTTTCGCCCTGTCACCTGACTCTCCCTCCCTGGGGCCTCGACAGCTGCCAGGGGGAGCTACAAAACGCTGCATCCGTCAGGCTGCAGGCAGATAGATTCCCACAAATACATATACCATAATAGCCGTCAGACCGAGGCAAAAGGCAACCGCAATCCCCTTCCGCACCCTGTCATTGGGCACCTTCTTCAAAAACCACTCCATTCCCATGCCCCAGAAAACCGCCAGGGCAACCACCATAGGATAGCAATAACGTCCCTGAGCCTGATGATCCACTGCATAGGAGTAATACATACTCAGGGCAATGGGGGTCAAAAAGCTAATCAGGAGGCAGAACTTGAATAAGGCGCTGGCCTTCCGCTCCTGAAGCGCCCCTTCCCTTCTGCTTATGAGATTGGACAGGGTCTCTCCTCCCAATCCCACTGCTCCTGCCACCATCACCACCAGGAAAAGCCAATAGATCCAGGAAGGCAGGTAATAGAGCATATAGCTGAAGACCCCAATAAAGCTAATGAAGGTAAAATTCAGCCAATTGCGCTCTCCCCAGATATGACTGGTCAGCATATCCCAGAGGGACAGCCCCAGATTCTTGGAAATATAACGGTTGCTGGGCTTGAAGGAATCCGGCGCGTAGAGCTCCGAAGACTCATTCAAGGACCTCATTCCCAGAAAATCTCCGTCATAGAGGAGGGCATTGCGGATAAAGAAGCCTGCCACACAGACCAGAACAATGATCGCAATGAAAATGCCGATCTTCCACATCTGCTTATAATCCTGATTCTGCCCAATCTTCATGATATAAGAAGCTACAAAGAGAATCAAGCTGCACAGGATCCAGCCGTAGGAATTGTAATAGGACAAGGCTGCCACGATGATTCCCACTGCCAAAAGCAGACCATTCTTCCGGTCCCATCCCTCCTGCAGGCCGCAGATCCAGGCATAGCACATCATAGCCGACCCGCATATGCAGATAATATCATTGTTGACATAACTTGTCAAGAAAGTGAACTGAGGAATCATGACCAGCAGAAAGACCGTCATCCACTTGACCGGGGCGGTGAAAAGCCTCTTGGCGATCTTCATCAGGAAATACATGGTAAAGGTCCCGCTGAGGACGCTGGTAAAGCGGGCCGCCACCACCAGAGCGAAGTTGTTGGCGGTGAAGATACTGGTAATCTTCATAAAGAGGGCGCTGACCAGGGGCCCCAGGAAGTTGGGATAATAAGCATAGGAAAAGCCCCACATACCGTTGCGCAATTCCTCCATATTCCCATTGGGAAGGGCACCATGCTTGTAGATATATTCCGGAATGGCATACCGCATCATCTCATCCGGCCCAAAATTAAAATGCTTGGCAATGCTCCAGATAAAGAAGAAGACCCCGCAGCCCAGCACGAAAAGAAGCTCCAGCCGCTGCAGCCTGGGGGAAGCTGCATTCCCTGTATTTCTGCTCATATCGTCAAACTCCCTTGTCCTCTGTATTTAGCACATTTTCAATGAAAAAGCGGGGCCTTCTCTTGGTTTCGGCATAAACCTTGCCGATATATTCCCCGATGACCCCCAGGCAGATCAGCTGCACCCCGCCCAGGAACCAGATGGAAACCATCAAGGAGGACCAGCCTGCCACCGTATGCCCTGTAAAATGCTGGATTATGCTCCAGATAAACATGGCCAGGCTGACCAGGCAGACCAGGCCCCCCAGCCGGGCAATCAGCTTCAAGGGCTTGACACTGAAGGAGGTAATCCCCTCCAGAGCAAAGCTTAGCATCTTCTTCAGGGGATATTTGCTCTCCCCGGCGAAGCGCTCCGCCCGTTCATAGGCTACGGTGGTCCACTTGTAGCCTATCTGGGGAACGATCCCCCGGAGAAAAAGGTTAACCTCCTGAAATTCCATCAATCCTTCCACGGCTCTGCGGCTCATCAGGCGGTAGTCCGCATGATTGAAGACAATATCTACCCCCAGCATTTTCAAGACCTTATAATAGGATTCCGCCGTAAAGCGCTTGAAGGCCGTATCCGTCTGACGGGAAGACCGGACACCGTAAACCACCTCGTAACCCTCCAGATACCGGTCTACCATCTGATCCACGGCATTGATATCGTCCTGCAGATCTGCATCCATGGTTACAATCATATCAGCATAATTCACTGCCACCGTCAGCCCCGCCAAAAGGGCATTTTGATGTCCCCGGTTGCGGGAAAGGTTCACGCCGGAAAAACAGGGATCTTCCTCATGCAGGCGGGAGATCAGCTCCCAAGTTCTATCCTTGGAACCGTCATTGACAAAGAGAGCCCTGCTGTCCGGACTGATCTTCCGGTCCCGAATCAGCTGCTGCAGCTTCAGCCGCAGACGCTTAGAGGTCTCCGGCAAAACCTCCTCCTCATTATAGCAGGGAACTACAATATAAAGCTTGTCCATTCTTTCTTCCACTTCCTTCTATCTATAAGTAGGGTTGGGGAGTTAAAACACCCAAACCTGTGATGACACGGATTGTTCCGTGCCAGGCCCTCCCACGTCTACGCTAGGCTCCGGTCGGGGCTAGACGTGGGCCACTGTCACACAGCTCCCTCCCCTCTGTCAGGTGATGGCGCCCTCTGTGATACAGATGACCTCCTGGGTTCCGTCACTGCGGATGGCATAGACATGAATCTGGTAGGTGTCCTCCCAATAGCCGAAGTCCCGGGCATAGACATTGGTTCGGTAGGTTCCGTCCTCCAGGCGGGAGGCCTCGCACCAGATCAAATCATTTTGATCCTCCGTCGACCAAACCGCACAGCGAATGGCCTGGACATTGTCCTCCTCTGTAATTCCGCTTACATCTACGCTGAAATATCCGACCCGATAATCATAGGGGGTCACACTCACATCCACCGTAAGAGCCCTAGCTTCCGCCTCTGCCTTGGCCTGCAGATATTCCTTCTGCGCCTGCAGCATCTTCTGCTGCTCACTTAGCTTGAGGGAATTGGGATTCACCTCGGCGGACAGCTTGTCCATCAGCTCTGACTTCTTGAGGATCTCTTCATTCTCCGTCTCCCGTCCGTACTTCTCTGTCAGGGTAGGCAGATCCGAATAGAGGTTGGTTCCCAGCCCCAGCCTGTCCCCCTCAATCTCCACATTCAAAGCAGCCAAGGTGGTAGGAAAGAGATCAAAGGTGGCATATTCCCGATAGGTATTCTGCTTTGGCTCCAGGGGGGCATTGATATAGGTGGTATAGACCTTACGAGTATAATCCTTCGCCACAGGATCACAAAAATCCTTGTCCATGGTGGGATGATCTCCCGTCACCACAATGGTGGTGTTGTCATAGAAGTCCTGCTGCTGGATCCAGTGAATCAATTCCGTCACCTTGCTGTCGGAGCAGGTGATCACATTGGCATAACGATTGCCATCGTAGAGATCTTGGCAATCCTCACAATAATAACCATCCTCGAAATGGGTATCCACCGTCAGCATAGTCAGATTAAAGGGCTGATCGGACTGGCTAAGCTCCAGCAGGTGCTTCTTGGCATTCTCAAAGAGCTTCTTGTCCTCATATCCCCACCAGACATAATAATCCTCCGGGATCTCCCCCACTTCCTGGGAGTAGGTATAATCATAGATGGCATAATCCCCATGCTCCTGGAAGAAGAGCTCCCGGCCTCCGAAGACCGCCTTGGAGCCAATCAGCAGAGCATTCTGATAACCTGCCTCCTCCAGGATATCCCCAATGCCAGTGATTCCCGGGAAGAAACTCTCCTGGGAATCCATATCGCTTCCGTCTATGGGAATGGTCAAGGGCAGACCCACGCTGTGGCCAAACATGGCTCCCATCGTCCAGGTAGTATTATTCATGGCATAGCCGCCATTTAGGATCGACGCATCGCCGGAAAAAGTCTCATTTTCCATGGCCAGCTGAGTCAGGGAGGGAATATAATTCTCCTCAAAGGCTCCCCCGGAGGCCTTGTCCGCATAGGTGATCTCCATGGATTCCAGGTAAATATAGATGAGGTTCCTCTTCTCCTCCGGAAAAGCCAGGTCCACAGAACCCGGCTCCACATAATTGTCATCAATAAAGCTGGAATAGGTGGATTTGCTGGCCCTATAGGTCGAAATATCCAGCTTATCCCAGGCATAGACCACCGCCCGCTGGGTGGCAAAGAGACTGGCAGCCACAGCCGCTGCCTCCACCGCCAGATACAGATTCTTCCTTCCCTTCACCAGCTTCAGAAGGAAAGCCACAGCTACCACTGCAAGAGCAGCTACGCAGACGCATACCAGAATAAATTGCAAGATCATGCCATTGCCGGTGCCCTCCAGAGGGGCCTTCAGATGATAGATGATCTCATCGATGCTGAGCTCACTCCAAGTGGAGCCCGCCCAGAAAATGGTCCGGCTTACCAGAGTTCCCGCAGCCACGATAAGCAGGGTGAGAACAAATCCCAATACCTGGAAATACTTCTTCACCCTGGCTATCCTGCTTTTATCTTCTATTCGCAATATGTTCTCCATAGCTATCTCTTCCATCCTGACTAACTCTTAAGATGGGGCATGTGCCTTCGCACAGGCTCCGCTCACCTGTGGTTACACGAATTGTTCCGGGGCTCCTTGCAAGCCAGCTTGCCCATCTGTGCATCCGCAGTCCGGGGCTCCTTGAAAGCCAGCTGCTCCGCACTACGTGCTCCCGCAGCTGCCGCCGATATCCCCAATCCGGGCTATCGCCCTACTTGCGGATATCGGCTTGCCCGGCCTATGTCTGCACAGCTGTGCAAGCCAGCTTGCCCATCTGTGCATCCGCAGTCCGGGGCTCCTTGAAAGCCAGCTGCTCCGCACTACGTGCTCCCGCAGCTGCCGCCGATATCCCCAATCCGGGCTATCGCCCTACTTGCGGATATCGGCTTGCCCGGCCTATGTCTGCACAGCTGTGCAAGCCAGCTTGCCCATCTGTGCATCCGCAGTCCGGGGCTTTCAACGTTACATTATATCAGGTTCTTTCTTGGTAAACAACAGAAAATTGGCGTCTTTCTTCCCTTTACAGCAGGGGCTTGATTTCTTCCTCCATGGTCTTCCGCAGCTTGGCAATGCATTGACTGTAGTATTTGAACTTGGGGAGGGCTTTGTCTCGGGAGGCCTTGTAGGCGGCATAATCAATGGTAGCCTTGATGACGCTTTCATTGGGAATCTCCCCGCTGCGGTAATGCAAGGCAGCATACAGGACATCCTCCCGGGAGGCATACCAGGTTTGGCAAAAATCCGCCACCACCTGTTCTATGCATTCCTGCCGCATGGTGTCGATGATATGTAAAATGGATTGTCCCCTGTACCGGCTTTGATCCTGCCGGATCTCCTCCAACAGCTGGTTCATCAGGGAAGCTACTTTGGGATTCTCCCGAGCCAGCTCCTCCACATATTGCCCGGCCTCCTCCAGCTGCTTCTGCCTTTCCTCCGGGGTAGAGATCTCCTCTTTTTCCTCCGGATTCACAATATTCTGAATCAAACCAATGATATATTCGTAGTCGATCCTGGTCTTACTGAAGGCCAAAAGCTCATAGTCCAGATTAAGTCCCCCGGGATCCCCCAAGGCGTCAGCCTCCTCTCCCGACCCCTCCGCCCCATCCTGCGGCAGAATTCCGGTTCCCTCCTGAGCCTCCTCCGAATCCTCTCCCGCCAGCTCTCCTTCCTGGGCTCTTGCCAGCTTGATCTCCTCCAAGGCATTCTGGTAGACTCCGGCATAGGCCTCATACTCCTCCTGACTCAGCTTATAGTCCTCCAGCATGGTATCCTCATAGCAGGTAAAGGACTGAAGCTGAGCAAATAAGCGGTCAAAGGACTGGAAGATGCGGGCAAATACCTTCTTTTCCTTCAAGGACATGCCGGGGACCTCCCCGGGACTTGGGGCTGCCACCCGCAGAGCAGCCAGAGACTTGCGAAAGGCAGGCTCGATCTCCTCCCACTCAGCCAAAAGGGCAATCTCTGTACTGCCTGCGGAATAGAGCCGAATCGCCTGATCCACACATTTCTTAAAAAGTCTCGGTGCCTGGAAGGTCACAATCTGTCCAAAGGTCTTATTCCGGTCGAAAATGCGATTGGTTCTGGAAAATGCCTGGATCAGATCGTGGGGGCCCATGGGCTGCCGATCTATGAAAATGGCTGACAGGCAGGGGGCATCAAAGCCCGTCAGGAGCCGGTCCACCACGATAACCAGATCCAGCTGCCTGCTGCGGCTCTGATATCTGGGATCCTTTCTGGCCAAGCGCTGGTTGAGATTCTCATTATATTGCTGAATCTGGGAGATGTCAAAGGAGGTGCCGAACATCTCATTGTAATCCGCCAGAGACTGCTGCATCTTCTCCTGGTTCACATGGGAGCCCTCTTCATTCTCCGTCAAGGAGTAGGTAATGGCGAACTTGGGAAAATCCGGCAAAACCCGGCGAATCTGGTCCCGAATAACCAGCCCCGTCTGCCCCCTTTTCACCCGGGCCAGCAGGTCATAGTATCGCTGGGCCTGCTGGATGGAGCCGGTGGTCAGCAAGGCCTCATAGGTCTGGCCCTTCCCATTCTGAAAGCCCAGCTTGTGGCCACATTTATTGAGGATGATATCCAGAACTCCCAGCATATGAGCCTCATTGTCATAGGCTGCCGCATCCGTCTCCACCTCAATCTCCTTAGGGCCGTCATGCTCCACCTGAAAGCCCAGAACCGCTCCGTCATGGATGGCATTTTGAATGGTATACTTGTGCAAGGCCTCCCCATAAAGCTCCCGGGTAGTCCGGGGCAGATCCCCCATCTGAGGATAGGGATTCTCCCCAAACCTGGGAGTTCCGGTAAAACCATACCAGAGGGAACGGCCGAAAAACCGCTCCAGCTCCCGCTTGGTTCTGGGACTGACCGCCCGATGGCATTCATCCACCACAAAGGCAATCTTAAGCCTGCGGATTCTCTCGTAGTCCGCTGTCCCCTCCTTCAGCCGCCGACAAACCAGAATCTGCAGCTTTTGAATGGTGGTGACAATCACCTGCCGATCCCCGGACTTCAGCTTCCTCTTCAGGTCATTCACATTCTCCGTGGGATCCACGTCAATCAGGTCATGATTGGCATAAGCCTGAAAGGCCTGGGTGGTCTGACTATCCAGATCCTTGCGGTCAATGAGGAAAATGGTCTTGTCCAGAGCCGGGATATCCATCAGAAGATTCCGGGTAGCCTTATAAGAGGTCAGGGTCTTGCCGGAGCCCGTGGTATGCCACACAAAGCCGGACTTTCCCCTTTTGGAAGCCTCCCGAAGGGCTTCGATGGCATGAATCTGATAGGGGCGAAGGAGAATCAACCTTCTGGCCTTCTGATCCAGGACCGTATAACGGGCAATCATCTCGTGAGCCTGGGGAATCTTCAAAAGACTCCCGGCAAAATCCAGAAGGTCCGACACCGGCCGATTCTCCCGATCCACCCAGCCACTCATAAATTGAGGCCTCAGCTCCGTATCCCCGGCCGCTGCAAAATACCTGGTATCCACCCCATTGCTGACCACAAACATCTGCACCGCCGAGAAAATCCCCCGGAACTTCCCCTCTCCGATATACTTACGAATTTGGCGAAAAGCATCCATATAAGAATGCCGGCGATTCTTCAGCTCTATATGGATCAGAGGCAGACCATTGATCAGCAAAGACACATCAAACCTTCGATCCCTCTCCCCTCGGTCCCCTGGGATCCTTCCCCCCTCCGATGCAAGAGCCCCATACTGATGGATCACCTCATAGACACTGGACCCCCCTGCAATATGCTCCTGATTCAATACCACCAGGTGCAGCCGCTCCGTATCCCGCTGGACATGAACCATCACCTTGCCATTCTCCCCCACCAGCCACTCCCCCGCCTTGTAAAAAGAGGAAAAAGACAGCTGATTCTTCACCTGCTCAAACTCCCCCTCCGTCAGAGGCTGACCATTCAGGCGATCCTTATTATTCTGCTCCAGAATATAGCGAAAATTCCTCCAAAGATCCTCCTCCGTCCGCAAATCCTCCCGAAAAGTCCATTGAGAATCCCCATAAACCAGACAGTCAATCAACCGCTCCTCAATCATACTCTCCAACTCCGCCATCCGTTCCCCACCTCATCCTTTTCAAACCTGTATCTTCCCTTGCCACATTTCAGCGATAACAAACTACATCCATTCTTGTTCCGATATCCCGAGAATCCGGTCCACCAGCAACATAATATCTACATCAGCATCCGCTGTATCATCTCCCCTTGCATAGGATCCATATAATACAACGCTTCTAAGATGTTCTCCGTATATTTTTTTATTTCCGATAAATATGGAGCAAGCAGTACCTGAATTGTTTGTGGCATACAATTACTCTTCCTCCTCTTTGTACCACAAGCATAATACAACGCAAGGCATTCCGCAACCCGCATGCCACCGACCCATCAAACAGCCCCCTCCCCCCTTATAGGAACATCCGCCCAAGCATAAACCTCTTGATTCCTTGCAGACATTCCCACTTACGCTGATGAAGAGTAATCATCTCATCAAGTGACCGGAAACAGGCGCCAATTTTAACCTGTTCTTCATATTGCGGAAATGCTACTGGAATGATAGAAAGCGTAGAAAATTGCACTCGTTGCTTTTCTATCAGAGAACCAGTCGCATAAGTTCGATACAAAAGTATTGCTTGTGGACTTTTTAACCAGGTATTGATGTAATACGCATCATAATTATCTTTTGCAACCATAGTGGTGTAATAGCCCGAAACTGCAACACTTTTCTCCATTCCATTATATCCAACCGCTCCCAATGTCATGTTCATCGGATTGTATACGATATCGCCAGGACGAACTTCTTTAAAATTGTCATCCTTCTTTACAAGAAATTCTCTGTTATATCTATCAGACT
This sequence comes from Coriobacteriaceae bacterium, assembly GCA_963649395.1. GTDB lineage: Bacteria > Bacillota > Clostridia > Lachnospirales > Lachnospiraceae > Scatomonas. Next base: position 150 of record CAVJHW010000048.1, on the reverse strand, counting down.
TCTTGGTTAACCCATCTTCAACGGTCAGACTCCAGAGTTCTATATCATCTTCCTTCGGGTTGACAAAATTTGATGTCTGTTCAAACACATCCCCTAACTTACGCTGTTCCCAATCTTCCGTAAAACCCGCGAATCTGATTTCCGGAACAC
>CAVJHW010000047.1:0-16907 GCA_963649395.1 Coriobacteriaceae bacterium | reverse complement strand
ACACTTCGGCATCGCCCCCATCACCACGCCGGAGGAAGACCTGAAGCAGCTGTTAAACAAATAAAACCAGAGTTCCACTCTAACCAGCAAGGGTTTGGATGCCAAGGCATTCAAACCCTTACTTAGCTTCTACGGAACCGAAAGTCATCAGGAAGGATTGCAGCGGTACTCAAAAAAGACTATAATGGAAGAAGACCCGTGTTAGCATAGCAAAGAAAAGGGGGCAGAAGAATGGGACGTTTTCTGAATAACAAAGAACCCTATGACAAATATAAAACAGTCATGAATGGGACCTATTTTGTCGATAAATCAGGAATTCTGGAAGAACTGATACCGGCATTACAACAAGAGCAGCGTTTCTTCTGCATTACCCGTCCAAGACGCTTTGGCAAGACGGTTATGGCTAATATGATAGCCGCCTTTTTTGAACGGATCGAGCAGCCTTCCCTATTTGATCATCTTTACAAAGGCCGGCAAGGTGGGACCTAAGCGGATATTTTTGATGCCCAGGTGGAGCAGGGTCAGCAGGATGCAGACGGCCTTTTGCTCATACCAGGACAGTACCATAGACAGGGGCAGGTCGTTGACGCCACAGCCGAAGGCCTCCGCCAGAGCCACAGCGATCTGAATGGCGCTGTAGGCATCGTTACACTGTCCCACATCCAGGATCCTGGGCAGGCCGCCAATGGTTCCCAGATCCAGGTCGTTGAAGCGGTATTTGCCGCAGGCCAAGGTCAGAATCAGGGTATCCGCCGGGGTCTGCTTCACGAACTCGGTATAGTAATTTCTCCCGGCACGGGCTCCGTCACAGCCTGCCACCAGGAAGAAATGTTTAATAGCCCCCTCCTTTACAGCCTGGATCACCTGATCTGCTACTCCCAGCACGGCTCCTCGGGCAAAACCAGTCATGACACTGTGGCCGCCGTTCATGCCTGTAAAGTTCTGATCCTCTTGATAACCGCCCAGCTCCAAAGCCTTCTCAATGACGGGGGTGAAGTCCTTCTTCTCATCGATATGCTGCATTTCCGGATAAGATACCAGAGCTGTGGTGAAAATCCGATCGGCATAGGTGGTCTTAGGCGGCATCAGGCAGTTGGTGGTATAGAGAATGGGAGCCGGAAGATCTGCGAACTCCTTTTGCTGATTCTGCCAGGCGGTGCCGAAATTCCCCTTGAGATGGGCATACTTCTTCAGCTCCGGATAAGCGTGGGCCGGCAGCATTTCCCCGTGGGTGTAGATATGGATCCCCTTCCCTTCCGTCTGCTCCAGCAGGAGCTTGAGGTCATGAAGATCATGGCCGGTGATCACAATAAAGGGTCCCTTTTCCACGGTCAGGGAAACTGAAGTCGGCTGGGGAGAGCCGTAGGTCTCTGTATTGGCCTGGTCCAGCAAGGCCATGCACTTCAGGTTCTTCTCTCCTACCTCCAGAACGATAGGCAGCAGCTCCTCCATGCCCCAGTCCTCGCCCACGGCACTAAGGCCCTTGGCAAAGAACTGATTCACCTCATCATCGGTATATCCCAGAACCATAGCATGATAAGCGTAGGCAGCCATGCCACGGAGACCGAAGAGAATCAGGGACTTAAGGCTGCGGATATCCTCCTGGGCCGTCCACAGCTGAGCCATATCATAATCCTCTTTCCCTCCGCAGGGGGAGGCGCAAAGGGCGCAATCCGGCACCAGCTTGTTCTTCTCTGCCTGCACACGCTCTATCTGATGTCCAATGGTTTCATCATTAAAATTCACATTAGTGACCGTGGTAAAAAGTCCCTCCACCAGGATCTTCCAGGTATTCTCTGTTAGGGCTGAGCCACCGTCTGTTGCCCGAGCCAGGCCAATGAGGGCGCCGGTCAGCTGATCCTGCAGCCTGGCGGTATGAGCTGTTTTCCCACATACACCCGCTTTTCCGGTGCAGCCGCTGCAGCCGGCGGTCTGCTCACATTGAAAACAAAACATCTTCTGCTCCATACAAAAATCCTCCTCTGTGTGGCACCGGGTGATATCCATATCCCCGCATCCCTATTTTCCATTTGTCTTACTTTTTTGTTTTCATTCTGACCCCAGTATAGTATAATAAAACCAATGAATCGGTTGAATATTCAACAGAAGAGGGTCTTATGGAACAATTTTTATCTGTACTAAAGTCCTCTCCCCTCTTTGCAGGAATTGAGGAGAAGGAAATCACTGCCATGCTGTCCTGTCTGTCCGCCAGGAAAGCGGATTATCCCAAGGGCTCCTTCCTCCTGCATGCCGGGGAATCTACGGATTCCATCGGCCTGGTGGTAGCCGGGACTATCTGGGTGGTGCAGGAGGATATCTGGGGCAACCGCAACATCCTGACCCGAACGGGGCCGGGGCAGACCTTTGCCGTGGCCTTTGCCTGTGCCCCCGGCATCCCCCTTAACGTCAGTGTGGAGGCTGAGACCCAGGTAACCGTCCTTTTCCTGAATGTAAAACACATTTTGACCGTATGCTCCTCCGCCTGTGCCCACCACAGCCGTATGATCCGAAATCTTTTGGAGGATCTGGCCGAGAAGAACCTGCAATTCAACGAAAAGCTGACCCACATCGGCCAGCGGACCACCCGGGCCAAGCTTTTGTCCTATCTGGGAGCCGAAGCCCAACGCCGGGGCTCCCGTGAATTTGACATTCCCTTCTCCCGCCAGCAGCTGGCGGATTACCTGGCTGTGGAGCGCAGCGGACTGTCTCTGGAACTGGGCAAGATGCGTAAAGAGGGCTTGCTGGAATTTCACAAGAACCACTTCTGTTTAAAGGTTTCTGCGGAAAGGATGTGATAAGATGGGCAGCTACCTGAACCCGGGCGCCAAGGGCTTTCGGGAAAGTTTGAATTCTGAGATCTACATAGACAAATCCGGATTAATTGAGAAAACCAATGCAGTATTGAACACAAGGCAAAAGTTCGTCTGTGTCAGCTGCAAAATTACCTGGTTTTCGACATGACAGAGTATTTCTGTCAGGTGCATTTTCTGGACAAAAACAACCTGATCCAGGTAATGAAGGATATCTACGCACAAACCTCCCATTCCTTTGTGATATTGATTGATGAATGGGATTGCCTTTTCCGAGAATACCAGCAGGATCAGGAAGCCCAGAGAAAATATCTGGATTTTCTTCGGGTCTGGCTCAAGGATAAGGATTATGTCGCTCTGGCCTACATGACCGGTATTTTGCCCATCAAAAAATACGGTTCCCACTCTGCTCTGAATATGTTTACAGAGTACTCCATGACAGACCCCGGCGGCTTTGCGGAATATTTCGGTTTCACCGAAGGGGAGGTAAAAAACCTCTGTGCCAACTATCGAATGAGCTTTGATGAGGCAAAATCCTGGTATGACGGGTATGACTTGATCACCCACGGCTTTCCCCAGGATATTCACTATTCCATGTACAGCCCCAAATCCGTCAATGAAGCGATGCTTCGCCACAAATTTGGTGCCTATTGGAACCAAACAGAGACTTACGAGGCATTGAAAATCTATATTCAGATGGATATGGACGGTTTAAAGGAAGCCGTCATCCAAATGCTGGCGGGGAACTCTGTTGCCATTCATACCGGAACCTTCAACAATGATATGACGAATTTTTCCTCCAAGGATGACATATTGACTCTTCTGGTGCACCTGGGTTATTTAACCTATGACAGTAATCTCGAAACCGTGGCCATTCCCAACAAGGAAGTGTCCCAAGAATACATCAACGTCCTCCACACAATGGATTGGAAAGGTGTCATTCACTCCATCGAGGCCTCTCGCAGGCTGCTGGAGGCCTTGTGGGCAATGGATGCTGATGCTGTCGCTGCCGGTATTGCAAAAGCCCATGAAGAAATCTCTATTTTACAATATAATGACGAAAACTCTCTGAGCTGCACGGTAAGTCTGGCCTTCTATTACGCCCGGGAATATTATACGCTTATCCGGGAGCTTCCTGCTGGGAAGGGTTTTGCCGATATATGTATGATTCCACGGAAAAAATATTCCAGTCTGCCTGCAGTCATCATCGAATTGAAATGGGACAAAGACGACGCCAGTGCACTGACTCAAATCAAGGAAAAGCACTACACAGGGGCGCTGGAAGATTATCAAGAAAACCTGTTACTGGTTGGAATTAACTATAATAAGAGCACAAAAAAACACACTTGCAGGATAGAAAAGCTTACCAAACAATAAACCTCCATGCCGGGCATTTCCCGGCTCCACCCCTCACGAAAGGAGATAATATGTTTTGTAGAAAATGTGGTTCCCCAATGCCTGATTCTTCTGGCTTTTGTCCGCAATGCGGCACACCTGTGCCCTCCAGTTCCCCATGGACAGGAGGGCAACCGAATTCACCCGATTCCCAAGGGACAGGAGCTCAGCCAGCTTATCCTGGCTCCCAAGGGACAAACCCTCAGGGTTTTCAGCAAAATACCCTCCCTCCGGACAACCACTACCAGAATCCACTGCCAGGAACCTCGAAAGACAAGAAGAAAAAGCTGGTGGGCATCGCCATCCTGGCTGCGGCTGCCTTAGTCGTCCTTCTCCTCTTCTGCACGGTTTTTCGAAGCTGTGGTTCCTATTCCTCGCCGGAGGCAACCATAGAGCAGCTGGAAAAGGCTTTTAACGATCTGAATATCAAGAAAATGCTGGATTGCTTCGACAGTGATGTGGCCCGCAGTTACTCCTCTGTCTTGAATTTTGACCTGAAGAGCATCCTAAAGGCCACCGGCAGCACTATCAAGGTCAATCTCACGGTTACGGACACCGACTACTATAGCTCCGGCTCTCAATCCTATTGCGACGCCGTCGTCAACTACCAAATTTCCTATTCCTTCCTGGGTTATACGGATTCCAGCAGCGATAGTGAAACCATCACACTGGTCAAGGTAAAGGGACGGTGGCTGATCGATGACGGCGGCATGCTGGACTCCCTGCTGGAGGATCTGGTATAAATCTCCATATGGAATCTGGGTCTGGGAAGCTACCGCGCAGGTTGTATTGAGGCACTGGGGTAATTCAGGGCGGACAAGGTGATCGACTACGATTATAAGAAAATAGGATTTGTCCTTGGAAGGAGGGGCTTCCTCTTGTGGAAAAACTGATAGACATCAGCGGCTACCCGGTTGCGCAAGTGCTGGAGGTACTGCTTCAGGATAAAACGACGAAAAAGAAAATCATATGGGCGACCGACACCTACGAGGAGCTTGGGGAAGAATTCACGGACAAGGTGCAGCTGGACGCAAAGGCCATCCTGCGGCGCCCCGATCTCATCCGCCCCCGCATACAGAAGTCGCAGGAGGCACAGGCAGAGCGGACCCGGAAAAAGGCAGAGGTATTCACTCCGGCATGGCTTTGCAACCAGATGAACAATCATTGCGATGACGACTGGTTCGGACGCAGCGGCATATTTAACACAGAAAATGCTGACCATACCTGGACAGTGTCGGAGGGGAAGATTGCATTTCCTAAAGGTAGGAAGTGGCAGCACTATGTGGACTCCCGTCGGCTTGAAATCACCTGCGGAGAGGCTCCCTACCTGGTCTCCCGCTATGATGTAGCAACGGGAGAGCTGATCCTCCCCACCATCAGGCGCATCGGAATGCTTGACCGAAAGCTGCGCATCGTGAAGGAGAATACGGAAGGCTATGACGACTGGCTGAAATGGGCCATCCGGGCATTTGAGGCCTGCTACGGATATGAGTATCAGGGCGACAATGTGCTGATGGCGAGAATCAATCTCCTGCTGACCTTTACGGATTACTATGAGGAACGCTGGGGGCGACAGCCGGACGAAAAGCTCCTGCGGCAGGTGGCCAACAAGATCGCCTGGAACATCTGGCAGATGGACGGACTGAAAGACACCGTCCCGTTGGGCAAGCCCTACGAGGAATTTCACCAGATAACGCTCTTCGATATGTTCGGGGATATGGTTGGCGAAAAAGACGATGAGCCGGAAGCCGTGCCCTGCAGGATGTTCGACTGGAGAAGCAAAAACTCCATACTTTTCAAAAAGCTGAAGGAGATGAGGGCCATGGGGAAGAAACTGTTTGATTATGTGATAGGAAATCCGCCATATCAAGAGGAGCAGCTTTCAGAGAATTCTGATGGCTCTTTAAAGAATTATGCGCCGCCAGTCTATGACAAATTTATGAGTGAGGCATTCAAGATTGCAGCGAAAGTAGAACTTGTTCATCCTGCAAGATTTTTGTTTAATGCGGGTTCCACACCGAAGGCATGGAACGAGAAGATGCTGAATGATGAGCATTTCAAGGTGCTCCATTATGAAGAGGATGGGCACAAGGTATTTCCATCATTGTCGACACCTCTAAGAGGTGGTGTGGCCATTACGTACTATGATGATAGTAAGAATTTTGGCGCAATTGTTGCATTTACTAAGTATCCTGAAGTAAATGATATCTTGCACAAAGTTCTTTATAATGGTTCATTTGAAACCTTAATGGATATTGTTTATTCGAGAACTGCCTACCGTCTGACCGATACAATGCATGAAGATCATCCGGAGGCTCGGTACAGAGAAAATAAGAACGGAGAAAACATAGGGCTATTAAGCAAAGGGCATGATTATGACATGTCTTCAAACATTATGGCATTGATTCCACAGGTGTTTCATGATCATAAGCCCGATGATGAAAGAGATTACATTCAAATATTGGGCCGAGTAAGTAGCAAGCGCATCTATAAATATATCCGAAGAGATTATGTAAAAGATGTAGAAAACCTTGATTATTACAAAGTTTATGTTGCCCAGGCGAACGGAAGTGGCGAATTTGGGGAAACCATGAGTGAGCCAGTAGTGGAAGGTCCAGGGGTTGGCGCAACCGAGACATTCCTGAGTATAGGAAAGTTTAATACGATGGAGGAGGCTCGCGCTGTTGAAAAATATATAAAGACAAAGTTCGCCAGAGCATTACTGAGTGTCCTAAAAGTAACCCATAACGGAAATAAGCCGGTGTGGAAAATGATTCCTCTACAAGACTTCACTCCTGCTTCCGACATCGACTGGTCGAAGTCAATTCATGAGATCGACCTGCAACTCTACCGCAAGTACGGCTTGGACGAAAAGGAGATCGAGTTTATAGAATCTCATGTAAAGGAGATGGCATAATGGCAGCGATTCAGATAAAAACAGCCGCAAAGGTCGTTCCGCAGTGCTATGCCTACACCACTCCGGGCGTACCGGCGCACGACGGCTGGACCAAGATCGGCTTTACCGAGCGGGATGTGGAGACCCGCATCAAGGAACAGACCCACACGGTAGGTGTCCCTCACAAGACCTGGTGGGCCCTCAGGGCTGCCTTTATGACGGAGCCCTATGGCACATTTACGGACAAGGACTTTCACGCCTATCTGAAGAAGATCGGTGTCTCCCGGGAATCCGGGACGGAGTGGTTTCTAATCGAGCCGAAGGCCGCCCGGGGGAATTTCATCGACTTTACCCTCAATCACGGCGTGGTATCGGAGGAGGACGCCGATGGGGTGATTCCTTATACGCTCCGGGAGGAGCAGGCAGAGGCTGTGGAGAGGACGGCGGATTACTTCAGCGGTCGTGAGAATGCCGAATTTCTCTGGAACGCAAAGCCGCGCTTTGGCAAAACGCTGTCCGCCTATGACCTGTGCAGGAAACTCGGCGCAAAAAATATTCTCATCGTGACCAACCGCCCCGCCATCGCCAATTCCTGGTATCAGGATTATGAGACCTTTTTCGGCCCCCAGTCCGGCTATCTCTTTGTCAGCAACGTGGAGGGGATCAAGGACAGGAAGTTTGTTTACAGCCGGGAGGAATATATCGCAAAGGTCGATGAGAACACGAAGGGCTGCATTGAATTTGTCAGCCTGCAGGATTTGAAGGGCTCCCTCTACTTTGGCGGACGCTTCGATAAGCTGTCGGAACTCAGCACCGAGAAAGGGCTGCTCTGGGATGTCATGATTGTGGATGAAGCCCACGAGGGGGTGGACACCTACAAGACCGATACGGCCTTTCACCATATCCGCCGCAAGTGGACGCTGCACCTGTCCGGTACGCCCTTTAAGGCGCTGGCAAATGACAAATTCCCGGAGACCGCCATCTACAACTGGACCTACGCCGACGAGCAGAAAAAGAAGCGGGACTGGGACGCCTCCAGCGAGATGGAAAATCCCTATGCCAACCTGCCCAGACTGTCCCTCTTCACCTATCAGATGTCCGACATTGTCCGGGACAGGGTAAGAAAAGGCATAGAGCTTGCGGAGGATGATATTGAGGAATTCGCCTTTGACCTGAACGAATTTTTCAAGACCAACGAGGCCGGAAAGTTCCTGCATGAGGGGGAGGTGGATCAGTTCCTGGATGCTTTGACCCGTCAGGAGAAATTTCCCTTCTCAACCCCCCAACTGAGAAGCGAATTGAAGCACACCTTCTGGATCCTGAATCGTGTTGCCAGCGCAAAGGCTCTGGCCAAGAAGCTGAAGCTCCACCCCGTATTCAAGGACTATGAGATTATTCTTGCGGCAGGCGACGGAAAATTGGAGGATGACGAGGAGAATGAGAAGTCCTTTGACAAGGTAACCAAGGCCATCTGGGAATACGATCAGACCATCACCTTATCTGTTGGGCAGCTGACTACCGGCGTGACGATTCCCGAATGGACGGCGGTGCTCATGCTCTCCAACATGGCAAGCCCTGCCCTTTATATGCAGGCGGCTTTCCGTGCCCAGAATCCCTGCCTCTTCCAGGATAAAGCCGGCAATACCTACCGAAAACAGAACGCCTATGTGTTCGATTTTGATCCTGCCCGTACCCTTACAATTTTCGAGCAGTTTGCCAATGACCTTATCCCGGAGACCTCCGGTGACAAAGGCGATCTCCACAGCCGCCAGCAGCAGGTTAGGGAGCTTTTGAACTTCTTCCCGGTTTATGGGGAAGATGAGGAAGGTTCGATGATAGAGCTTGACGCAGAAAAGGTCCTCACGATTCCCCGTCATATCCATGCAAGAGAAGTCCTTGAGCGAGGATTTATGTCTAATTTCCTTTTTGCCAATATCGGCGGCATTTTCGGAGCGCCGAAGGAGATCATCGACATCATCAACAATATGCAGGCCATCGAAGAACCGAAGGGGCTTGCTCCTGCGGCTGTGGATGAGACTACGGCAGAGGCCCTGAACCTGAAGGAGGACGGCGAGGTTGAACTTCCGAGAGAACAAATCATCGGAACAGCCAGCGAGCTTTTCGGCAATAAGGTTTATGCGGAGGTTGAGGATCAGCTGGCGGCAGCTGTGGAGGACATCCAGAAGAATGCGGAAATGCCTCCGGATCCCAGGAAAGAGGAGTTAAAGACCCTCCGCGAACAATTCTCAAGACCCCTTGCGGACACCCTTATGGATTCTGCAAGGGCACAGTATGGCGACGATCTGAGAAAATCCACTCAGAATCAGCTGGAGCGCAAAATACAGGAGACTACAGACAGGGTCGTAAACCGAGAGTACGGCGATTATACCATCCGGGATCACCAGCTTGTCAGGGAGCGAGATGACAGGATCTGTGAGGCACAGAGTTCCGGAGCTACGATGACGGAAATCACGCAAATTGATGAGGAGTACGCCGCAAGACGGCTCCAGGGCTATCGCGATATGGTCAGCAGCATTCACGAGAAGCTCCACAGCGAGGAGACGGTGAAAAAGGCCGCAGAAACCATTGTCGAAACGGTAGAGACCGAAAAGCTGAAGGCGGAAAAGGATTCTATCGAAGGCTGTGTCCGTGACCATCTGCGGGGTTTCTCCCGTACCATTCCGGCCTTCCTCATGGCTTATGGCGATGAAAATACCACCCTTGCGAACTTTGATGCCCTTGTGCCGGAGGAGGTGTTCTGGGAGGTCACCGTCAATCCGCAGAATGGGCAGGGCGTGACCCTCGACCAGTTCCGTATGCTGCGGGACGGCGGGGACTATGTGTCTGAAAGCGGGGAACAGAAGCACTTTGACGGACACCTGTTTGACGAAGTCGTATTTAATGACGCCGTGCAGGAATTTATGAAAAAACGTGCCGAGCTTGCAAACTATTTCGAGCCTGACCACAGGGGAGACATCTTTGATTTTATTCCACCGCAGCGCACGAATCAGATATTTACGCCGAAAAAGGTGGTAAAGGACATGGTGGACAGGCTCCAACAGGAGAATCCCGGATGCTTTGACGATCCTGATGCGACATTTGCCGACCTCTATATGAAGTCGGGAATGTATGTGACGGAGATCGTGACACGGCTCTATCAGAGCAGGCGCATGAAAGCCTTGTACCCCGATGATGCCGAAAGGTTGAATCACATCTTTGCCAAGCAGGTATACGGCTGTGCTCCGACAGAGATCATCTATCGGATCTGCCTGCGGTACATCCTCGGATTCAGCGACAGGATACACATTGATAAAAACAATATCCGCCTTTGCGATACCCTGGAGTATGCAAAGAAGGGAAGGATGGATACAGAAATGCGTAAGCTGTTTGAACTTTAATGGACAACCGTTGGGAAAAAATGCTGAAATTAAGGGAAGAACTGCTTGCTGTTGAAGAAGACAGAATGGAAGGAAGAAAGGGCTGTGCTCTTGATGAGTTGGATGCATACCTTGATGACGTGATTGCAGAGGTATAGTATATGGCAGCAATGCGTTCCCTAGACCATATGCCGCAGCGTTTCCCGTTCTTTGAGGAGCCCTATATACCACCGAATAAATATCACAAGATGTTTGTGGAAAAGTGGTATCTTGTTCTTTACTAAATCAAAGATGATACGGTATATGTGGATCATATCCTTGACTGCCGTAAAGATTATAGTTGGCTGATTAGTTAAAAAAATTAGAAGCTATCATATGCCACGAAAGATTTTTGCAGCAAACCGCAAAAATCTTTCGTGGCAGGTGCGATACAGGGGAACAGTTGGAAGAGATCTCAGTCTGTCTCAGCGAACAGCTTGTCTTTCTTATCCTTGATGCAGCCGACCAGCTCCAGTACCACACTCACTGCCAAGATCAGGATGGCTGCGGGATAGGTAGCTGTGATACTTCCCCCATTTGCGATCATAAGCCACTGCGTCACATAAACCCCCAGGAAGATCGCCACACTGTAGTTTACTGTCATCATTCCCATGACAAAGCCCATCTGATCCATGGAGACGCAATAGCCCGGATAGGCATAGATAAAGGTAAAGACACTGCCGTAACAGATCCCGTAGATCAGACAAGCCGCAATGGTTGTGGCCTGGCAGGGAGCCAGATAAAGCATGGCATAAGCCCCTATGGGAAGGATATAGGACAAGAGATTCAAGGTTCGGTGCAGCTTGGCGAATAAAAGGCCGAAGACCAGTCCTGCCACGAAGCTTCCCAAGGTTGTCAGCGTGCTGGCCACACCAATAAAATCCGTTCCTCCCAGGTTATTCTCACTGATGTAGACAGAGATAAAGCTGAAGAAGGGACAATAAGCCAGGAAGAATACAAAGGCTGCCAGGTAGAAGAGCCAGAATCTTCCGCCCAGACCACCTTTCTTACTGTCTCCGCCCTCTCCCGGATCCTGGGATACCCGATCCTGGGGACGGATGTTGGGCAGGAAGAAGATACACAGGAGGAGCATGGGAATCACTACCCAATATACATGGAAGCCTACCTGCCAGCCCTTGACAGCCAGGATGCCGCCAATCAGGGTGATGCCGCAGCTCAAGAGGGACATGGCCGCATTGTACCAGCCCATCATCTGGGATCTCTTGTTGCCATCGCTGTACACCTCTCCAAGGATGGCCATTCCCGCCGTATTGGAGAAACCTGCAGCCGCTGCCATAAGGATACTGCTGGCCAGAAGGACATAGACATTGGCCGAAAAAAGCGGCAAGAGTCCCGTCAGCATCATGACTCCGGCCAGGATCAGCTCCATTTTGGTGGACAGCCTCTTCAGCAGGGTTCCGGCCAGGAAGCTGGCAGCCGCTGTGATCACCGCAGGCCAGGAAAGGATTCCTGTGATAATCCCTGCATGATCCGGAAAGGCTACATACAGGTCATTGATGATCACCACCTCGTACATCTGCCACATGATCGTAAAAGAAGAAAAGAAGCAGGTGAAGGCGAAGAAAAAGGCTTTTAATTTGCTCATTTTGACGGACATAGAAAGGGCCCTCCTATCTGTGATATTTTGTCTTATTGTAGGTGTTGATACTATCGCTTACACATGGATAAACCCCGTCGAAGGTAGAAATATCTCCACCAAAGGTGCAATTGGGAATCAGATAGGGGGAACTCACCCAATCCAGCACCCGATTAACCTCCGTCTCCACCTGCTCCGGAGTCCAGTCTGCCTTGTCAACGATACCATTGTTGATTCCACCCATCACAGTCAACTGTCCCTTATACTCTCGAGCAATCCTGGGCAGATCGTTGGTGGACAGGGCCCCCTGCCACACATCAATTCCCATTTCAATCATTTCAGGAATCAGGGTTTCCCCGTAGGAATCGGAATGATGCACCACCACCTCTACCCCTTGATCCTTCCAGAACCGGTAGATCCGCTTGGTGGGTTCCAGAAGGAACTCGCGGAACATTTCCCTAGAAAGGAAGGTGGACCTCTGGCTGCCCCAGTCATCATGGCGGTAGAGGGCATCGGGATGAATGTGATCCGCGATCTGCCGAGCCATGCGGAGCTCATATTCAACCAGTGTGTCGATCAGCTCATGCATGATCTCCGGTTCCTCATAGAAGCTGATCATACACTCCTCCATGTCCATCATATGGTGACAATTTTCAAACAGTCCCGGCCAGAAAGCTGCAGTGACGAATTGTTGGCTCCGGTCCACCTTGGCCGCTTCCTCTACGATCCAATCCCACTCACTCTCCGGGAAATCAGTCTCCGGAATCTTCACATAATCCCTCCAATGCTCCAGATCCTTGATCAGCATATGCTCCGGATCCTGCAGGGGAAAGGGTCCCGGCGTGCCCTCCGGCCACTCAAACCACACACCCCAGGCGTTCTGCCTGGGGCCTTTTGCATACTCCGGATCCGGATGACGTATGTCCTGGGGACTGCACCATTGCAGGGCAAAGGCCTCAAATTGATTGACATACCGATCCGGATGTCCGCCCCGAATAGTTTCCAGCAAGTTCTCTCTTGGTGTTAACATTTTTCTTCTCCTTTCGCATGTGGATGAATACGATCATCGCCTGTTCCCCAACAAGACTCCAATGCATCCTGTATGTTTTCGGCAAATAGACAATGTCATGGCAGATTCATTTGCAAGCTCCACACAAGGCCAACTCACGGCTGACCTTATAGGTAAGTCTTCTTGTCTCTGCAAGCCGTTCCGGATCAAAATCATAGAATTCCACCAATCCCCTATATTTTCCGCAAAAGGTTTGCAAAGTTTTCCGCAGGAAGCTTTCCAACTCAGCGCCATGAAGATTCTCTGGCACCACAGGATAGGTCTCCAGAATCAGATCATCACCTGCTGCCTCGTAAGCGGCCACTGCGTCTACCGCATCTATTTGCAGCTGCCAGGCATCCACACCGGAAGCCTTGATAGCAGGAAGCAGAGCCAAGCCATTTCCACAACTGTGAAGGGTGAAGATGATCCCCTGCTCATGGGCGGCATCCGAAAGCTTCCTCAGATGAGGTACGATCAGTTCCATCACTGTATCCAGACTGAAAAACGGGGACCTCTGTGCTGCCCAGTCATCATGGATCATGATGGATTCACATCCAAAATCCTCCCGGTAATGTTTCATGATCTTTTCATTGAAGACGGTCAGTTCTTCAAAAAAAGCGGTCACTTCCTCCGGATCGGTCAGAAGGGCCATAGCCGCCCCTTCAAAGGTCATATTAGCAATCAATCGTTCAAAATACCCACTCAGGGATATACCTCGTTTTAAGCGGTCATCTCCCTGGTAGGTTTGCTGATACCGGTCTGCTTCTTCCTTCCAATTCCAGGCATCCGGATCCGGAAAAGGCTTCTTCCTCCAATCGGAGATGTCTTCCCAGAGCTGAAAGCCTGGTTCCACAAAAGCAGGCAGTTCTCCGCTCTCCACGGGAATCCATTTCACCCCAAAGGCATCTCTTCCCCCCTCGTAACCGGAAGCCTGTACATCCGGATTACAAAAAGGGGTAATGTCAATCTGATCGCTGCAGATATCCGGCAGCCACTCATAGTCCTCTCCCCTATAATAGCGAAGCAGATTCTCTCTCGGACTGATAGGCGGTGTCAGCCGCTCCACGGGATTATAAGGAGCTCCATACCAAAATCCCTCCGACGGATACCCTCCTCTTCCTTCCCACTCCTTTTGAAGATCCAATATCACTTTTGCCATAGCTTCCTCCTTTCGGTGCAAAATGCCTTCCTTCTCCTTATTTCCTGTGCATTTTGCACATGTCATCATCCTCAAAACATCCGTTCTTTCTCCGGGTTTATGTGGCACCTTTCTTAATTATTTAGATTATATCTGATTTTCCAGAAGAATATCAGTCCTTAAAATGTCCTATTTTTGTTTATTAAATGTGCACTTTATACCAAATATACTTGCCTTCTCCCAGACTTTCTCATATACTATACTTAGAAAGCCCCAACAAGCAGCCGGGCTGAGGGCAAGCTTGCGACGCAACGCTAGTCCCTTTAGGGGCTTGCGCCGAAGCACGGATATTTGTCGGGCAAGCCGGTATCTGCAAGTAGGACAATAGGGCGGATTGTGGGGACTGACACAGCATGGAGGTTTTGACATGATATGGAATTTGTATATTTTACAGGAAGATTTGAAAGATTTGGACTGGCAGGGCCACCTGGAGGAGGATTCCCTCTATATCGGCTGTTCCCTGCCTATGCTGGTGACGGACTGGCCAGATGAGCTGAATGCTAAATACCTATACTTAACGGAAGCCTCCTCTTTACCAGCCGCCCTGCCGAAATGCCCGCCCCATCTGTCTATTTTATGCGTGGGCAAGCCGAACCAGACCTGGCTTGAGGCTTCCTGCAACCTTCTCTATACCGAAAAAGAGCCCCCTATGGCTCTTCTGATGAATCGAATACTTTTGTCTTATCAAAGATATCATGACTGGGAAGAGGCCATGCAGCGGGTTTTGGATCAGCACTTGTCCTTCCAGGAGCTGGCCGAGGTGACACAGCCCCTGGTAAACAACCCGGTCTTTGCACAGGGAGCCTCCTTTCGGGTTATTTTCCGAACCCTTCCCCGATTGACCTCCCCCTCACCCCTTCTTCAACAATATAAATCCTATTACGCTGCCCAATCCGGATCCACCCTGTCCCCGGAGGATATCCATACCCTGATCTCCGACCCGGAATATAACCGCGCCATAGAAGCAGTGGAACCCACCATCTATTCGGGTATGCCCTATGGCTTCCGAACTTTATTTTATAATGTACGGCTTCAAAACTCCTCTCTGGCCCGTATCTGCTTTGACGAAGTGGCTGCTCCCCTGACCAGGCGGGATTATATCCTCATCCAGGTTTTGGGCCAGTACCTGGCCAAGGGGCTCGCCGACAACCTTCCTCTGGCCTTTAACCGTCCCAAGGATCTGAACCAGATCCTCTCCGGCTTGCTGGAACATCGGCTGCTGCCGGAGAAGAAAATCCTCTCCATCCTGGACAATTATCACTGGGAGATGAGGGATGATTATCTCTGTCTGATCCTTCGGCTGAAAACCAAAGAAGATACCAGCACTGCCCTGGCGCCTCTGGCTCTTCCCCTGTCTCAAATGTTTATGAACGACTGCTATACCGTGTTTGACCAGTCTCTTGTCTTTGTATGCAACCTGACCCGGATGAAGCGAAAGAGAGAGGACTTGTTGAGCTCCATCAAGTCTACCCTGCGGGATAACCTGATGACCGCCAGTGTCAGCACCATTTTCAGGGATTTTAAGGATCTCTACTATTACTATAAGCAGGCAGAGCTTGCCGGACGCCTGGGGGAGAAAAAGGATCCCACCAAATGGTATTTTCTCTTCGAAGAGTATCAGATGGACTATCTGCTGCACAAGTGTACCGCAAAAAACATCCCCCAGGTGATGATTCCTGAGGGACTTCTGGCACTCCTGCGCCATGATAAGAAAAAAGGGACCTCTTATGCTCCCCTGCTGCGCACATATCTGGATCAGGAGCGAAATATCACCGAGACCACTCGTCTCTGCTTTATCCACCGGAACACTTTTCACTATCGGATCCAAAAAATCCAGGAAATTCTCCAGATGGATCTGGATTTGGCAGATAACCGTTTAATCCTGCAGATTGCTTTTCGGCTCCTCCCCCCTCTTCCCTAGCTCGGCAATTTGCTCTACTGCATACAGCGGCAAATTCACAAGCCAGCCTTCTTTTTTGAAATCTGCCATCGAAGTACGAACAGCGATTTCTGGTGCAAACTTCTCCTGATAGGTTTTCAGGCTCTTTGCCCGGAGATTGGTTTCAGCCTTCACCTCTATGGGAATACCTTGTCCGCTCGTATCCACGATGAAGTCGATCTCACAGGATCCTCTGTCATTGGTGTAGTAGTAAATGCCCAGATCTTCAATAGTTTTCAGCTGCTGGCAAACATACTGTTCCGTAAGGGCGCCTTTGAATTCAATAAAGAGGTCATTTCCGTCCAGCAAAGTGCGCTGACGGAGGCCTGACATACACCCAAGCAGCCCCACATCCACAAGGAACAGCTTGAATGCCTTTAAGTCCTCATAGGCCTTCAAAGGAATTCCGGCAGCATTTACACGGCTGATCTTATGAACCAATCCGCAATCGGAAAGCCATAGAATGGCCGTTTCATAATCCTTGGCTCGTGCGCCTTCTCGAAGGAGGCCATAGACAAACTTTTTGTTTTCTCTTGCCAACTGCGAGGGAATGCTGTTCCAAAGCATGCGGATCTTGGGAACGATCTCATTCGGTGCGTGTTTGG
>CAVJHW010000046.1:0-17126 GCA_963649395.1 Coriobacteriaceae bacterium | reverse complement strand
GCATAGGAAGCCAGGGAGTTGATCAGGCCGATGTTGGGACCTTCCGGGGTCTCGATGGGGCACATTCTTCCATAATGGGAATAGTGAACATCTCGTACTTCGAATCCGGCACGGTCTCTGGACAAACCTCCGGGTCCCAGGGCAGACAGACGCCTCTTATGGGTCAGCTCACCCAGGGGGTTGTTCTGATCCATGAACTGGGACAGCTGGGAGGAACCGAAGAATTCCTTTACAGCAGCAGTTACCGGCTTGATATTAATGAGAGACTGGGGTGACAGAGTCTCAATATCCTGGGTCGTCATACGTTCCCGCACCACTCGCTCCAGCCGGGACAGACCAATCCGATATTGGTTCTGCAGCAGCTCTCCCACGGCACGAATCCGACGGTTGCCCAGGTGGTCGATGTCATCGGCATTGCCCAGGCCATATTCCAGATGCATATTATAATTAATGGAAGCAAAAATATCTTCTTTGGTGATATGTTTGGGGATCAGCTCATGAATGCTGCTGCGGATGGCTTCCTTTATCTCCTCCAGATCCTTATATTCCTCCAGGATCTTAGCCAGAGCCGGATAGTATACCTCCTCCGTCACATGCACCTCTGCAGGCTCTACCTCCACCCAGCGGGTAATATCCACCATCTGATTGGACAATACCTTCACCCGCCGATCCTCCAGCTCGATCCATACGTAGGGAACTGCCGCATATTGGATATCGTCTGCCAGTTCCTTGGTAACCTTGGTTCCCTTCTCCGCCACGATCTCACCGGTAGAAGTATTGACCACATCCTCTGCCAGGACAAAGCCGGTGATCCGGTTCCGCAGAGCCAGCTTCTTGTTGTACTTGTAACGTCCCACCTTGGCCAAGTCATAACGACGGGGGTCGAAGAACATGGCATTGATCAAACTCTCCGCACTCTCCACAGCCAAGGGCTCACCGGGACGGATCTTCTTATAGAGTTCCAGAAGACCTTCCTGATAATTCGTGGACACATCCTTGCCAAAGCTGGCCAGGATCTTAGGCTCCTCTCCAAAAAGTTCCGTAATCTCCGCATTGCTGCCAACCCCCAGGGCCCGGATCAGCACGGTAATAGGAACCTTCCTGGTTCGGTCTACACGCACATAGAAAACATCATTGGAGTCCGTCTCATATTCCAGCCAAGCACCACGGTTGGGAATGACTGTACAGGAATACAGCTTCTTGCCCAGCTTGTCATGGGCGATACCATAATAGATACCAGGAGAACGTACCAGCTGGCTGACAATAACACGCTCCGCTCCGTTGATCACGAAGGTACCGGTGGCGGTCATAAGGGGCAAATCACCCATGAAAATCTCATGTTCGCTGATTTCGTCCTTTTCCTTATTATACAGACGAACCTTCACCTTCAAAGGTGCCGCATAGGTAGCATCCCTCTGCTTGCACTCTTCGATAGAATACTTCACCTCATCCTCACACAGAGTAAAGTCTACGAATTCCAGACTCAGCTTCCCGGCATAATCCTCAATCGGGGAAATATCATCAAAGACTTCTTTCAGTCCTTCGTCAAGGAACCAGTTATAGGAATCCTTCTGAACTTCGATCAGATTGGGCATTTCCAAAACTTCTTTTTGTCTCTGGTAACTCATTCGCATACTTTTTCCGGTGGTAATCGGACGTATTCTGTTTTTCTCCATTGACGTTTCACCCCTTGTGTGTATAATATTTATCAGGAAGATGCTTCCTAATCCCTCGTGTCCGTGACAGACAGGAGGGGAAAAGGCATATCTTGCCATAATAGTGCATTTTTTACTGTAACACACAATTCCGGGTGTGTCAACCGATTTCCCCTGAGACAGATTGTTCTTTTCCTGATACAAGGAGGGTTTTATGTACGAAGCTTTAGATCTCTCTATCCCAGATGTAGATGCTTATCTGGATCGTTTTCACGGGGAGCGGCCCAGACGACCGGACAGGGAGGCCTTAGACGCCCTGGTCTGCGCCCACCAATGCAATGTGGTCTTTGAAAATCTGGATCCCTGCATCTTGCGCCAGCCGGTTTCCCTGGAGATTCCTCACCTCTATGAGAAGTTCGTCACCCGCCGTCGGGGAGGATATTGTTTTGAGCAAAACGCCCTCTTCACCCAGCTTCTGAAGGATCTGGGCTATCGGGCTACTGCCTGCATGTGCCGGATTACCAAAAAGCCTGGGGAAATAACCCCCATCATGCATCGGGGAATTATCGTTCATTTCGAGAATGACATGGTTTTCTGCGATGTGGGCTTCGGCGGGCCCGCCGCACCGGGCAGTCTCCCCATAATTGACGGCAGCCGCACCTCCTTCGGCCAAGAGGAATATCAGATCAGTCGGGCAGATAATGATTGGTGGAGCATCAGCCGCACCACTTCCGTCGGCAAGCAGGAAATGGTCATGCAATTCTTCTGTATGCCTCAGGAAAATATGGATTTTATCCCTTTCAATGAATTCTGCGCCAGGAGCCCGGAATCTCCCTTTACCCAGATGCTCTTCCTGAATCTCAGAAGACCCGAGGGATCCGTCAGCCTGTTGGGGGATACCTTCACCTGTACCAGCAAGGGGCACGCAAACTCCCGCAAGGTCAGGGATTTGGCAGACCTGCTTCAGCTTCTGCAGGATCCCTTCGGTTTCGATGGCGACTTCTGCCGGACCCTGGATCCGCAGCAATTGGCTATCGCTGCCTCCCTGTGAGGCAAACCCCCATGCAGCATGTTGTTCCACACCGCCACGAAGGAAAGCCAGCTGCTCCGCACTTATAGGCTCCCGCAGCTGCCGCCGGTATCTGCAATAGGGTACAAAAATTTGCAGAGAAGAAATCATAGAATGATCTCATCAAATAAAACAGACCTAGGTTTGAGAGCCAAAGCCCTCGAACCTGCGGTCACACGAATTGTTTAGAAAAGAGGTCATTTTTATGAAAAAAAGAAGTGGTTTGTTAGTAGTCATGTCTATCGTAGTTCTGATTTTCGGCATATACGGTCTTTCCAAGATCCTTCCGGCTTTATCGCAGCTTCACAGCTGGGGCTGGAGTTTAACAGCATTTTCCGGTATTTCCAATACCGATTTCACCGCTGTCTATGCCCTCCTTATTCTCTCACTCATTTTCTACAGTCTGATGATGATTGCAGGTATCGCAGGATTTGTATGCAACAATAAAAAAAGCCTGATCAAGCTTTCCAATCTGCTGGCAGTGCTTAGCGTCATCTTGCTTATCATCAGTCTTGTGATCAAGACCTTTGGTTTCCTAGATCTTTTTTATCTTATCATCATCATTATTTATAATGAGGGAGCAGGCTTCTGTATTCAAAACGAGGAAGAGGAAAAGCCAGCTGCTTCACACTAAGGTGCTCCCGCAGCTGGCTTGCTTTTATCTATCCCTGTAATGCCGGAATCCTTACGATCAGCCCAGATCGTAGAGACTTTCATCTGTAGGCCGATTCTTGTCGAAGACACTGGCCGCATCGATCAGGTCGCTGACCTTGTCATCGCCGCCATATACCGCCTCCCAGAGACGATAGCCATCCAGGTTCCTTCGGCCCATGCGGAGATAGAGATCCCCGATCTGGACAAAATATTGACTGGAGTCTACATTACAGAAAATATCAAAGCCCTGGCTCTTCATATACTGGAACTTCTCTGTGGAGGCATAATCCTCGTTCCAGGAAGCCAAATCCTCCCCATGGGCGAAGATAATCCTATCGGTTCCTCCGATCAGGGGGGCCACATATTCCAGCCATTTCTGGGTGTCCTCCTGGATCCAAGTCATATCTGCAGTTCCGATCCGGATATGTCCCCAGGTATGGCTGGCGAACTTCCACCCGTCTGCCAAAAGGCTCTCAGCGACTGCCTTGGCATTGGCACACTCCGTCTCCCAATTATATTCCGGATGGGCAGCCAGCCAGGCTTCCTGGTCTGCCGTCAGCTCCACCCGATCCCGATAGCAATAGTCAGTCCGATAGCCGAAGATACCATTATATCCCGTCAAGGCTATGGTTCCCTTGGCTCCCTTGTAGGAGAAGTCCGGATGCTGGTCCAGGAAATCATCCAACAGGGGCACGCAGTCATAGGACCCCACCACGGTGGTTCCGTCTGCCTGAACATATTCACAGGTAGGAGTTCCGTCATCCCCCACGATCATGCGGGTGGCAGTTCCTCGTCCGTCATAGCTATGATAATAGCTCAAATCATCCAGAGACAGGACAAAGGGGGTCTTGCCCTGGGGCAGCATCACATTCTTGGCGGCAATGTGAACGGTTCCGTTCTCATCCGTGGTCTTTTCAATCATGTCATCCAGGTCGATGAGAACATACCCCCGGTCATACATCTGCTGCATGATGGCATTGAACTCATCCACCGTGGTCATCCATTGGCAAAAACCCTTGGTGGAGTTATTCCAGCTCTCATCATCCGTCAGGGAGAATCCTCTGGCCGGATCCACCACCAAAGTATGGAAGAAAATATGGGTCACCTTTTCCGGTGCGGTAGCTACCAAATTGCTCTTCTTCGTCTCCAGATCCGCCACCAGAGTAATGATATCCGCATCCTGGTCTGCCCCTTCAATGGTATTCAACAGGGCAATGGCTCCCTCATAGTCATATTGGACCGCCAGGGCGTTGGCCTGGTTGATGATATCCTCTTTGCTGCCGGGTGTAACCCCTTCGGAAGCAGAGGAAGCAGAGGAGGCAGAAGATGTACCACTTCCATCCACCACAGAGGATGCGCTGATGGCAGAAGTAGAATCGCTATTTTCTCCCTTTTTCTTGTTCTTAGAAGCTCCTCCTGTCAGAAGCCAAATGGCAACAATCAGGGCTACCAGCAGCACAGCCAGCAAAAGAGTCTTCATAATCAATATCCTTTTGCGTCTCCGTTTCCGCAGCTCTCGCCGACTCAGGTGTTCCTTATCCATCATTTTCATTCCTCCTTATTGAATCCGGGGTTGATTTCTATGGATTTTCCGGATTTTTCTGGACCTATGGTATTTCTGCGAATTTCTCTGATTCTCTATGGATTCCTCTGGGCATGTGCCTCATAGATAAAAAGGGCTGTCGCCACTGCTGCATTCAAGGACTCTACCTGCCCCTCCATGGGGATCCGAATCAGACTGTCACAGCAGGCGGCCAGCTCCGGGCTGAGTCCCTTGCCCTCATTTCCGATAACAAAGGCGGTTCCCCCCCGGTAATCTTCGCGGTTGTAGATTCTGTTTCCTTGCAAATGGGCGGCAAATGTCCTTATCTTCTTCTCCTTCAGCCACTCCATGACCTTCAAAAGATTCTCCTCGAAGACAAAGGGCATCCGAAAGACCGACCCCATCGTGGAGCGAATGGTCTTGGGATGGAAGAGATCTACGCAATTCCGGCTGAGGATCAGACCTGTCACACCAGCTCCCTCCGCCGTCCGCAGAATCGTCCCTACATTGCCCGGATCCTGCAGATCCTCCAGCACCAGCAAGAGGGGACTAAGGGTCCGAGAGGAAGTCTCCCCTTTCGTTCCATCTAAGGTCTTCTCTCCCCCCAGCAGGTCTTCCCGGGTATAGGTTGGCATCCGAAGCAGGGTCAGGATCCCCTGGGGGGTCTGGGTATCGCACATATGGGCAAATACCCGATCCTCCACTGTTTCGTGGGAAATTCCCTCCACCAGGTCTCCCTTTTCCTTCTCAAAGGAGGCAGATACAAAAACCTGCTCCCGCAGCTTCTCCGGTGCCTCCCGAAAGAGCTTGATCCCCTCTGCCGGGAATAAGCCCTGGTCTCTGCGGGCTCTTGCCTTGGTATTTAATTGCAAAACCCGCTTCACCTGGGGATTTGACATACTGGTAATCATACGGCGCTCAAAATCCCTCCTCCTGCATGACAAAACATACCATTGATTCTTGAACCCTCCAGGGCCCTATCTTGTATAATTATAGGAAAGGGCTCTGGCTACCTCATATTGATATTCCGGTATGGTCTTTTGCATGGCCAGGGCTTCATTGATATCAAAGTCTACGTATTCCCCGTTCTTATAACCTACTACCCGGTTGGACTTTCCCGCAATCAGCAGGTCAACAGCATAGGCTCCCATAATGGAGGCATATACCCTGTCCTTGCAGGTAGGACTTCCGCCTCGCTGCATGTGTCCCAGGATGGTAGCCCGGGTCTCGATTCCCGTAGCCGCCTCGATTCTCTTGGCCATGGCCTGGGAATGTCCGATGCCCTCTGCATTGATGATAATGTGATGCTTCTTGCCCTTTTTCCGATTCTCGATAATATTATTGATGATCTTCTGCTCGTCGTAGTCGTATTTCTCCGGAAGGAGGATATCCTCGGCACCGTTGGCAATGCCGCACCACAGGGCGATATAACCGGCATTCCTCCCCATTACCTCTATGATACTGCACCGCTCATGGGAGGTGGAGGTATCTCTTACCTTGTCAATGGCTTCCATGGCAGTATTGACAGCTGTATCAAAACCGATGGTATATTCCGTACAGGCGATATCCAGATCGATGGTTCCGGGGATACCGATGGCATTGACTCCCAGATTGGCCAGCTTCTGGGCTCCGGCAAAGGAACCGTCACCGCCGATGACCACCAGGCCCTCGATGCCAAACTTCTTGCAGGTCTCCACCGCCTTCTTCAGACCTTCATCGGTACGCATCTCCGCACAGCGAGCTGTATAAAGGATGGTGCCGCCGCGCTGAATGGTATCGGAGACATCTCTGGCCGTCATATCGATGATTTCCTCATTCATCAGGCCGTCATAACCCTTCAGGATTCCCTTCATCTGAACGCCTTGTCCCAGACCTCTTCGCACTGCTGCACGAATCGCAGCATTCATGCCCGGAGCGTCACCGCCGCTGGTCAGGACACCAATTGTCTTTACTTTGCTCTCTGTAGCCATATCTGCTCCTCCATACCCAATCTAGGTCACATACAAAACTCGGTTCTTATTTTATAGCATTTTGCGGGCTTTTTCAATGCTCTTTTGGGACTATCTGCTGAAAAGCTCTTTTGGGACTATCTGCGGAAAAAGCGGGGCTTATTGATAAACCGCAGACTCCCTTACACCCGAACGATTTCGTATGCTCTCCTTCCCAGGCCTATTTTCTCCCCGTGGATCAGTCCCGCCTCCCAATCCGTATCCGGATGTACCAGCTTAAATACATCATGCTCCTGGTGGTTTTCCTCTTCCCGGTGCTTATCTGCCGCGCTGCCCTCTACCACGGGGCTTTGGTTGGCGGCATCCACGCAGGCCTGATCCAGGGCGATGGGATCGAAGGAGGCGAACATCCCCACATCGGGAATGATGGGAATGTCGTTACAGCTGTCGCAATCGCACTCCGGGGAAACATCCGTCAGCATGCTGATATGGAAGGAGGGCTTCCCGGCCAGCACCGCCTTCGCATATTCAGCAATCTTCTTATTCATAACGGGCTTTGCCTCATCCCACTTGGGCGCAATGGACCCCGTCGGGCAATAGGCGATACAGTAGCCGCAGCCCAAGCAGCGGCTTTCATCGATCACCGCTTGTTTATCTACGATATGTACGCCCTCATGATTGCAATGGCGCACACACATGCCGCAGCCTATGCAGCGTCTCTTGCTGATTCTCGGTGTTCCGCTGCTGTGCATCTCCATCTTACCCTGCTTGGAGCCACAGCCCATGCCTATATTCTTCAGCGCACCGCCGAATCCGGCATTCATATGTCCCTTGAAATGGGTAAGGGAAATGATAATATCGGCCTCCGCTACCGCCGCACCGATTTTGGCACTCTTCACATACTCTCCTCCCGGGACGGGAATATCTCTTTCGTCCGTTCCCCGGAGACCATCGGCTATGATGGTATGAACCCCCGTACACAGGGGATTATAACCGTTCGTATATGCCGCATCCAGATGGTTCAAGGCATTGTTGCGATAGCCCACATACAGGGTATTGCAATCGGTCAGGAAGGGCTTGCCCCCCTGCCCCTTGATATGGTCACAGAGAACCCGGGCATATTGATGCCGCAGAAAGGCCATATTCCCGACTTCGCCAAAATGCAATTTGACTGCCACAAATTTATCCTTGAAATCTATCTGGTCGATTCCCGCCTTTACCATCAGCCTTTCGAATTTCTTGTGCATGCTGTCCCCCATCTCGACATGCATGTCTGAAAAATAAACCTTCGCGCTCATGATTATTCCCTCCTTGTCCATCCGTCTTACCTTCTCTTTCCTACCCCCGTGTTCATCCGCCTTATATTCTCTTTCCCGGCCCCCTGTCCACCGGTCTCACATTCTCTTTCCCAGCCCCTTGTCCACCAGGCGCACATTTTTTTCTCCATATCTGCGCTCCAGCTTCTGAACCAGGTCTGCATCCGCCTGTACATTCCGGCTGACCGGCAGGCGCTTCATGGCCTTCTCCGCCTGGATGTAGAGGACCACCTGGTCCTTGCCCTTGGATCCTCCCAGGATCTCATAGAGTCCTGCCACCTCCTCCTCGTAGGACGCCCGGTGAGGGAACTGGATCCAGAGCTCTCTTGCGGTCTGGTCGAAGGGGGTGATTCTCTCCAGGATCAGCTTGCTGGGCTTTTCCTCCTCCAGGGATACCCGGCCCTCGATGAAGACCTTGGCCTCCTCCTTCAAGAGATCGATATTGCGCTGGTAGTCTCTGGGAAATGCGATGACCTCCACAGTTCCTACCAGATCTTCCAAGGTAAGAAAGGCCATAACCTGGTTCTGTTTGGTATATTTGACCGTCTTTTCCGTGATCATGCCCCCGATGATCTCCCGAGCCCCGTCCCGGACCCGGGGATGACCGGTCTCCTGGTCCGGCTGGAAGTCAGTGGTAACGGCGGAGATGCTTTTGCGCCATTTTTCCTCATATTTTTCCAGCGGATGACCGCTGATATAGATCCCCACAACTTCCTTTTCCATGGCCAGCAGCTCTTCCTTGTCATACTCTTCCACCTTGGGCAGGGGAACCTCGAAGGCCTCCCTCTTGTCCTCCGACAGGAGGTCGAAGAGGCTCATCTGACCCGTCAGGGAGTTTTTCTTATCCTGACTAACCCTGTCCATAATCTGGGAATATACCATCATGAACTGCCTGCGATTGCCTCCCAGACTGTCGAAGGCTCCGGCCTTGATAAAATTCTCCATGGTGCGCTTGTTGACCTCCCGGCCGCTGAGGCGCTGACAGAAGTCCCTCAGGCTGGTATAGGGGCCATTGGCAGCCCGCTCTTGCGCAATGGTATCCATCACCGGCTTACCGATGCCCTTGACGGCAGCCAAAGCATATCGAATGCAGCCATTTTCCACGGAAAACTTGCCCTGGCTGCGGTTAATATCCGGCGGCAGGATGCGAATGCCCATCTGACGGCAATTCAGGATATACTCCGATACCTTGCCGGGATTGTCGATGCAGGAGGTCATAAGAGCCGCCATGAATTCCACCGGATAATAATATTTCAGCCAGGCTGTCTGGTAGGACACAATCGCATAGGCCGCCGCATGAGACTTATTGAAGGCATATTTGGCAAAATCCGTCATTTCATCGTAGATGTGGTTGGCGGTCTCCTGGTCGATGCCCCGGCTGACGCAGCCCGGCACCCCCTCTTGGGGATTGCCATAGACAAAGTTCTGGCGCTCCTTCTCCATAACGGCAGCCTTTTTCTTGGACATGGCCCGGCGGACCAGGTCACTGCGGCCCAGGGTATAACCTGCCAGATCCCGCACGATCTGCATCACCTGCTCCTGGTAGACGATGCAGCCATAGGTAGGTTCCAGGATGGGCTTGAGCTGGGGGCAGTCATAGGTTACCGCCTCCGGATGGTTCTTACCCTTAATATATTGGGGAATGAAGTCCATGGGACCTGGCCGGTAGAGGGAGATCCCGGCGATGATATCCTCCAGGCTCTGGGGCTTGAGTTCCTTCATGAAGCCCTTCATTCCAGCGGACTCCAGCTGGAAGACCCCCTCACACCTGCCGGAACCGATCATGCCCAGCACCTTAGGGTCATTGTAATCGATCTCCATCATATCCAAAGCCTGACCCCGGGCCTTCTCCGCCAGCTTTTGGGCATTCTGAATGACCGTCAAAGTCCGCAGCCCCAGGAAATCCATTTTCAGAAGGCCCAATTCCTCCAGGGTGGTCATGGTAAATTGGGTGGTGATGGTGCCGTCAGAAGCCCGGGACAGGGGTACATACTCATCCACAGACTTTTGGGAAATTACCACCCCTGCCGCATGCATAGAGGTATGGCGGGGCAGGCCCTCTAGGCGTTTAGCCAGGTCGATCAGGCGATGAACCTGGTCATTTTCCTCGTATAACTTCTTCAACTCCGGATTCATCTTCAAGGCCTTGTCGATGGTAATATTGAGCTCATTGGGAACCTGCTTGGCGATGGTATCCACCTGGGCATAGGGCATATCCAGCACCCGGCCTACATCCCGGATCACCCCCCGGGCCGCCAGGGTACCGAAGGTGACGATCTGCACCACCCGATCCTTGCCATACTTGGCCACCACATAATCAATGACCTCCTGGCGCCGCTCGAAGCAGAAATCCACGTCAATATCCGGCATGGAGACCCGCTCCGGGTTCAGAAAGCGCTCAAAAAGGAGGTTGTAGCGCATGGGATCCAGCTGGGTGATGCCCAGGGTATAAGACACCAAGCTCCCGGCGGCACTTCCCCGGCCGGGGCCTACCATAATATCGTGATCTCTGGCATACTTGATAAAATCCCAGACAATGAGGAAATAATCCACATATCCCATGGTTTTGATGGTATTTAATTCATATTCCAGCCTCTGCTTCAATTCTTCCGTCACCGGCTGATAACGCTGAGCCAGGCCCTCCCGACACAGCTTGACTAGATAATCCCAGGAGCTATATCCCTCCGGCACCTGGTATTTGGGCAGCTTGGTTACGCCAAACTCAATCTCCACATGGCAGCGATCCGCAATCTTCTGGGTATTTTCCAGCGCCTGGGGGGCGTAGGGGAAGAGCCGCTCCATCTCCTCCTGGGATTTTACATAATATTGACCGCCCTCATAGCGCATCCGGTCCTCATCCGCCAGCTTCTTGCCGGTCTGCAGGCAGAGGAGGATATCATGGGGCTCCGCATCCTGGGCATAGGTATAATGCACGTCGTTGGTGGCCACCAGCTCAATGCCCGTCTCCTGGCTTAAGCGCAGGATCTGGGGATTGACCCTCTGCTGGTCTGCCAACCCATGATCCTGCAGCTCCAGGAAGAAGTTGCCCTTGCCAAAGATCTCCTGATAGCGCAGGGCTGCCTTCTTGGCCTCCTCGTAGAGATTGCGCCGCAGATTACGGGATACCTCCCCCGCCAGACAGGCAGACAGGGCAAGGATCCCCTCATGATACTCCTCCAGCACCTGCAGATCCACCCGGGGCTTGTAGTAGAAGCCCTCCACGAAGCCCTTGGAAACGATCTTCATCAGGTTGGCATATCCTTGATTATTCTCTGCCAGCAAAACCAGGTGGTAATACCGGTCGTCGCTGCCCCCATTTTCCCGGTCAAAGCGGGAGCCGGGGGCCACATAGACCTCGCAGCCCAGAATAGGATTGATCCCCGCCTCCCGGGCAGCCCGATAAAAATCAATGCAACCATACATCACTCCGTGGTCTGTAATGGCTGCACTATTCATACCCAGCTCCTTGACCCGGGCAACATATTCCTTTATCTTATTGGATCCGTCTAACAGACTATATTCTGTATGCACATGCAAATGGATAAAGCTCATCTCTTATCTTTCTTCCTTTTTCGCTGAAACAGGACCCCCCTCGCTCTCCCAGCCCCCACAATCCGGGTCAGGACACTAGGTAAGCCGTACCAAGGTTCCCTCCTGCTGGCGGATCTTCTTCTCCTTCAGCAAGTGTCCCACTGCCCTCTTGAAGGCCGCTTTGGACAGACCCAGCTCCTGATTGATGATTTCCGGAGAAGCCTTGTCATCAAAGGGAAGCAGGCCTCCCCTGTCCTCTATGGCCTCCAGCACCTTGACTGCATCCTCGTTCATCTGAAGATAGGCCTTTTGCTTGGTGGTAACGGTTAATTTCCCATCCTCCCGCACCGCCGTCACCCGCAGCTGCAGCCTTTGGCCTACCTCAAAATGTCCCTGGGCGTCCTTACGGGGGATCAGGGCGGAATACCTGTCATCCACCGCCACAAACACTCCGAAATTCCGGCTGGTTTCGTAGACTCTTCCTTCCACCCTGTCCCCGATCACATAGGGAGCCCGGGTCTTCAGATAAGGGTAGACCTTCATGGTAGCGCACAGGCGCTGGCTCTTGTCAATATACAGGGCCACCAGAACCTGGTCTCCCACCTTGACCCCTCCGGTTTGTTCCCGGAAAGGAAGCAGAAGATCCTTCTCCAGACCCCAGTCCAGAAAGGCACCGATCCTACCCACCTCTGCCACTGTCAATACTGCCGTCTCCCCCAGGGTCAGCCGGGGTTCCTGCACCGTAGCGATCCTCCGATCCTGAGAATCCTTATAGAGAAAGACCTCTATTCGATCCCCCACTTCCGCCTGGTCCGGAAGCTGTTTGGCAGGCAGGAGCACCCTCTCATCGGGTCCTGCATCCTCCCTTTCCGCCAGATAGGCGCCGAAATCTACCCGCTTCACTACCCGCAACACTTGCTTCTTTCCTAATTCTAACATGTCTTCTCCGTTCTGATCCCATTTCAAAAGTGGTTTGGGTATCAAAATACTCAAACCGGTGGGTGCCAGACCTGGGCCACCGGCACACCGCCCCTCATCCTCGCAGCTCTGCTACGAAATAGGGGGATCCATCCTCCTGATGCAAGGTCACAAGATACCCCTCTTCTGCCTGACTTACCCTAGGATAGATCCGGTCTCCCAGATGAGCCTGACCCTTATATTCCGCCCTCATTCTTCCTATCTGAAATTCCGGCGGCAGACAGGCCGCTGCCATCCGGACATATTGACCATTATTGACATGATGATTGGTATCCAGATGGTACTCCTGAACGGTGAAGGAGGGCAAATCATGCCCCGCAAGGGGGACCTCTATCTTGCGGGGTCCCAGATCCTCCCTCAGCTTATGGTCCGCCTCAATGCCATAGGCACTGGCCAGCTCCTCCGGCACCTTGATCATCCGTCCCCTCTGCAGATCCATCAAAACCCACTCGGAATTGGCAATCGCAAGCCTGCGCCCATCCTCCCCTTCCAGGGAATAATTCCGATATCCCAGACAGCCTCGAAAGCCATAGGCCCAGGTGGAGGTCTTGACCCGGTCCCCCAGAGCCGGATATGCCTCTACCCGGATCTGCCAGGCTGCCAAAACCCAGGCCATATGCCGCTCTGCCATCCAGCCCATGCCCACCGCAGAATCCTCCGCATGGAAGGTACTGCAATCCTGAAAATAGTTAATCAGGCTGTAGAGAGTCAATCTTCCATCCTCCCCCACCTCGCTGTAACGTATCCTGCCGGGAAATGAATAAATCATCCTCTTCTCCTTCTTCCATCCTGCCATATACCGCTTCCCTCCGCCGGAGGTCAGCAAGTCGGCATAGCAACCAGAAAAGGCCATTGCATTGTCTGCAATGACCTTTCAGCACCTGGGCTACCTGGATTCGAACCAGGAAATGACGGAGTCAGAGTCCGTTGCCTTACCATTTGGCGATAGCCCAATTTCGTACAACACGATGTATTATACCCGAAGTCAGGGGAGAATGCAAGTATTTTTTTTATTTTTTTGCCCGCAGTTTGCCCCCTACTTATGTCAGAAAAATCAAGGCTTCATTTGTAATTATCTGACGCATCGTCGAACTTTTCTAGCTCCAGGTTGGGTTCTTCTGGCTCCAGGTTGGGTTCCCTCTTTCGGCAGTCCGGACAAATGCCCTCAAAGATCAAGCGATGACGCATAATAAGGTAGCCCGACTGTTCCATGGTCTCCGCGTCCAGATAGGATTGATAGGGGTAGGGCAGATCGATCACCTTTTTGCATTTTAGGCAGAACATATGATAATGCAGGTCGGTTCGCAGATCGTAGCGGTCAGCCCCCGGAACCCTTACATGACAGATGACCCCATCCTCAGATAAACAGTTCAAATTGCGATATACCGTTCCGGAGCTAATCTTAGCATCCCATTCATGAACCTCCTCGTAGATCTGCTCTGCCGTCGGGTGGTCATTCCTTGACTGTACGGCCTGCAATACCAGCTGACGCTGTTTCGTATTTCTTCTCGTAATCATTGTTTTATCTCCGTCCTTGCCTCCTGGAATTTGCAATCCCAGTATAAGCCTTTTTTGACCCCCGGTCCAGTACATTATTTCATAAATGACCAAATAAGGGAGGCAGAATGCAGATTCTGGTGTGCAAGTGCAAAATCATAGAAGATGGGGTCTCCTAGAAAATGGGGTCTCCCAGGGGATTGCAGCCCAGCAGCCCAAAAGCGGTATCCCTGCGGATAGGGAGGAACGCAGGGAGATGGGAAGATAGAAAGATAGGAAAATATGCAAGGAGCAGGAGGCTGTCCTTCGCCCCCTGCTCCTTGCTCTGGATCGTTCATTGATGCTTATGCGTGGGAATGATACCCGTCGTAGGTCTTGACGCAGCCATATTGATAGCCAATGAGGTTGTCTTCTGCGTCAGCGGCTGTCTTGATGGCGAAGGTGTCCAGGGCATCCTTCACGGACATTTTGTTATCTGTCCAATACTTGATGATGGCATCAAAGGACTCCTGATCGGCGAAGAGGGTTTCCTCGCTGTCGCCAAGTCTCATGGTAGCATTGCTCTTGCGCATGCCGCGAAGTCCGTTTTCCTCCCGACCCTGGAGGACAAAGAGGGTATCACCGGCTTTGTCTGCCATGGCAAAATCATAACCCAGAACATCTCTTTCGTATTGGGACATAGCAGCAATAAGGCCGCCGCCGTCTTTCAACTTGCGATTTGCCCGGTTGAAGCAGATCACCAGTCTGAGGGGCTCAAATTCGGTACAGAAATTGAAGTCGCCGGTGGAGTCCATGAAGCCTGCTACAGGCCCATGATTGCTGTACCTGGGAAGGATCGCATTCACGATGGCAGTGGTCTTGCCGACACCCTGGGTCTGAGCCTTGGTGGGAAGACTATCCCGGGTCCAGCCGCCCCCTTCCTCTGCCAGCCAGCCACAGCCGTTTTCATAATCATAATGGTGGACGTATTTGCCATCCTCCACCACATTGGTCATGGCGATCATACCGGTACAATAGGGATGGAGATCCCAGGCATCAATGGCAGCACGGATGGGATCCGTAGCAGAGGCAGAGCATACCCAGACATCAATGCCATTTTCATCCAAAACCTGCCAAAGCTCCTTTACATTCTCGGAGACACAAGTACCCATATAGTAGCTGACTTCCATCTGACCGGCTTCGGATACAATCTCCGGAGAGGTCCAGGTGTCTTTTCTGGTTTCCACGTCGTTGTACATGGTATGGGAAGCATAGGCAAGGTCATAGACTTCCTGCTCGGTCATGCCAGTGAACCAATACAGGATCCAGGGATAGGAAACATCCGCTGATTCCGCATCCCCTACAAAGCCATACATCACCCGCATCTTGGTCGCAAATTCCATCCATTGGTCATCCTTCTGAATCTCTTCCTGTTTTGCCTCGTCGAGACCCTGGGCGGTGAAGGGGCCATACTGGTCATACAGGTAGGTATAGGCCTTCACGATATCGTTGATCACGGCACGATAGCTGACAGCCTCTTCTTTCAGAGTATATTCTTCTCCTTCCTCACGAACCTCATCCAGGTCCCCAAGGCCCTCCTCCAGGATTGCCGGAAGCTCCTGGGGCGTAAAGGCAAAGGTCATGGTGTTGAGCTGGTGAATGGCCAGCTGTTCCTCTACATCGAAGATGGAGCAGGTGTTATCAAAGTCAAATACCACATAGGGATCCTCATAGCTATCAGACGCCATGCCATAGCTGTCCACAAAGTCGTTAATCGCGGCTTTGACATCGTCGGCCCAGTCGGCATGCTTTACGTGTACTGCCATGAAGGCTTCTTCCATTTCACTTTGGGACTTGGAGTCCGTCTGAGATTTGGACATAGAGTCTGCTTGCGATTCAGACATAGATTCCGACATAGACTTGGACATGGAGTCTTCCTTGGCTGGTTCCTTTTCCTTGCAGGCTGCAAAGGGTAGCACCAGTACCAAAGTGAGTAGAAGTGCGAGTAGCTTTTTCATAAGTAAAACCCTCCTTACATCAATCATCCTGAGCGGTCCTGCCGCATCGTTACGCTTTCCAAAGTCCGTGAAGATTGCAATAGGCGTAGACTGCCTCCACCTCATCCCCCGGACATAGGGCAAAGCAAATCTCCGGCTGATCCCCAGGCTGCAATTCCTTGCGCTGGTTCCCCTGCCGGGTCTGCAGAGAGATCCACTCAATGTAGTGGTTCGGCTGCATGGGATGTTCCGCTGCCCCTACCTTGACATGGACCGTGGTCCCCTCCACCCTGTAAACGGGGACATGCTTTTCCAGTGAGGCGTCAACCCTTCCGGGGACGAGTTCGGTCATATTTTGACCGCAGCAGATGACAGGTACACCGGAATTCCTGACAAAAGCAATCGTGTTGCCGCAATGACTGCACTGGTAAAATTGCTGTTTCATGGCGCTCTTCCTCCTTTCCGTCAAAGCCCTTCCCCCACCGACATGCCCCCAAAGGGACTAGCCTTGCATCGCGCGCATGTCTTGGGCTCAGGTTTTTGACATGGTAACCAGAAAATAACGATAGCTCCTTATTAGCAGTCGGGACAGATGCTACCCTCCGAGAGGGATTTTCTGGGGCTGTTATCAGGAGCTATTCTCAATAGTATTATACTGACAGAACCTCCTGCTGTCAACCGTATTATCAATAATTATTCTCATTAGGCCGACAAAGGCAGGCGCCATGTTAACAAAAGGCTGAGCATTTGGGAGGCTGACCTGGAATCATTATTATTAACGCAAAAAAAGCAGCCTTCTCTTCCCTTTTCAGAAAATAAAGCTGCTCTTTGCAATGGCTTAAGGGGTCATCCCCGATCCACGGTTATGACACATTGATAGCGGGGATCGATCTCCTGCATCAGACCCATGATCTGGTGAACCAGGCGATTCTCCTCCTTCTCGGAGTAGGAATAGGGC
>CAVJHW010000045.1:4954-17410 GCA_963649395.1 Coriobacteriaceae bacterium | reverse complement strand
CTCAATATGGACATTGGCGGTGAAATCAGCGTGTATTAAGTGGGATGGTGAAAATTAAATGTATGGGATAGATGAAATAATGGATATGATTGATTGGAATCAGAGTTCGGAAAATCAGGAAATGGGATTAAAGCTAGCAGATTCAATTAACTGTATCAATGTTTTTTTGCAACCCAAAGACAAAAAGAACAACAAAAACGTTTGGGAAAATTGTGCAAAAGTTTTATCAAAAAAAACGGATGAAAAGTTACAACCATATTTAGAAGAATTGCTGGAATGGTTACAAGACTTAAATTGGCCAGGGGCAATTACGATATTGGAACGGCTGCTTTATTATAAGGATACAGAGAGACTTGCAATGGTGTTTAAGGAATGTGTAAACAGAGCTTTTTTGCTTGGAGAAGATAAGTGGCTGGTAAATTTGAGTGAATTGATGTCTAGCCCGTCTTTATTGCAGTCCCTAGACACTTCTACAAGAGAAAGGTTGAAGAGAGCTCAGAGTAATTGGAAAAATAGTGGTTGAACAGGCTTGCTCCGCGTGCTGTGTGCCACTGGCACACAGCACCCTCCCTCAATTCGGGTTCACCGTTGCTTCTGCATGCCGTTTAATATATGCCATAAAGCCACTCCTTTCGACTGATTCAACATTCCCGACTTCTTTATAGATGGCGGTTATCTCCTTCTATCAGTAGGGGAGGATGTCACTCGATGGGAATTCCCCGATGGTTGACGGAGGTGGAGAATACGATCTGGGTCTTGGTTCGGCCGAAGCGTTGCAGTTGGCCGATGAAATGATCCAGATCGGAGGTGGTATGGAAGACAACCTCGATGAGCATGGAATAATCTCCTGTGACACAGTTGCACTCGATGACGTTGGGGACGCTTTCGATATAGGGGTAGAATTCCTGCTTCTGAACCGGTTCCACCTCCAGATTGATAAAAGCCTTGATATGAAAATCCATGACCTCCGGATTGACGCTGGCGGAATAACCCAGAATTACCCCGTCCTTCTCCAACCGGTCGATACGGGCAGAAACCGTAGGAGGAGACAGGAAGACCTCATCTGCGATCTTCTTTAGGGGTATCCGTCCGTTCTTCTGCAGTAATTCCAGAATCTTCTTATCTGTGGCATCTATACTATGCTTCAAATTCTTACCCTCTCTTGTCAATTCCATCCCCCATGGGGGCTTCCGTTGGATTTCCTTTCTTGCTATAATACAGATGCTCCGGTCTAGCTGGCACTATACCGGAGCCTTGTCAACCTCAATCCCATGAATCAAAGGCAGACACCAATATTATATAATGTCCTGCCTAAAAAGGAAAGGATGAATTTGAAAATGAAGAAGTTTAAGAAGCGAATGAAGGCAATTCTCCTGACGACAGCCCTGACGCTGGGGCTGGCTGCCTGCGGAGGCAGCAAGGATTCCGCGGGGGACAGCGGGTCCGCCACAAGTGCCGGGTCTGCCCAGACTGCTACTGCCAGTGCTGCCGATGCAGAGACCTCTACCCTGGTCTATGGCTCCGCAGATTACGATTCCATCAACCCCATTATGAATGAGCATTGTGAGATTAAGCATCTGCTCTTTGATGGTTTGGTGAAGCGGGACGGAGGGGGCAACCTGGTGCCCAGTCTGGCTTCGTCCTGGACCTATGATAAGGATACCATGACTTATACCTTCCTGCTGAGGGATGATGTAAGCTGGCATGACGGTCAGCCCTTTACGGCAGAAGATGTGAAGTTTACCATCGAGGCCATCATGGATCCGGACAATGGGTCGGAAAATGCCCCCAATTACCAGGAGGTTGCTGAGATTAAGGTCATCAGCGACACGGAGATTGCCTTTGTCCTGTCCGAGCCCAATTATGCTTTTCTGGATTATATGACCATGTCCATCCTGCCTCAGCACCTGCTGGAGGGGGAGGATATGTGGGAGTCGGATTATTTCAAGAATCCCATCGGTACCGGCCCCTATAAGATGGCAAGCTGGGATGTGGGCCAGGCCATCACCCTGGTGAAAAATGAGGATTATTTTGACGGACCAGCCAATATTGATACGATTGTCTTCAAGATTGTTACCGACGATTCCGCCAAGGCTTTGCAGCTGATGAATGGGGAATTGGATCTGGCTCAGGTTACCCCCAAGGATGCGGTAGCCTTCGAGGACAGGGAGGACTTGACGATTTACGATATGGCTACGGCGGATTATCGGGGCATTCTCTACAATTTCCAGAATGAATATTGGCAGGAAAATGCGGATCTGATCCCGGCTATGAATTATGCCATCGACCGCCAGGCCATCGTGGATACGGTGCTTCTGGGGGAGGGCTTCGTGGCCTATAGTCCCATTCAGCTGAATAAGTACAATTACGAGGGCGTGGAGCATTACGATTATAATCCGGACAAGGCTGCCCAGCTTCTGGAGGCAGCCGGTTGCCAGAAGGATGCGGAGGGTTATTGGTGCCGCAAGGGGGAGAGGATCGGATTTACCATCAATGCCACCCCAGGGGACCAGGTTCGCATCGATATGGCTCAGATCGCAGCCCAGCAGCTGCAGGAGATAGGATTGGATGTCAAGGCTAATGTACCGGCGGAGGGTATTGACTGGGGCAATCAGGAATGCTGTATCATCGGGTGGGGATCTCCCTTTGATGCGGATGATCATACCTATAAGGTCTTTGGCACCGGTGCGGGAGCCAATTATTCTGCTTATTCCAATGCCAAGGTGGATCAATATCTGACCCTGGCCCGGCAAACCGATGATGAGGAGGAGCGGGCAGAATACTACAAGGACTTCCAGATTGAGTTGGCCAATACCCCGGCTTATACCTTCTTCTGCTATCTCAATGCCATGTTTGTGGCAGATAACAGGATCCAAGGCATTGATGCGGATACGGTGCTGGGTCATCATGGAGTGGGGATTTTCTGGAACATTACGGAGTGGACCATCCAATAAGAGGAAGGAGGAGGGGGCAGGATATTCTGCCCCCTTCCCTTCCTTTTTGGGGGTTTGCAGATAGGAGTGAATGACACATGGAAGAGGTACTGGAGATAGAGAATCTGTCTGTAAGCATCGACACCCCCAAGGGTAAGGTGCAGGCTGTGCGGGAGGTTAGCTTTTCCCTTCATGAGGGGGAGGTTCTGGCCCTGGTGGGGGAGTCCGGCTGCGGAAAAAGTATGCTATGCAAGTCCATTATGAAACTTCTTCCTCCAACGGCCAGAATCGAGGGAGGAAGAATCCTGGCAAATGGTCAGGATATTAGCTCCTACTCGGAGAGGGAGATGCAGAGGCTTCGCGGCAGGTTCTTTTCCTTTGTCTTCCAGGATCCCATGACTGCTCTGAATCCCACCCTTCCCATCGGCCAGCAGATCGCA
Organism: Coriobacteriaceae bacterium; assembly: GCA_963649395.1. GTDB lineage: Bacteria > Bacillota > Clostridia > Lachnospirales > Lachnospiraceae > Scatomonas. Next base: position 14,037 of record CAVJHW010000045.1, on the reverse strand, counting down.
GAGGCTATCCTGGTTCACCAGCCCAAGCTATCCCGGCAGGAGGTGAAGCAGCGGGTCCTCCAGCTGATGGAGCTGGTGGGGATTCGGGAGCCAGAGGAGAGCAGCAGGCGCTATCCCTATCATTTCTCCGGAGGTATGAGGCAGAGAAGCGTTATGGCCATTGCCCTGGCGGCAAATCCCCGGATTTTGCTGGCAGATGAGCCGACGACAGCCCTGGATGTCACCATCCAGGCTCAGATTCTTGACCTTCTCCGGGATATTCAAGCCAAAATGGGAACGGCTACCATCCTGGTATCCCATGACCTGGGGGTGGTGGCCAGGGCGGCCGACCGGGTGGCTATCATGTATGCAGGAAGAATTGTGGAGATCGGAACGGCGGAGGAGATCTATTATGATCCCCGTCATCCCTATACCTGGGGACTTTTGCAATCCCTGCCCGCCCTGAATAAGGGCTCCTCCCATCTGAGGACCATTCCGGGAATGCCCCCCAGCCTGATCAATCCTCCCCAGGGCGATGCCTTTGCCTGCCGCAACGCCTATGCTTTGGAGATCGATTATCAGGAAGCACCTCCCATGTTTCAGATTACCGATACCCATTATGCGGCCACCTGGCTCCTGGATCCCAGAGCACCGCAGATCCCGGCTCCCCAGCTGACCGGCAGCTGGGCCAACCGGCCGCAATCCAAGCTCCAGCAGGGGCCTTCTCTCTCTGCCCGGTCTGCGTCGGAGATTTTGCTGGATGTCCGTCATCTGACCCATGGATTTCGCCTGGGAAGGCATGCTTACCACAAGGCAGTGGACGATCTGTCCTTTCAGATGCGCAAGGGAGAGATCCTGGGGCTGGTGGGAGAATCCGGTTCCGGCAAGTCCACCCTTGCCCGCTGTATCATGAATGTCTACCAGCCTGAACAGGGTAGCATCTTCTACAAGGGGATCAATACTTGCGACAAAAGAGAATATCGCAAAAACCATATGATGCTGGAGGCGGATCGACAAATTATTTTCCAGGATTCAGCGTCCAGCCTGAATCAACGGATGAAGGTGGCGGATATTGTGGCGGAGCCCATGAGCATCCATCACAGGACCCCTCCCCGAGGGAGTCTTCGGGCGGAGGCGGAATTTCAGCTCCATTATGTAGGCATTGATCCGGACTTCCTAGATAAATATCCGGGCCAGCTGTCCGGGGGCCAGAGGCAGCGGGTGTCCATTGCCCGTGCCCTGTCCATGGAACCGGGACTTTTGGTGGCTGATGAGCCGGTGGCTTCTCTGGATGTGTCCATTCAGGCCCAGATTATCAATCTTTTCCAACACTTGCGGGAAGAACACGGCTTCTCCATCCTCTTTATCGCCCATGACTTGGCTATGGTGGAGTATCTGTGTGACCGGGTGGGAGTTATGTATCGCGGGAAGCTGGTGGAATTGGCTCCCACCAAGGACCTCTATGCCAATCCCCTCCATCCCTATACCAAGGCCCTCCTGTCAGCCATCCCCCAGCCGGATCCCAGGAGGGAGCGAAAGAGGAAACAGATCAACTTTGACGCCCTCTCCTTTGCGCAGGAAGGGGTGCTGGAGGAGGTTATGCCGGAGCATTTTCTGCTGAGAAGGGAGGAAGAAGCATGAGCAGACGGCTTTTTTTCTATTTGGGTAAAAAAATAGGGATTCTCCTGGCCAGCGTTTTCTTTCTGTCCATCGCTGTCTTTTGTATCTCCCGACTGGCACCGGGGGATCCCTTGATGAGCTATTATGGCGAACGGGTGGAGAAAATGAGTGTGGAGGAAAAGGAGGAAGCCCGGGAAAGATTGGGACTGAATGATCCTATTTCCACTCAATATGTGCGGTGGCTGGGCAAGGCCTTGCAGGGAGATTTTGGTATCTCTTACAAGTACAAACAGGATGTCCTGGAGGTGATCGGCCAGCGGATCGGCAATACCTTGATCCTTGGAGGCATTGGCTTTCTGCTCACCTTTGGGGGAGCCTTGGGCTTGGGAATATTGTGCGCCTGGTTCGAGGACCGGTGGCCGGATAAGATCCTCTGCAAGGGGGGGACTCTGGTGAGCTGCATTCCGGAATTCTGGCTGTCTCTCCTGTTGATCTTGATTTTTGCGGTCAATCTCCACTGGCTGCCCAGCAGCGGGGCCTATGATGTGGGACGCCAGGGGGATATCCTCAACCGCCTCCGCCATCTGATTCTGCCATTGGTTATTGTCGTGCTGGGACATCTTTGGTATTATGCCTACATGATCCGCAACAAGCTGCTGGAAGAGACCCGGGCAGATTATGTATTGCTGGGCAAGGCCAAGGGCCTGTCCAGAAAGCAGATCCTTCTGGGACATTGCCTGCGCAACGTCCTGCCTGCCTACATCAGCCTTATGGCTATCTCCGTTCCCCATATCATTGGCGGAACCTATATCGTGGAGACGGTCTTTTCCTATCCGGGGGTAGGGGCTCTTTCCTATGAAAGTGCCCAATATCACGACTACAACCTGCTGATGGTTCTTTGCCTTATGACCGGAGTTTTGGTCATTTTTTGCAATATGCTGGGTCAGGCGATGAATGAGCGTATTGATCCCCGGATCAGGGAAAGCCAGGAGGTGAGGAGGATATGACAGAAAAGGAATTGTTTGCCCAGGTGGGGATCCGACCGGAGCCGGTTGCCGTGTCCGACAGGAAAAAAGAAAGGAAGGATTCCCCCCGACTTTCGGTGGCAGTCTTGCTGGCCATCCTCCTGTGCTGCCTCCTGGCCGAGGTTCTAATGACCAAGGATCCCTCCTACCTGGATTTGAAGAATTGCAATGTGGCGCCTAACCGGGAATTCCTCTTCGGAACGGATACCCTGGGACGAGACATTTTCTCGGGAATCTGGTATGGGGGAAGAATCTCCATCGCCATCGGTTTTTTGGCCACCTTGATCTCTACCTTGATCGCTGTGGTCTATGGATCCTTAAGTGGGATCGCTCCGGCTTGGCTGGATGCCTTGCTGATGCGCTTTACGGAAATCTTTCTTAGCGTGCCCAGCCTCCTGCTGGTTCTTTTCTTCCAGGCCATCCTGGGCCAGGCCAATGTGCTTTCCTTGTCCCTGGTAATTGGAATTACCAATTGGGCCAGCATAGCCAAAGTGGTTCGAATCGAAGTCCTGCAGCTGAAAAATAGCGAATATGTGGTGGCTTCCCGTTGTATGGGAGGCAGCTTCTTTCACATCCTGGGACGACATTTGGCCCCCAACTTCATTGCTTCCATCATGTTTATGGTGGTTATGAATGTCCGCACGGCCATCGTGGCCGAATCTACCCTAAGCTTCCTGGGCATGGGGTTACCCCTGGAGATCATTTCCTGGGGCAGCATGCTCTCCCTGGCTGAAAAGGCGCTTCTGACCGGCAGCTGGTGGATGATCCTGATTCCCGGGGCCTTCCTGGTGACCCTTTTGATGTGCCTGACCAATGTGGGCAACTACCTGCGCAAAAGCTCCAACCACAAGGAAAGCAACCTGTAAGAGGTGACACCAATCTTTTGACCCTGGGGATATTTTGTGGTACACTAGTATAGCGTTTTCTGAATAGTTGTATGATTCGTGAAACGACCTACCAGAATGGCACCGGCACATAAGGGGGATTGCTTATGAACTCCTGTGGCGCAATACGGAAGTATCCGGATAACGGAAGAAAGAGATGCTATGTTAGATGTATGTTTGTTAGGAACCGGGGGGATGATGCCCTTGCCCAACCGCTGGCTCACATCCCTGATGACCCGCTATAACGGAAGCAGCCTACTCATCGACTGTGGGGAAGGGACCCAGATTGCCATTAAGGAGCATGGCTGGACCTTCAAACCCCTGGATGTCATCTGCTTTACCCATTATCATGCCGACCATATCAGTGGCTTGCCGGGGATCCTTTTGGCCATGGCCAATGCGGAGCGGACAAAGCCCCTAACTTTGGTGGGTCCCAAGGGCCTGGCTCGGGTGGTGAACAGCCTGCGGGTGATCGCCCCGGAGCTTCCCTTTGAACTCCGCTTTATTGAAGTAACAGAGCCGGAGATGGTATTGGAGTTGTCGGGTTATAGGATCACGGCTTTTCGTGTCAGCCATAATATGGTCTGCTATGGTTACAGTCTGGAGATCCTGCGCTCTGGCAAGTTTGATCCGGAGAGGGCCAGGGCCCAGGGAATCCCCTTGCGCTTGTGGAATCCCCTGCAGAAGGGCAATATTATAGAAGAAAATGGTATTCGCTACACTCCGGATATGGTGTTGGGAGCGGAGCGCAAGGGCATTAAGCTGACCTATTGTACGGACAGCCGTCCTATAGGGAGTATTGCAAGTCAGGCTCGGCATGCCGATCTCTTTATCTGCGAAGGCATGTATGGAGAGGCAGATAAGGTGGCCAAGGCCAGGGAGCATAAGCACATGACCATGCAGGAGGCCGCAGCCTTGGCAGTCGAGGCCCAGGTGGCGGAGATGTGGCTGACCCATTATTCTCCTTCCATGGTTCATCCCGAGTGGTATCTGGAGGAGGTGCGGAGGATTTTCCCTCGCACCTGGCTGGGCAAGGATGGAAAATGTCGGGAATTAAAGTTCGAGGATGAGGATAGAGAAGAATGAGCGAAGCCAGGCAGCAAATACAGAAGCAAATACAGCAGGGGGTGCGGCAGGAGGCCGGACAGGACGTTTTGATCCTGGGGATTGAGAGCTCCTGCGATGAGACGGCTGCTGCCGTGGTGAAGAATGGGAGGACCATTTTATCCAATATCATTTCCTCCCAGATTGACATCCATACCCTCTACGGAGGTGTGGTGCCGGAGATTGCCTCCCGCAAGCATATGGAGCGGATCAACCAGGTTATCGAGGAGGCTCTGAAGCAGGCCGATGTGACTTTGGATGATCTGGATGCCATCGGGGTGACCTACGGCCCCGGCCTGGTAGGAGCCCTTCTGGTGGGGGTGGCAGAGGCCAAGGCCATCGCCTATGCCCGTCAGCTCCCCCTGGTGGGAGTGCACCACATCGAGGGGCATGTTTCCGCCAACTATATCGAGCATCCGGATCTGGAGCCCCCTTTCCTGTGCGAGATCATTTCCGGAGGCCATACCCATCTGGTGATCGTCAAGGACTATGGGGTATTCGAGATCCTGGGACGAACCCGGGATGATGCGGCAGGAGAGGCCTTCGATAAGGTAGCCAGAGCTATCGGCCTAGGTTATCCCGGTGGTCCCAAGATTGACAAGGTCTCCCGGGAGGGCGATGCCCATGCCATGACCTTTCCCAGAGCCCATATTGAGGATGCTCCTTATGATTTCAGCTTCAGCGGCCTGAAATCAGCAGTCCTCAATTACCTGAACCAGTGTCGTATGGCAGGGCAGGAGGTTTGCCAGGCAGATGTGGCTGCCTCCTTCCAGCAGGCGGTGGTAGATGTCCTGGTGGACAATGTCATCCGGGCTGCCAAAGACTATCATATGAAGAAATTGGCCATCGCCGGAGGAGTGGCTTCCAACAGCGCCCTGCGCAAGGCTATGGCAGAGGCCTGTCAGGCAGAGGGTATTGCATTTTATCATCCCTCCCCTATCTATTGCACCGACAATGCCGCCATGATCGGGACTGCCGCCTATTATGAATATCTCAAGGGCACCCGCCACGGCTGGGATCTGAATGCTGTTCCCAACCTCAAGTTGGGGGAACGATAGGCCGAAGGGTATCTTTCTATGAAATGTGAAAAGAAGAAATGCACTGCTATCGTATTGGCAGCAGGCAGCGGGAAACGTATGGGAACAGCCATTCCCAAGCAATTTCTGGAGCTGGAGGGCAAGCCTTTGGTCTACTACGCCCTGACCTGCTTTCAGAAGTCGCCCCTGATGGATGAGATTCTTTTGGTGACCTCGCCGGATGCGATTTCCTATTGCCGGGAAGAGATTGTAGAGAAATATCAATTAACCAAGGTCAGCCAGGTATTAGCCGGTGGGAAAGAGCGATATGATTCCGTCTATCAGGGTTTGAAAGCCTGTCAGGGAACGGACTATGTCTTCATTCACGATGGTGCCCGTCCCTTCCTTACGGAGAAACTTCTGGCTCGAGGGTATGAAACCGTGAGAACATACGGTACCGCCATTGCGGGAATGCCCTCCAAGGATACCATAAAGCTGGTAGACAGCCATGGAAGAGTGGAGGAGACCCCCTCCCGAGACCGGGTTTGGCTGGTTCAGACCCCCCAAATCTTCGCCTATGACGCCATTCGCTCCGCCTACGACCGCCTGCAGACCTCCTGCAAAGAGGGGATCACAGATGACGCCATGGTGGTGGAAGGCCTGAGTCAGGCAGAAGTCCATATGTTCCCGGGAGACTACCGGAATATCAAGATCACCACCCCGGAGGATCTGGAAATAGCCAAAGTTTTTTTGAGATACTAGTCAAAAGTCCACCCTAACGCAGGGTGGCTTTTTGCTGCCCGCAGGACAGTCAGCAGAACCCGTATCGCACATCCTTCCGCCCCACTACATAGGCCAGTCAGCTGCTCCGCACGAAGTGCTGCCGCAGTCGCCGCCAATATTCGCAAGCCGGTGCTGAAAAAGAGAAAACTAACTGAGAAAGGCAGAATAATTCATAAAAATCTTAAAAATTGGAAGCTTTGCACAAAATATCTTAGAATTGACTAACAGATTTTGACGGGTTTACAATAAAACAAAAAAAGTGGAGGTATTGTCAGCATGAGAAGTTTAATGAATGTAAAACCCGGCAATGTCTGTACAATAAAATGGCTGCTGGGAATGCCTGAGGTTCTGGAGTTCATGGAGCGATATCATATCCGGCAGGGCAGTCATGTGGAGATTATCCAGAATAGAGAGGATGGTCTGATTATCGGTACTTCGGATACCAGATTGGCTCTCAGCAGAGATGTGGCTGAGAGAATAAAAGTATGAATCTGATTCAAAAAAATATAAAGAAACTATGAATTCTTTATTGACATTTTTTGACCAAGGCGATAAAATTGTCACAGGCAATGAGAATTTCATATAGGAGTCCGAAGACGCTGTATGGCAATGATCCGAGCTGATGCAAGAGCCAGATGATTGCTTGAAAGGAATGGGGTGAGAGTCCCCGCGCGGTCGGCACTGTAAGCGCAAGAATATGGTCGAGGCAGCCAGGCTGCTGGGGCGAAAGCCCGTCATTGCAAGAGGATTGTGAGAAGGCAGATCATAGACGAGAGAGATTTCCAGGCGCGAGTCAGAAGAATTGTGCAGTCAGGACGAACAGGTAGCGGGCGCTCTCTCCGTGTTTTTAGTGATGAAAGTATACGCTGATGCTCCCTGTATCATGGAGCCTCAGCGTATTTTAATTTGAAAGCCCCGACAAGCAGCCGGGCTGAGGGCAAGCTTGCGACGCAGCGTGCTTTCGTTGATTGTGGTGATGGCGCTATCCGTCATGGCGGATAGGATTGAAATAAAGTTGGCCAACTTTATCATAAAAAGTAACTAGTGGATTTCCAAACAACTCATAGAAGGAGTAAAACCATGAAGAGAAAATTTTCACGTATTTTAGGTCTGCTTCTTGCTCTGGTGATGGTTATGAGCACGAGCTTGGCCGCATTTGCCATGGATGGCAATGAGGTGTACCTGTCTCCGGCTCCAGGCACGGGATATACAACTGTGGTAGACAGCAATGAAAATGAGGTTGAGCTAGAGGTGTATTTCTCTGCTTATGACGGAAGTAGTTATTACAAAACTGGTTTCGATAACGAGGCACAGGCAGAGGATGTATCTTGGTCGGTGATTTCTGATGAGGACGAGCTGGTAGATGGTGAAATTGAAGCAGGTGCAGGCTCCAACAGCGGTTATATCACAGGCCTAGGAACAGTTTCACTGAATATGGATGTGGTGGGTGTTGCCATTGTTCGCGCCAGTTATACCACAAGCTCGAGTAATCCCCAAACATATACCTTGGATTTGGTTATTGCTCGAGATGCTAATATGGCGGCAGCTGGGGTGAGTGCGGATACTTACGTGGTTAATGCCTCAACCAGTCCGGCCAGTGCTATTGTGTCTAATCAAAGCGTTTCCGTGTGTGCTCCCTCTACAGACAGTACAGATGAATTGCTGAAGGGAAAGTCGGCAGTGCTTCAAAACTTGCCCACAGCGATGGGAACTCTGAAAGCCTTGCTGGCAGCTTCTGGTAGTGGGGTCAACTCTGTTGCCCTAAGCGATGATGGTTCCTATGTAAATGCGATTAATGACATCTATTATTGGGGGTATGCGGTTTATACGCCGAGTGGCGCTTTGGTTGATCTGTCACAAAATATCAGTGCTTCTGTCCTTGTCTTGCCTGCCAATGGTTATACCGTTGTTTGGAAATGTGGCAGTTGGACCTTCGCCAATACACTAAGTGAGGAAATTGCTTCCTGGGCAGCATCTAACTAAAACTGTATTATACGGCCAGGGCGTGGGTTTCCATGCCTTGGCTTCTGTTTTTGGGAGGAGACGTAAAGATTGCGTAATCATAGAATAGGCAAAAAGATAGTAATGCTATCCTTGATTGTTACTTTAATAATGGGACTTTGGCCGTCGGTGTCTAATGTTAATGCTGCAGAGACAGAGGCAAGTCATGAATCGACGGATGCATCTGTATCAGATGACAACATGACAGGTAATGATGTTGCGGAGACAGAGATGCTCGGCGAATCGACAGAAGTGTCAGCAACAGACGACACTTCCACCAGTGTAAATACTGCAGAGATGGGGACAACCTATGATGAATCGCTTGTCTCATCCAAATCTGATGACAGTTTAGCCAATAAAACAAATTGGGAAAGCCTTGCGGATTTTTCAGAGGGTGAAACATATTATATTGCCACTGCTTCTGATCTGGTCAAGATGGCGGAATTGGTTAATTCGGGCAGAACCGGTACGGGTTGTTCGTTTCTGTTAACGAACGATATTGATCTTTCATCTGTTTGTGCTGCAGATACAAGCGGATGGGTTTCCATTGGTAATTCCGCAGAGAATTGCTTTGGTGGGATATTTGATGGCAACAATTTCGCGATCCATAATATCTATATAAGCAGCACGGAAACCAATTACGGAGGGCTGTTTGGGTATTTAAGCGGAGC
>CAVJHW010000045.1:0-4944 GCA_963649395.1 Coriobacteriaceae bacterium | reverse complement strand
GGGACTTTAAATGCGACAACGGAATATTCCGCTGCTTGGGCACACACTGTCAGGGAAAGTATATTCGAAAAATGTACGAATAATGTAAATATTACTGCCACAGGAAGTGTAGCTGGTTTTGTTTCTGCTGGTGTTACAGTCAATTTCATAAACTGCGTAAATAATGGTAAGATCGAAAGCACAGGAAATAGAAAAGTCGGAGATAAGTATATCGCAAACGGATATGATGCAGCCGGATTTGTCTTGCGTTCCAGTGAGGCTAGTAGTGCTGATGCCATAACCCTAACAGGATGTAAAAACACCGGTGATATCACTAGCCTTGGTGATGCATGCGGATTGGCACATAGTTCCATAAATGACTCCTTGGAGTTCACTAATTGTATAAACGAGGGAGCTATAACTGTAAATAATTCGGCCTGGACAAGCGGTAGAGCAATGGGCATTGTTGGTAGTACCTATCCAAATTCAGCCTTAATTCTTAAAGAGTGCAGCAATTATGGGGAGGTCACAAGCACGGGACAGGCTGCCGGAATAGCAACAGGGACAACAAAACCAATAGAGGATTGTCGTAACTATGGAAAAGTAACAGCAAACAACGGATACGCTGCGGGTATCTCAAGTCAGGCATGTTCTGGTATTAGACGTTGTGTTAACTATGCTGCGATCAGTGGAAAAGATAATGTTGGCGGATTGGTTGGAAAGGCCGTCTCATCCAATGAAGACTACGGTATTGCTGACAGTTATAATTTTGGTGAAATCAAAGGCGAGAGATATGTAGGCGGACTGGTTGGTTACATTTCTGCCAGTAATTGGAATGTTATCTCCAGCTATAATCGCGGTAATATCAGTGAACCTGAATTAGCAAGCGACGCCGAACAGATTGGGGGATTGGTCGGCGCTGCTGCTTCAATTATAAATATTACTCAATCTTATAATTCTGGAAATATTTCAACACCCAATAGTTCTTATGTGGGAGGGCTTGTTGGATGCTTCTCCAACTCAAATGGTACAGTTACAATTTTGGAATGCTACAATGCTGGGAGTATTTCAGCCTATGATAAGGTTGGCGGTTTTGTGGGCGGCATCCCTACCTATAAGAAAGCATCACCTACGATCAAAAATAGTTATAGTGTAGCAAGTACTGTAAGTGCTAGGAAGATTAATGGTGTGGTTGGGCTTGCTATCGGTGATGTTGGCAGACATGCAAAAGCAACTGGAACCTTGAATCTGTCTAACCTTTTCGTCTATAAGCTAAAAGGTATCGAGTCTATAGGCCAAAGGGGGGACACGGTTACTTGGGATCCCAACACTATTATCCGTCTCAATTATGCCCAAATGGTGGACAACAGCCTTATAACCCACCTGGGCAGCGCCTTCGCGAAATTCTCCACAGATATCTATGGGGGACAGGAATATAGCGAAAGTGACTGGGAGGTTTATAAGGGCTATTATGGGGACTATCCTTATCCTATCCTGGTAAGCTCCTGTGGTGCGTCTCCCCTCACCGAGACTTGCGATGTCCAGTTCCTGGGAGCCCAGTATGCCAAGGTTACTGTGAATGGCTATGAAACCTATGCAACTACGGTTGCCCCGGGTTCTGCCGCCAGCTTCTCCATCGAAACCGGTGTTCCCGATATCACGGTTACCTCGGTGGTGGTGGGCGACAAGACTCTGGAAGCTACGGATGGAATCTATACCTGCGAGATTGCAGCAGATACCTTTATCAATGTAACCTTAAGCGGCACCATGACCGATCCGGATGATGGTGGGCATGGGGAGGAAACGGAGGGATATCCGATCTCCTTTGCTGTAACAGATGGAAGCAACAGCATAGAAGGGGTTCAAATCACTGTCACAGGTGGTGAGGGAACGGTTTATGAGGCGACGAAAGGAATCTATCGCCTGAATGAGGGCTCCTATTCTGTCAGGGCAGAGTTGGATGGCTACCATACGGTACAGGGAACCCTGGCTGTAACCTCCGCCCTGAGTAAGGAAGAGACCAATATCATTACCTTCTCTCTCTATCCCACCAGTGTGCAGGAACGCACGATTACTATGCACTTGATTGCAGCCAGTGTCATCGACAGCATGAAGGTGTATAGTGGGGATCTCCTATTAGAAGAAAAGCTGGTGGATTCCTCCGATGTGTCCTTCACCCTTCCGGCTGGCACCTATACCTATTCCAGCATTAAGGCCGATACCGGTCATGGCAGCGGTCCCTTTACCATTGTCGACCAGGATGGCGATCAGACTTTGACCCTGCGAGCTATGGACATGACCACCTATGGACTGTCTAACGGTTCCAACGTGGGTTATACGGTAACCATGAAAGCGGCGGACGGAAAAGAGTATTTCCCCGGCAGTCTGGATGCCCAAAATGGAGGAAGTGCCCGGGGCTGGTTTCTCCTGCCTGCTTCTGCCTACGGGGAGGCATACCAATATGCATTCCTGCCCATATTCGATTCCTACTGGGGCAGCTACGGTACGACCTATCTCTACTCTGGCTATGTCAATACAGCATTGAGAAACTTTGATGGCTTAGAGGGTTCTCAGTCTGATACTGGTAAATTTTTGATTGCACGTAAAATAACGGCAAGTCTCACCGTTCCCACAGGTGCCACCTTGCAAGTTTGCCATAGGGTTAAGTTTTACGAGCCTCTGGAAATTATAGAACCCACCAGTACATCTGTAGATGGAGATCAGACAACCTATACCTATGATATCCCCAGTGGCGTGACCTTGCATTATGAGCTGGAAATGCCCGGTTATGTGAAGAAGGCGGCTACTTTCACCGGTGCGGTGAATCTGACCATCACGACAGCAGATCTGACACCTGCAAGCAGTGCGGCAGCTGACAAGGCAGATAGTATTGACTCTGCTGTTTTGACAAATGCCCCGGACAGCCATTATATTGAGCTTGGTGTAGGAGAACAATACGAACTGTATCTCTACCGGAATTGGCAGGCAACCAACTCCATCACGGGTAACTACTACGTAGACCCGGATTATAAGATCGAGGTGATATCCGGTTCCTCCGTATCCATCACCGACCCCTACTACGCAGGCGCGAGGATCCAGGCGGTTTCAGAGGGAGTCAGCGTGGTCCGCATTACCTATGACGCTTTGGATTTTGTGGACACTACAGGTTCTTCCTACATTTACAGTAAGCTGTATGAGAAGAATACCACCGTGTTAATAGTGAATGTGGGGGGCAATGGTGTCAATGTGATCGACAGCGGCTGCGGTGCGGCTGAGTATGAGATCCGATATTTTATCCGGTCTGTCAATGGAAATGCGAAGGCGGCAGAAGACCAATACGCCAAGCTGACCTTCCAGCCCTCTTCTAATGTAAGTAAGGTAGAGTGGCATGCCCCGGTGGGAAGCAGCGATACCTGGACAGATACCTGGACCGACGTACCCTCCAATGGAGATGGTACATTTACGGCGCATCTGACAGAGGGCAGCAACATCCTGCGCTTTACCACGGCGGATAACATTGTGACCTATCATGTGGTGCGTGCGATGGGTCTGGACCTTACTGCCTCCTCGGCGGAGAACACATTGAAGGTAAGCCTGCAGGAGGGAGAATTCGTATTTGACATCAAGACCAATGATGAATTGACCATCGATTTTGACGGACTGCAGATGCCGCTTCCCAAGCTGGCGGCTTTGATCAATCCCGGCCTGGAATCTGTGATAACCGAGTCCGGCGGCTATGGGTTGGTGGAATCTACCTATGCCCAGTACACTCTTTCCGGTGAGAATACGGAGGCCTCTACTGTAAAGGGAAAGGCTTCTCAGTATGATATCAACACAAAAAATGCCCTTACCCTTAATTTTGCAACCCCTGATACCTACACTCTGTCGGATGGTGTGCTACATACCACAAGCTTTGGTGTTGGCTCTTATACCGGTATGACCAGGGGCGGTTATACCGGAGATCAGCCCACGAAAAATAATGGCATGAATACAAAGCTGAAGAAAAGCACTAGTAAGTTTGTCTATAGTGCATTGCCTGACCTTAAGATTCTTGCGACGGTTCAGTCAGACGATGTAAGCTTGGAAAGCGTAAGGGTTTCCGGCATCGAGGCTGCGGCAGAGGGAACAGCCTGGAAAGTGGAACTTCCCTATGGCAGTGCCATTTCCGATGACAGCAGCTGCGTCATTGTCAAGCCGACCCATGAGCTTGCCACTGTCAGCACACCCGTGACGGCCGATGGAGGAAAAACCTGGACCTTTACCGTCACAGCGGAGAATGGAACCCTTCAGGAATATACCATAAATGTCACTACAGGAGCACCGGAACCGACCCCGACGGAGACGCCAACCCCGACGGAGACGCCGACCCCGACGGAGACGCCAACCCCGACGGAGACGCCAACCCCAACGGAGACGCCGACCCCAACGGAGACGCCGACCCCGACGGAGACGCCGACCCCAACGGAGACCCCGACCCCAACAGTAGCTCCGACGGTAAGTCCGACGACCACATCTGCTGCATCAGATAAGACGGGCTCAACTACAAGTCCTACTGCAAAGACATCAACGGCGGGGAAAGGGTCAGCTACAACGAATGGCACCGGGAATACAAAATCTCCCAAGACTGGTGACAAGACGAATGTGATCCTTTGGTTTACCCTGCTTCTGACTGGTGGCGGAGCAGTGACCGCAGCGACGGTTGGAAGAAAGAAGAAAAAAGAAAAAACAAGAGACAGGTAAATTTATAACCCCTATGGCGGCTATCGCAAGGTAGCCGCCATAGGGCACCTTTTTGCTCTTTGATTGCTGGTATACAAGCTTCAGAAAATGTGCTATGATTTAAGACAGCTGAGGGCGCTGCTGGGGATCTGTTTAGACCCGGCATCGTCTGTTTATGCCGGTGGCCATGCAGGAGAAGGTCTTAAGTAATCAAAATTATTGACAAAAGTGATTAAATGTGCTTAA
>CAVJHW010000044.1:9574-17432 GCA_963649395.1 Coriobacteriaceae bacterium | reverse complement strand
ATCCAGGGCTGCCTCATAGGTGCTTTTGTTGGTCTGCTTGAGCTTGGGCATGACACTTAATATGACATAGGGAATATTGAAGGTAATATGAGCCATCAATATGGTAGAAAAACCAAGCTCCATGCGGCCGATGATGAAGAGGAGCATCAGGGATACTCCCATGACAATCTCACTGTTCAGCATGGGAATATTGGTGATGCCCATGAAAATCGACCGACTGCGCCGCCCCATATTATGGATACCGATGGAAGCCAGAGTCCCGATGAGGGTGGCGATCAGGGCAGCCAGAAGGGCGATGATCAGGGTGGTATAGAGAGCCTGCATGATCTCCCTATTCTGGAAGAGAGCGGTATACCATTGGGTGGTAAATCCCCCCCATTTGGCCCTGGATTTGGAGGAATTAAAGGATAAAACAATCAGGGTGGCAATGGGAGCGTATAACAGGATCAGGATCAAGGCCATGTAAATTCTTTTCGCTGCTTGTCTCAAAATACATTTCCCTCCCCATTCTTATCATATTTATTTACAGCCAGCATGGACAGGATGATGAAGATCATCAGCACCATAGACATGGCGGAGCCCACATTCCAATTATTAAGCTGCTTGAACTCCTGCTCAATGACATTTCCGATGAGGAGAATCTTGCTTCCTCCCAGCAGATCGGAGATGACGAAGGTGGTAAGAGCCGGAATGAAGACCATGGTGATACCGGAGACGATTCCCGGGACAGACAGGGGCAGGGTAACCTTCAGAAAGGCCTGCATGCCGTTGGCTCCCAGATCGCGGGCTGCTTCCATGGTATCCTTGTCAATCTTGATCAATACATTGTAGATGGGCAAGACCATAAAGGGCAGGAAGTTATAGACCATGCCCAGGATAATAGCCGCCGGTGTATTGATGATATTCAGGGCGGGCAGGTGCAGAAAGCTTAAAATGCTATTAATTACCCCATTTTTCTCCAGCAGGGTCTGCCAGGCGAAGGTTCGCAGCAGAAAATTCATCCACATGGGAAGAATAAAGATCAGGACAATGAAGCTGGTCTGACTGACATTCTTCTCGGCCAGGATCATGGCCAAAGGATAGGCCAGCAGGAGGCAAAGCAGGGTGCTGACGATAGAAAGCCCCAGGGAGAGAGCCAGCGCCTTCATGACCTCGGTGGTAAATACCTCGGAAAAATTGGAAAAGGTGAATCCGCCCCCCTCCTGTGCCGTAAAGGCATAATAGAGGATCATTACCAAGGGGATGATGATAAATCCCGCCGCCCATACCGTATAAGGGGCGGCAAGCCATTTCTTATTATTCTTCAATTGGGACCGCCTCCTCATCTTCCGATTCCGGTTTGTTCATAATTTGGATGTCAAAGGGGTCTACGTGAATCCCCACCTCCTGACCTACGGGAACCATATCTGTGCTGTGGACCAGCCATTCATAACCGTGGGCGCTTACCTCCATCTCGTAATGAACGCCTTTGAAAATCAGGTGGCTGACACGGCCCCGAATGGTGCCCTGGTCCGGATCCACCAGATCGATATCCTCCGGCCGGATGACCACGTCCACAGGTTTGTTGGTGCCAAAGCCGGTATCCACACAGGCAAAGCGGGCTCCCAGGATCTCCACCAGACGATCCTGGACCATGATGCCGTCCAAAATGTTGCTGTCGCCGATAAAGTCAGCTACGAAGGCGTTCTGAGGTTCGTTATAGATGTCCTCCGGTGTGCCAATCTGCTGGATATAGCCCTGATTCATGACAACGATGGTGTCAGACATGGTGAGGGCTTCCTCCTGGTCATGGGTCACATAGACGAAGGTAATGCCCAGCTCATTCTTCAGGCGGATCAGCTCATATTGCATATCCTGGCGCAGCTTCAGATCCAGGGCACCCAGGGGTTCATCCAGGAGCAGAACCTTGGGTTCGTTGACAATGGCGCGGGCGATAGCGATCCTCTGCTGCTGGCCGCCGCTGAGGGCGGCAGGAGACCGGTGCTCAAAGCCCTCCAGATTCACCAGCTTCAGGGCATAGCGGATCTTGTCATCGATATAGGCCTTGGTCTTCCCCTTAATCTTGAGTCCAAAGGCAATATTTTCCGCGATGGACATGTGGGGAAAAAGGGCATATTTCTGAAAAACTGTATTAAGTTGTCGTTTATTGGGGGGAGTGTTGGTAATATCCATGCCGTCAAAAAGTATCTGACCTTCATCCGGATGCTCAAAACCACCCATAATTCGTAAGGTGGTAGTCTTTCCGCAGCCACTGGGACCCAGCAGGGTCAGGAATTCATTTTCCCTGATATACAGGTTCAATTCGTCCAGGACGGGTACACCGTCAAAAGATTTTGAAATGTTGACAAGATTGATCAGCTTATTACTCAACTCATACATCCTCCTTGTGATAGAAAAAAGTGTTGTCCGGGACCTGCCCCGGCATATGATGCTATTATAGGGTTTATGTGAAATCCTTGTCAACAATAATCAGAAAATGGTTGAAAAATCCGGGGAAAAAGCATATAGTAAAATGGAGTGAATTTTTGTAATTGTCTAAGTCCCCGGCAAGCGGGGAAAATAAAATGACGCGGAGGTAAAGGAATGAGCAAAGAGACACAAAGCTTGGCGAGACAGAGAATAGAAGCTTTGCTTGATGCCGGAAGTTTTGTTGAAATCGGCGCACAGGTAACCGCCAGAAATACTGATTTCAGCATGTCTGACAAATGCATGCCCTCGGATGGGGTGATCACCGGTTACGGGATCATTGATGGCAGTCTTGTATATGTATATAGCCAGGATGCAGCTGTGCTTCATGGCACAGTGGGTGAGATGCATGCCCGCAAGATTGTGAACCTATATCAATTGGCTATGAAGATGGGCGCTCCGATCATTGGTCTGATTGACAGCGCAGGCATGAGGCTGGAGGAGAGTACAGACGCTCTCAACGGCTTCGGTCAGATCTACATGGCACAGGCAGATGCATCCGGCGTAATTCCCCAGATCACCGGCATTTTTGGTACCTGTGGGGGTGGGATGGCTCTGGTTCCTGCCCTTTCCGACTTTACCTATATGGAAGAGAAGAAGGCAAAGCTCTTCGTGAACTCTCCCAATGCCCTGGAGGGCAATATTGATTCCCTCTGTGATACAGCTGCTGCCTCTTTCCAGAGTCAGGAGGCAGGTATGGTGGACGGAATCGGAACAGAGGAGGAGGTTATCGCTTCTATCCGCAGACTGGCAGCCATGCTTCCTTCTAATAATGAGGATGATATGTCCTATGGAGAATGCCTGGATGACCTGAACCGATCCTGTCCGGGAATTGAGAGTCTGGTGGCTGATCCGGCCGCATTTCTTCCCCAGATCAGTGACGGACAGGTCTATGTAGAATGTAAGGGAGCCTACGGAAGCGACATGGTAACCGCCTTTATTAAGTTAAATGGGGTTACGGTGGGAGTGGTAGCCAACAAGGATACGGAAGGCAAGGGAGCCGTCCTCAGCGCCAGAGGTGCAGGGAAGGCTGCTCAGTTTGTTCAATTTTGCGATGCCTTTTCCATTCCGGTGGTAACCTTCACCAATGTGAAGGGTTACAAGGCCACCAAGTGCTCTGAGGCCAATATGGCCCGCAGCGTGGCCAAGCTGACCTATGCCTTTGCCAATGCCACTACTCCTAAGGTTAATGTCATCACCGGGGAAGCCCTGGGAAGTGCATATCTGACTATGAATAGCAAGTCAGTGGGGGCCGATCTGGTCTTCGCCTGGTCCGGAGCCAAGATAGGCATGATGAATGCGCAAGCAGCTGCTAAGATTATGTATGAAGGGGCAGACGCGGCTACTCTGAAGGAGAAGGCAGCGGAATATGATGCCCTGCAGAACAGTGTTGCGTCCGCTGCTCGCAGAGGATATGTAGATACCATCCTTGCTGCTGAGGACACCAGAAAGTACCTGATTGGCGCCCTGGAGATGCTCTTCACCAAGAGAGAATACAAGCCGGACAAAAAGCATGGTACAGTATAAGCGAGGTGGCAATCAATGAATAGGATGAAGAAAAGATATAGCAGAATCCTGCTTGTCCTGTCCTTGCTCCTGACCTTTCTGCTGGCAGTTCCTGTATCCGCGGATATGACAGAGGAGGAAGAAAGTCAGCTGGCGGAGAGTGTAGAGGCATTTCTGGACAGTATTTTTGGTCTGGAGGATGAAGTGTACGATTCGGCCAGGGAGCAGGGAGGTTTTTATGAGGTAATGGTGGATGCCATCCGGGACAATCAGGAAACCCTGGGAGACCTGGAAGAGCTTGAGACCACCACAGTGGAGACTTCGGATTCCGCTGTCACCTGTAAGACCCAGGCCAAATTCAAGAACTACGATGCGGAGATTGTAGTGACTTTTGATGCAACAGGCGCCACACCCCAGAATTTTGTCATCAATGTGGAATACCCCCTGTCCGTGAAGATGGCCCAGGCAGGTAAGAATACCCTCATTGGTCTTTTGGTTGTTTTTGTGGTTCTGATTTTCCTGTCCGGAGTGATCTACCTGATGAGATATGTGAATCCGGATGCTCGCAAGAGTGCCGGTCAAGCGGGTCCAGGCTCCAAAGCAGACAGAATCCCGGGGCAGACAGCCCAGGTTTCGGGTCAGGTTTCAGGTCAGGCGGCTTTGAATGCTGCAGCAGGCGGAAGCGCCGGGTCCCTTCCGGCAGCCGGTTCTTCGGCAGTTGGTTCTGTCTCCCCTCTGTCTGGCAGCCCTGCAGCCGCTTTGGCGGGGACCGGAGGAAATGGAACGGTAGATGAGGGAGAGATTCTGGCGGTTATCGCAGCAGCGATTGCCGCTGCAGAAGCAGATAGCCTTTCAGAGGGGGGCTATGTGGTACGTTCGATCAAAAAAGTAAATACGTCCAGAAGATGGAAGAGAGCTTAGGAGGATACTTTCGATGAAAACATATACAATTACAGTAAATGGCAATGTCTATCAGGTGACAGTGGAGGAGGGTGCCGCAGCACCGGTTCCGACAGCAGCTCCTGCTGTATCCGCCCCCATTCCTCCGGTGACTCCAGTGGCTCCCGCAGCTCCGGCAGCAGTGGCAACTCCTGCTCCTGCCCCGGCCGCCTCGGCTTCTCCGGCGGGATCTGTCGGTGGGGTGGAGATCACAGCCTCTGTTCCCGGCAAGATCTGTAAGGTAGAGGCAGCAGTGGGCCAGGCTGTCAAGGCCGGGGATCCCGTAGTAATCCTGGAGGCTATGAAGATGGAGATCCCTGTGGTAGCACCTCAGGACGGCACCATTGCAAGCATTGATGTATCGGCAGGTGCCGCAGTAGAATCCGGCGATGTACTGGCCACGATGAACTAAACAGACAGGCATGAGAACATTAGACCGGAGGTAATAACATGTCAAGTATTTTAGATACATTGTCCAATCTGGTTCATCAGACTGCTTTTTTTAATCTTACCTGGGGCAATTACATCATGATTTTGGTGGCCTTTGTCTTCCTATATCTGGCAATTAAGCACGATTTTGAACCTCTTCTCCTGGTACCTATCGCATTCGGTATGCTGCTGGTGAATATCTATCCGGATATCATGGCATCCTCTTATACCGACGCGGCCGGTGTAGAGCACGCAGCCGGACTGCTGAAGTATTTCTTCCAGCTGGATGAATGGAGCATTCTGCCCTCCCTGATTTTCATGGGAGTAGGAGCTATGACGGACTTTGGTCCCCTGATTGCCAACCCTATTAGCTTCTTGATGGGAGCAGCTGCCCAGCTGGGCATCTATGTTGCCTATTTCCTGGCCATCCTGCTGCAATTTAATGGCAAGGAGGCCGCTGCTATCTCCATCATCGGAGGGGCGGACGGCCCCACCTCTATCTTCCTGTGCGGCAAGCTGGGACAGACGGCCTTGATGGGACCCATCGCCGTGGCGGCATATTCCTATATGTCATTGGTGCCCATTATTCAGCCCCCTGTGATGAAGCTTCTGACTACGGAAAAAGAGAGAAAGATCAAGATGCAGCAGCTCCGCCCGGTTTCCAAGCTGGAGAAGATTCTCTTCCCCATCATTATCACGGTGGTGGTTTGCCTGATCCTGCCCTCTACAGCACCCCTGGTAGGTATGCTGATGCTGGGTAATCTCTTCCGGGAGTGTGGAGTGGTGAAGCAGCTGACAGAGACCGCATCCAACGCTCTGATGTATATTGTAGTTATCCTGCTGGGAACCTCTGTAGGAGCTACCACCAGTGCGGAGGCCTTCCTGAATGTTACCACTTTGAAGATCGTTGCCCTGGGATTGGTGGCCTTCATCTTCGGAACCGCCGGAGGTGTTTTGCTGGGCAAGCTTATGTGCCGTCTGACCCACGGTAAGATTAATCCATTGATCGGTTCAGCGGGAGTTTCCGCCGTTCCTATGGCGGCTCGAGTCTCCCAGAAGGTGGGGGCGGAAGCGGATCCCACGAATTTCCTGCTGATGCATGCCATGGGACCCAATGTAGCCGGAGTAATTGGTACGGCCGTTGCCGCCGGTACCTTCATGGCTATCTTTGGTGTCTGAAGAGAAACTCTTACCGATACAAGGAGGAAGATAAGAAATGTCTGAAACAGAGAAAAAACCTGTAAAAATAATGGAGACAGTGCTGCGGGATGCCCACCAGTCTCTGATCGCAACCCGTATGCCTACCGAAGAGATGCTTCCCATCATTGAGAAGATGGATCAGGTGGGCTATCATGCGGTGGAATGCTGGGGAGGAGCTACCTTCGACGCTTCCTTACGTTTTCTGCATGAGGATCCCTGGGTGCGCCTGCGGAAGCTGAGAGAGGGCTTCAAGAATACCAAGCTACAGATGCTTTTCCGTGGACAGAATATTCTGGGATACCGTCCCTATGCCGATGATGTGGTGGAATATTTCGTACAGAAATCAGCTGCCAATGGCATTGATATCATCCGTATCTTCGACTGTATGAATGACCTGCGGAACCTGCAGACTGCCGTTAAGGCAGCCAACAAGGAAAAGGCCCATGCCCAGGTGGCTCTGTCCTATACCCTGGGAGATGCCTATACCCTGGAATATTGGACCGGCATCGCCAAGCAGATCGAGGATATGGGGGCAGATTCCATCTGCATCAAGGATATGGCCGGGCTTCTCCTGCCCTACCAGGCAACTGAGCTGATCACGGCGCTGAAGGAGGCTACCCACCTTCCTATCCAGCTCCATACCCATTATACCTCCGGCGTAGCTTCCATGACCTATCTCAAGGCCGTAGAGGCAGGGGTGGATGTCATTGACTGTGCCATCTCCCCCTTTGCATTGGGAACCTCCCAGCCTGCTACGGAGGTTATGGTGGAGACCTTCAAGGGAACTCCCTATGACACCGGCTACGACCAGAAGCTGCTGGCGGAGATTGCCGACTACTTCCGTCCCTACAAGGATCAATGCCTGGAGGATGGCCTGCTGAATCCCAAGAACCTGGGAGTCAATATCAAGACCCTCCTCTATCAGGTACCCGGCGGTATGCTGTCCAACCTGACCAGCCAGCTCAAGGAGCAGCACGCAGAGGATAAGTATTATGAGGTGCTGGAAGAGGTTCCCCGGGTACGCAAGGATCTGGGAGAATGTCCTCTGGTTACTCCCTCCTCCCAGATTGTGGGAACCCAGGCGGTATTTAATGTCCTGATGGGAGAGCGCTATAAGATGGTTACCAAGGAGACCAGAGATGTCTTAAGCGGCAAATACGGTGCTACCGTGAAGCCCTTCAATCCCCAGGTGCAGAAGAAGGTCATCGGAGATGAGAAGCCCATCACCTGCAGATATGCGGATCTTCTGGAAAATGAGCTGGACAGTCTGGAGCAGGAGATCGCTCCCTACAAGGAGCAGGATGAGGATGTATTGACC
>CAVJHW010000044.1:0-9564 GCA_963649395.1 Coriobacteriaceae bacterium | reverse complement strand
GCCATGGACTTCTTCAAGTACAGAGAAGCGCAGAAAACCGGGATAGACGCCAAACAGGCCGATACAGAAGACGGAGCTTATCCGGTATAAGCAAAGATGAGCAAATAGAAGCTTGAAAAAGAGGCATGGCAGAAGAAACTGTCATGCCTCTTTTAGGTGAATGCTTTTTCTGCTGATATTGCTTGTTATTTTTTTTCGTTTAGGTATAATGAAGATATATCTGAACAGATTCAGAAACTTGAAGAATGGTTTGGGGAGGTGTCTTCGTGGAAGAATATATGATGGGGGAGGATGTGACACGGCTTCC
This sequence comes from Coriobacteriaceae bacterium, assembly GCA_963649395.1. Lineage (GTDB taxonomy): Bacteria > Bacillota > Clostridia > Lachnospirales > Lachnospiraceae > Scatomonas. The sequence continues at coordinate 9,257 of CAVJHW010000044.1, read as the reverse complement.
GCTTCCGGTAGGGATTTCGGATTACCGACTGGCATCCAGCGAATATTATTATGTGGATAAAACGCTGATGATCCGAGACTTCCTGGATGAGCGCCCTATGGTTTCTCTGTTTACCAGACCGCGCCGTTTTGGAAAGACTCTCAATATGGATATGCTTCGCACTTTTTTCGAAAAAACCGGGCAGGATACCTCGATTTATTTTAAGAATAAAAAAATTTGGGCATGTGGGCAGAAATACCGGGATTATCAGGGAAGGTATCCTGTGATTTTCTTGACCTTCAAAGATGTAAAGCGTGACACATGGGCGGAGACCTATGAGCATATCACAAGACTGATTCGGGAAGAGTTTCAGCGCCATACTGGGATTCTGGACAGCCCGGAGTGCAATGAGTATGAAAAAGCATTTTACAGGCGGATGGTTGCCGGAGATGCGGACGGCACTGATTATATTTCTGCTCTGGGGGGACTGTCGCGAATGCTTCAGAACTGTTATAGAGAAGCGGCTGTCATTATCATTGATGAGTATGATACGCCGATTCAGCAGGGTTATCTGAAGGGATTTTATGACCCGGTGGTTTCTTTTATGAGAATTTTTTTCTCCGGTGGTTTCAAAGACAATAAAAACCTTGCCTTTGGATTCCTGACGGGAATTTTGCGTGTAGCGAAAGAAAGCATTTTCAGTGGTCTCAACAATCTGGTAGTTCATTCGGTGCTGGACAAAAAGTATAGCGGGTATTTTGGCTTTACACGGGATGAAGTAGCTGAGATGGCAAAATATTACAGGGCGTCGGAGAAGTTGGAGGAGCTTTGTGAATGGTATGACGGTTATCGATTTGGTTCTTCCGAGATTTTTAATCCCTGGTCAGTGGTGAATTATTTTAGTGCTGGGTGTGAACCGCAGGCCTATTGGCTGTCTACCAGCAGCAACGATGTGATCGGCCAGGTTATGAAGTATGCGGATTCCTCCGTTTATGGTCAGCTTGAGAAGCTATTGCAGGGAGAATCTTTCCTGACTTATATTGACACTAGTGTGATATATCCGCAGATTCAGAAGAATCCCTCATCCATATACAGTTTCCTCCTGGTCTCCGGTTATTTGAAGGTTTCGGGAAAAAGTATGCCTTATGGTGCCGGTGCCATGTGCGAGGTGACACTGCCGAACCGTGAGATCCGTATCGTATATCAAAGCGAAATCCTGGAAAGGCTGGCCACTATAATTCCACAAGCCGCAGCCATTGGCGTTCAAGAAGCAATTTATTCCGGTAATCCGCAATTGCTGAAAGAACGACTGAATACTTTGCTGAAAACAGCTGTCAGCTATTATGATACTGCCCAAGAAAGCTTCTATCACGGACTACTCCTGGGGCTTTTGGCAATGACAAACGGAGAGTACAAGGAGTCTTCCAATCAGGAATCCGGTGATGGCAGATATGATCTGTGTCTGACCCCCACAAGAGCGGGTTTGCCCGGAATTCTTATCGAATTAAAGGCAGTCAAAAAATGTGATGAGGAACAATTAAGGAATTTGGCGAAAACAGCATTGCATCAGATAGAAGAGATGCACTATGACAGAAAGCTTCGTGAGAATGGTGTGACAGAAATTCTAAAATATGGGGTTGCGTTCAGTGGAAGTCATGCAGAAGTTGTTATGGGACAATGAGTTCCTTGGAAAGCAGATGAGTGGGAGTGCGCCGCCAGGCGCACATCCCCATAAAGAAATGGAGTCTTCCTAGGAAGACTCCATTTCTTTACGCTTCTCTGCTCCTCTGAATCTTGTCACGGATCCTTGCATATAAGACTCGCAAGGCTGCTACCAGCTTGGTAAGGTAGCGGAAGAGGGGCTCTGTGATGATGGAGAATACCACAAAGAGCATGATGCACTGCGTGGACATGCTGTAGATCGCAAATAGGTCTTTCAGGAAGGTAGAGCTGAGGAGCAGTCCCAAGAGGGAGACGCCCCAAATGACCCAGCGAATGGCATCCATGGGCTTGCTGATCTGGTAGAGAATCATGAAGCCTACAATGGCCAGCAGCATGGTGGCTGCGGTAGAGATGTCCACGGAATTCACATGGAAGGTTTCCCCGAAGATGACCAGGGCTCCTACAATCAAGGCATCGGTGATGCCGGCGGGCAGAGCCTTCAACAAGATATTGCTGATGAAATGCCCTCGGATCAGGTTCTTATTGGGAATCTGCGACAGGAAGAAGGCAGGAATCCCGATGGTGAACATACTGATCAGGGAGATCTGTGAGGGCTCCAGCGGGTAGCTGATGCTGAATATAATGGAAAACATGGACATCAGCAGGGAAAATATATTCTTTACCAGGAAGAGGCTGCCGGAGCGTTCCAGATTGTTCACCACCTGGCGGCCTTCCATTACCACGGCAGGCATGCAGGAGAAGTTGGAATCCAGCAATACCAGCTGGGAGGCCTGGGCAGCCGCGTCACTTCCGGAGGCCATAGCCACAGAGCAATCGGCATCCTTGAGAGCCAGCACATCGTTGACGCCGTCTCCCGTCATGGCAACGGTCTTGCCTGCTGCCTTCAAGGCCTTCACAAACATTCTTTTCTGGTTGGGAGTTACCCGGCCGAAGACCGTATATTCCAGAATTGCCTTGGAAATATCCTCTTTGGTCCGCAGGGTGCTGGCGTCCACATAGCGTTCCGCCCCCGAGATTCCGGCTTGCCGGGCAACCTCCGATACCGTTACCGGATTATCCCCGGAAATCACCTTGATCTCAACCCCCTGTTTGGCAAAGAAGCGGAAGGTATCCGGTGCATCCTTGCGGATGGGGTTGGACAGAAGAATCAAACAGAGGGGAAGAACCTTGCCTGTCAAGGCTTTTCCTTCCGGATGACCACTGTATTTTCCATAAACCAGGACACGATAGCCCCGGCTGCTGTGCTGTTCGATGAGGTCCCGGTATCTCTCATAATCCTCCCGCAGAACGAACTCCGGCGCACCCAATACATAGGAAATACCGGAAAAGGTGGCACTGCAGTACTTATAGGCGGAGGAGAAGCCGGTAATACTCTGGGGTCTAAGACCGCCCGGAGTACGGAAGTAGTCCTTGAGGGCCTGCATGGTAATATTGTCGGCAGCCTGGGCAGCGGCAAAATCACTGAGGGTCTCCTCCAGGGGCTCCATCTTGCGGGGATCGTAGGCAGGAAGGGGCTGGATACTGTTCACCTTCATGGTATTTTCCGTGATGGTACCGGTCTTATCTACGCAAAGAACGTTGACCCTGGCCAGGGTCTCGATGCATTTCATATCATGAACCAGAACCTTCTTGGCCGAAAGCCTTACTACGCTGACGGCCAAGGTGATACTGGCCAGCAGATACATGCCCTCGGGGATCATGCCGATGATAGCGGCCACCATAGAGGTCACGCTATCCTTCAAAGAGGCCTTGGCAAAGATAAATTGCTGCCCGAAGAGGATGAGGCCGATGGGAATGATCAGGATGCCCACCACCATAACCAAACGGTTGAGGGAGCGGATCATCTCAGATTGCTCCCCCTCCTTGGCAGCCTTAGCCTCCAGAGTCAGCTTGGAGATATAGGAATCCTCCCCTACCTTCTCCAGGCGGGCATAGCAGCTGCCGGATACAATAAAGCTGCCGGACATCAAGTGATCTCCCGGCTGCTTGGTAATCTCATCGGATTCACCCGTCAGGAGGGATTCATTGACCGATACATTCCCTTCCAGCACCACGGCATCGGCGCAGATCTGGTTACCGGCACCGAAAATGACAATATCATCCAGTACCAGATGCTCCGCCGGAATATTCTTGATCTTGCCATTTCGCACCACCCGAGCCTTGGGGGCGTTCAGCACATTCAGCTTTTCCAGTGTCTTCTTGGCATTCAGCTCCTGGACAATACCGATCAGGGTATTAGCAATGATAATGGGAAGAAAGGTAAGATCCCGAAAAGACCCGACAATGATCAAAAGAACGGATATTAAGAAAAAAATAAGGTTGAAATAAGTTAATAAATTCCCCTTGATGATTTCCTTGGTAGTCTTGGACGGCGGCTCCACCGAACAGTTATCCCAGCCGTTCTCCCAATACTCCTTCACCTGGGCAGTGGTGAGCCCCTTGTGAATATCGGCTCGATAGCGGGTAGTAGGGCGACGTACAGGAAGTACCTCAGTCTGCTTGGCCTGTTTGAGCTTGTGTTTCATAAATGAATGTCCCTCACTTATCCTTCCTCAAATAAGAGTCGGCTGCCGGAAGGCAATCTCCTGCCTGGCAGCCGACATCAGCACATCAGTTTCGAAACAACCGAGCAATTCCGTCGGCCAACTTTATCTAACTCGGTCATTGCAAAACCATGTACTAGAAATCAAGTATAGCATAGGGGCCTGAAAAAAAGAATGAATTTTCTATGAAATCTTTGTCAAATTCCGGTAACAATACAGGTTTGGTTCCCGTGGGGGAGTGGGTAGCGCGGAACAATCCGTGTAACCGGCGGTTTGGGCGGCACGGGCGCTTATTTTATCTCCTGGATGCCTCGGATCTCGGGCTCAGCCATCAAAGAGTAGTTGGTATGGTAGATCACGAAGCCAGGCTTGGCGCCTGCGGGCTTGCGCAGGTTCTTTTTCTGGGTATAGTCCACCTCCACCTTGGGAGCCTGACGTCCCTTGGAGTAATAGGCAGCCAGCCGACCGGCTTCCTCGAAGACAACATCTGGCAATTCCTGACCCTGCGCCTTTACGATGACATGAGATCCGGGAATGCCCTTGGCATGGAACCACCAATCGGTGGCGGAAGCCAGCTTAAAGGACAAGTCCTCGTTCTGATAATTGTTCTTCCCCACATAGATGTCAAAGCCCAGGGAAGATTGAAAATGCAAGGGCTGGGAGACTAGCTTTTGCTTTTTCTTGCCGGGAAGATTCTTATAACGGATGTAGCCATATTCCGACAATTCCTCCCGAATCTGGGCCAGATCATTTTCCTCAAGAGCCAGATCCAGGGAGGCGCTGATGCTCTCCAGATGGGCAATATCCGACTGGGTCTCCCCAATCTGGCTATCCAAAGCCTCCGCCGTCCGCTTCAGCTTGCCATAGCGGTCAAAGTATTTCTTGGCATTGTCTGCCGGAGACAGGGTGGCATCCAAGGGAACCGTGATAGGCTCTCCGTTATAATAATTGATGGCGGACAATTCCCTGGCCCCTGCTTCCAGACTATAGCCGTAGGTATTGAGCAATTCCCCGTAGATCCGATATTTGTCCTTTTTCTGGGTGTCATGGAGCTGTTTTTCTTGCAGATTCAGCTTCTTGACATTACGCTCCAGGGCCGTGGTTACGATCCGGCGCAGGTCCGAGGACTTCTGGCGGATGCGGGTGATGCGGTTCTTGTCAGCATAATAAGTTTCCAGGAGCTGAGAGATCGAAGCGAAAGGTACAGCCTCATAATCCTGATATTGAGTCAGCTCCAGGGAAGAGAATTCAAAGGGCTCCCGTCCCCGATAGAGGATGGCAGGATGGAAGGCATGGGATTGGACCTCCTCCATCATCCGTTCAAAGGTATGGAAGAGATGAAGACGAGCCGTCTCTTCCAGGGATTCTGCCGACAGATTGCCATCGATGGAAGCCCGATAGCAAAGTTCCTCCGCCATGAGAGGGGAGAAACCGGTAAGAGAGGAGTAAATTGCCTTGTAGATGGGGCAGGGTTTGGTGCAGACAAAGGAATAGAATTCCTCCTCCGTGATGGTCAGGGGATCCTTCTTCTCCTGGGTCTGGGGAATAAAATAGCTCCGCCCGGGCAGCACCTCCCGCACAGAACTCATGTGAGCCGACACATGCTTGATGGAGTCCAGAATCTGATCCTCCTCCGTGCAAAAGATGAGATTACTGTGCTTTCCCATAATCTCCGCCACCAGCTTCTTGGTACAGAGATCCCCCAATTCATTACGGTGTTCAATATGAAAGACCAGGATGCGCTCCAGCCCCGGCTGCTCGATGGAGAGGATCCGCCCGCTGCCAATGTGCTTGCGCAGCAGCATGCAGAAATTAGGGGCTGTCATGGGGCTGGGCTTATTCTGGTCCGTCAGGTAAACCAGAGGCAGGGAGGCACTGGCAGACAGAAGCAGACGAAACTGCTCCTTGCCATTCTTCACCGTAATCAAGAGCTCATCCGCCTCCGGCTGGGCAATCTTGGAGATACGCCCCCCTACCAAGGCAGATTCTAATTCGTAACGTATATTTGCAATGGTAATTCCATCAAATGCCATAAGAAAACCTCCCATATCCAAAAGATCCATCAAAACTCTATCTAAGAGAAGATCCATCAAAACTCTATCCAAGAGTATACCCAATTTGGAAGGCTTTTACAACAGGAAGATCCCTACCGGCTTGCCCGACAAATATCCGTGCTTCGGTGCAAGCAAGCTTGCCCTCAGCCCGGCTGCTTGTCGGGGCTTTCATATAAAATAAACAACTTGTAAAGAGGAGCGTACAAGTTGTAATATGGAGGTGTATACAGAAGCAGTATTCCGAATCGTAGGCTACGGAGGAAACATGGAGACAGGAAAAGCAAAATATTATCTGTTGATGGAAGAATTGAGAGAAAGGATGCTTTCCGGTGATATTAAAGCGGGGGATAAGCTGCCCTCGGAGAATGAACTGGTACAAAAGTATGGGGTGAGCCGTCATACGGTGAGAAAGGCCTTTGCCATTCTGGAAAATGAGGGCTATGTGAGAGCAATCCACGGAAAAGGGACCTTTTGCACAGAACAGACCCTGCACCGTGTGGAGTCCAAGAACATTGCGGTGGTTACCACCTATCTGTCGGACTACATTTTTCCCCGGCTCATCCAGGGCATTGACCAGGTTTTAAGCGCCCATGGTTACAGTATTATCCTGAAAAATACTGGGAATTCCCGTAGCCGGGAGGCGCAGATTCTGGAGGAATTGTTGCATAAGCCTATTGATGGTCTTATCATAGAGCCCAGTAAAAGTCAGATCCTGTGCAAGCATTTGCACTTGTATCAACAACTGGAGAACTATGGCATTCCCTATGTCTTTATCCAGGGACATTATCCTCAGATGGAGGATAAGCCGGAGCTTTTGATGGACGATTGTCGGGGGGAATATCTGCTGGTGAAGCACCTGCTCGAGAGGGGCAGACGCAGAATTGCAGGTATTTTCAAGGCAGATGACAGCCAGGGGGCAGGGCGACACAGGGGATACGTGACGGCCCTGCAGGAGGCAGGTATTTTCTATGATCCGGATCTGGTGATCTGGTATCATACAGAGGATCGTAAAACAAAGCCCTCCTTTGCCCTGGGAAGGGTATTAGCAGACCATCCTGATGTGGACGCCGTGGCCTGCTATAACGACCAGATTGCTGTGCAGGTTTTGGGTTTTTTGCGAGATAGGAAAATATCCGTGCCAAAGCAGATTGCCGTCACCGGCTATGACAACTCTGTCCGGGGAGCAGATGGTCTTCCTGGATTGACAACTGTGACCCATCCCCAGGAAGAATTGGGGAAAATGGCTGCAGAGCTCCTTCTGGAAAGAATTCAAGGGATACCGGATGAGAAAAGCAAGGTGCTGCGTCTGATTCCGCCGGAATTAATCCTTCGTCAGTCAACAGAGGATTCGGTAGGTGAAGAAGATTGAAAAACAATAGCAAGCAATATCAATTTTGGTTTTGTACAGGCTCACAGGATTTATATGGAGAAGAATGTTTGGAGCACGTGGCTGCCCATGCAAGAGAGATGGTAGACACCTTAAATGCCTCCGGCCACCTGCCCTTTGAGGTGGTGTGGAAGCCAACTCTGATCACGGGCGCATTGATCCGCCAGACCATGAATGAGGCAAATGCGGATCCCGCCTGCGCTGGTTTGATTGTCTGGATGCATACCTTTTCCCCGGCCAAGGCCTGGATCCTTGGTCTGCAAGAGTACCGGAAGGCTCTGCTGCATCTTCATACCCAGTATAATCAGGAAATTCCCTACGATACCATTGATATGGATTTCATGAATGAAAACCAGGCGGCCCATGGAGATCGGGAATTCGGTCATGTGGTGACCCGGATGGGGATCGAACGCAAGGTGATTATGGGTTATTGGAGGGAGGAGGGACTGCAGAAGCGGATTGCCGACTGGATGGTTACCGCGGTTGGTCTTATCGAGAGCCGTCATATCAGAGTGTGCAGGATTGCCGACAATATGCGCAATGTAGCCGTGACGGAGGGAGACAAGGTTGAGGCCCAAATCAAATTTGGCTGGGAGATTGACGCCTGGCCGGTGAAGGAGATCGAGAAGTATGTGAGTCAGGTAAGCCCCGATGAGATTCAAAGACTGGTGGAGGAATATTACGACATCTATGCTTTGACAGAGGATGGAAGAGATCCAGAGGAGTTTCGCCGCCATGTAGCAGTACAGGCTGGCATTGAGATCGGTTTTGAGCGCTTTCTGGAGGAAAAGAACTACCAGGCAATCGTGACGCATTTTGGCGATTTGGGTAAGCTGAAGCAGCTGCCTGGCCTGGCTATACAGCGCCTGATGCAAAAGGGTTATGGCTTTGGAGGCGAGGGAGACTGGAAGACGGCCGCCCTGGTCCGCCTGATGAAATGCATGACCCAGGATAAGGCAGGAGCAAAGGGTACCTCCTTTATGGAGGATTATACCTACAATCTGGTGCCAGGCAAGGAAGGCGTTTTGGAGGCCCATATGCTGGAGGTATGTCCTTCCATCGCAGACGGTCAGATTTCTATCCGTTGCTGTCCCCTTTCTATGGGGGAGAGAGAAGATCCGGCTCGTCTGGTTTTTACTTCCAAGGAGGGGGCCGGCATTGCCGTATCCTTAATTGATCTGGGCAGCCGATTTCGCCTGATTGTCAATGAGGTGACCTGTCAAAAAACGGAGAAAGCCATGCCCCACCTTCCGGTAGCTACCAATTTCTGGACCCCCCAGCCCAATCTGCAGGTAGGCGCTGAGGCCTGGATCTATGCAGGTGGCGCCCATCATACGGTCTTTACCTATGATCTGACAGCAGACCAAATGAGGGACTGGGCAGATGCCATGGGGATTGAGTGCATTGTGATTGATAAGGACACCAGGATTCCGCGGCTGCGCCAGGAGTTGCGCTGGAATTCGGCTTATTACCGGGATGGTATCAGATAAGAGGAGGATCTCGGATGAAGGAGCAAGGAAAAAAGCCCGGGAAAGAAGGAAATGGCATTCTGGGGATTGAATTGGGATCGACACGGATTAAGGCGGTCTTGATTGACTCCAAGGGCAATCC
>CAVJHW010000043.1:0-18539 GCA_963649395.1 Coriobacteriaceae bacterium | reverse complement strand
GACATTTTATCTGCAACAGAGACTATCGGATCCAACGCAAGAACTATAACAACTACCTGATCATTTTTGTAGAAAAAGGGCGCATGGAGATTGAGAACGTGGGCAAGACCTATGCTGCCGACCAGGGAGACATTGCCCTGATCAATTGTCATTTTCCTCATACCTATTCTGCTCTGGAAAATGCTACCGTTTTTTCCTTTTTGCATTTCAACGGCAGCAACAGTGATAAATTCTACGAACAGATTCTGGCCCGTCATCAGGCTGTTTTCCCTCTGCATCCCGACAGCCTGATTCCCGGCAAGATTCGCCAGCTTCTGGAACTGCTCCGGCAAAATGAGTCCACCGGCGGAGGTCTTATGGCAGAAAACCAGCTTGCCTGTTCGATCCATGACATCTTATGCGGCATGCTATTTGCCAACAACGAGAGCGGGGATTATCTCAATTCCTCCGGCAACTCCCTGGTCACGCAGGCCATTCAATATATCCGGTCTCACTATGCGGAACCCCTAGATGTCCGGGGGATCGCCGACTGGCTTAATATCAGCCAATTTCACTTTACCCGCCTCTTCAAGCAGGAGGTGGGCTGTCCGCCCCATGAATATCTCACCCTCTTCCGCATCCAGCGGTCCAAGGAATTACTCCAGGGAACCAACCTCTCCATAGCAGAAATCGCTGCCAAGGTGGGCTACGAGTACCCCACCAGCTTCACCGCTGTCTTCCAACGTCGGGTAGGCAGCTCACCCAAGGACTTTCGAAACTCCCTGTTTTGACGGACACCAGACCAAAAGCCCCGGATTGCTCCGGGGCTTTCCTCCAGCAGCGAACCCTCACTCTTCGGGCGCCAGCATCGGCAGCCCTCCACCCCAGTTCGTTTCGGAATGCCTTATGCGCCTAATACTTCCTTGGAAAGTTCCTCCACATTGGTCTTATCAATCGCATACAGGTCGATATTGGTGCGATCCTCTACGGTTTCTCCCAGATACATGGCCTTGCATACCTCGCCGCAGAGGTTACCGATCGAGGGCCAATAGCACAGCACACCAGCGGCCCAGGAACCATCCTTGATATAGGAGGTATCATCCAGAGAACCCACACAGCCAACGACCTCTACCTGATCCAGCATGTTATTCTGATTCAAAGCCTCTACCGCACCGGCTGCAGACTTGTTGTCCGGTCCCACGATGCAATTGATCTCATCTCCGTAGGCGGTAATCCAGTCCTCTGTTACCTGCATAGATGTGGCAGAATCGAAATCTCCCGGCTGACTGGACAGAATCTCCAGATCCTCCCGGGCAGCAATGGCATCCTCAAATCCCTGCTTTCTCTTAATGGAAGCCTCCCGGCCTGCGGTTCCCTCCAACAGACAGATCTTGGCATTCTCCGGCAGGTTCTCCACACACCATTCTCCCTGCTTTGCTCCGTAATCCACCTCGTCGAATCCGATAAACTTCCAGCTTCCGCCGGTAGCCTCTGTTCCAACCATGAATACCGGAACGCCTTCTGCATTACAGGTCTCAACACAGGCGGTATTGCCTTCTGTATCCACGCCGATGATAAACATCATATCTACCCCTTTGGTCAGCAGGGTCTCTACGTTGGTGGCCTGTTTTTCAATATCCAATGCCGAGTCTGCAATCAGAACCTCTACGGAATCCGCCCCTATGGCCTCTGCAAATTCCGCACTCTGTACATAATTCTGGAAATTAACTGCGGCGGGATAACAGTTGGGATCGGCATTATCAATATTTACAAAACCCACCCGATATACCAACTCACCCGGCAGATCAAATCCCTCTCCGGATGTGGTGGCAGCAGCAGAGGAGCTCTGAGAACTCGTCTTACTGCTGCCGGATGAAGCGGAACCGGACGTGTCGCTGCCGCCACAGCCCGCCAAGGCCAAAGTGCCCAAGATACTTGCTGTCAATAATAGAGAAATTGCTTTTCTTTTCATTACTTATCCTCCTCACAACTTCTGTTTTCTCTCGGTTTCTACCTGTATCATACCTAACTCTTCTCCTTATGTAAACAGTCATAATTGCTCAAAACCTGTTTATTTTTGCTATTTTTTAGGTGGATTATACGCAAAAAGCCCCTGGTTCATCAGGGGCTTTCGTTATTTTTTCTTATTATCAGTGCTATATACACGTTTCTACTGTAAAGATTCACAAATTCCTTGTGTCATTGTAAGCTGTCGACAGGCCCAGGGGCTCTCCTCCAGGGAGGGGAGTTCCCGCAGAGCTCTTGCCATCACAAGCTAATCCTACCATTTTCCCCCAACCCTGCATAGATGCGGGGCCCTCTTTCTGCCTATATTCCCCCTTTTCACAGATTATTTCCCCTCTTTTTCTGTTCCTTTTTCCCGGGATATGGTATAATATAACAAGCCTTCATGGCAAAAACCAACAACTAACGGGAAGGGGATAGATTATGAGTCTGAAAGCCTTAATTGTGGAGGACGAGAATGCCATTGCCCTCCTGATCAGGAATCTGATTGACTACGATCGTCTGGATCTGGAAGTCTGCGGGGTCGCCGCCAATGGGCAGGAGGCCCTTCCTATGATCCGGGATCTGCAGCCGGAGATTGTTATCACAGATATTTCCATGCCCAACATGACCGGCATAGAGATGATATCCGCTGCCAAGGATCAGGGGCTCAAATCCCACTACATTATCATCAGCGGCCTGAATCAATTCAACTATGCCGTTTCCGCCATCGACCTGGGGGTGGAGGGCTACCTGCTGAAGCCGGTGAATCGAGAGGAGCTGAATGATCTCCTGGAGAAGATCGTTCTGAAGATAGAGAAGAATTCCAAAACTGAGAGACAGATCCGTTTCCTGAAGAAGAGCACCAAGCTGCAGATCAAGGCCAAACGGCGGTCTCTGCTGATGCAGCTTCTCTACAGCAAGGCCTCCGGTCAGGAATCGGAGCTCTTTCCTTCTCAGGTGGGGCTTTTGAATAAGGAATACTATTATCACTTTGAAGAAGGAACACAATTTCTGATAGGCTTCCTCCGCATCGACCATACCGCTTCATTGAATTATGTAACCCTGAATTCCCTCGCCGAGACTCTGGTACAACGCTTCGATACCGAGATGAAGAATCATACCATTGACTGCGAGGAATACAATAATGGCAATGGCTTTCTCTTTCTCCTGAATTACAGGGGGGATCAGCATCTCTTCCCCTACGGTTTCCTGTCCGTCCTGCATAGCGATCTATCCGAATCTCTGGGAGATATGGAGGGAATCGTATTGACCATGACCTGCGGAATCCCGGTAGCTACCCCTTCCGCCCTTCCTTACTCCTTCGATACGGCCTTCTCCACTATGAACGCCCGGGTTCTTCAGGGAACGGGCAAGGTGTTGATGGCCTCTGATATCCTGTCCACCAGGAAATGCACCTATACCCTGACGGATTCTGAACTGGAGAAGCTTCGTTCCTCCATTGAACTGGGGGATCGCAATCTTCTAACCTCTGACCTAACGCAGATCTTCAAGGCAGGAGCCCAAGGGTGTAAGGACTGCCCGCAGCTCCTGCAAGAGGTCTATTGTGAGCTTTTTTCAGAAATCGTTACCTACCTGCGCCGCAGCAATCTCATCGGTGAGAATTTTCGTCATCTCTTTATGACCTTCCAGGAGGGCTTGAACCTCCACTACAAGCTTTCCCAGCTGATGAAATATGCCGTCTCTCAGGTTTTGGCCCTTCTGCCGGAAAAGGAGGCCGATACCGTGCCGGAGACCCAGATTGCCGCCCAGGCCAAGGCCTATATCAACCAGCATTTAAGTGAGAATCTCCGTCTGGAGGACGTAGCCGAGAAGTTCTACTTTTCTCCCTCTTATTTCGGTGTCGTATTCAAGGAGAAGACCGGAGAATCCTTCACCTCCTACCTGACCACGGCCCGGGTCAGCAAGGCCAAGGAGCTCCTGTGTGATATCAGCTATACCGTGGACATGGTGGCCTCCGCCGTAGGCTTCAACGACCGCCGCTACTTTACCAAGATCTTCAAGAAGGAAGTAGGTGTCACTCCCAAGGAATATCGGAAGATCTACGTCAACTGATCCAGGCGGCAACATCATAGACATTTAAAAACTTGACTTCACCCTCATTGAGGGGCGTGTCATAAAGCCCTGCCCCCACCGACATACGAGCATGTCGTGGGCTCAGGTTTTTGACACTGTAACCAAGCTTTACGCAGAAGCTCCCCGACCGGCTTGGCGCCGACGGGGAGCTTCTTTGGTCTATTTGTATTGGTTTGGTAAGAGATTAAGCAGTTTTTTGTGCCCGACGTACCTGCACGTCGATGATAACGGCAATGGCAATGATGGCGCCCTTTACAATCTTCTGATAATAGGAAGATACGTCACACAAGGTCATGATGTTCAGCAGGACTCCGACGAAGAGGGCTCCAACTACGGTTCCATATACCTTTCCGATACCACCAGTCATAGATGTACCGCCGATGATGGCTGCGGTGATGGCATCGAACTCATAAGCCTCACCGGAGTTAGGCTGTCCGGAATTCAGACGGCTGGTCAGGATGACACCTGCCAGACCTGCGGCTGCTCCGGCGAAGAGGAAGGCCTTGATCTTAATGGCTTTTACATTGATACCGGAGGACTTGGCTGCCTCCACATTGCCGCCTACCGCATAGACATAGCGTCCAAAGCGTCTGCGGTTCATCAGCGTATAGTAGAAAATCAAGACAATCACCATGATGACAATAGGCATGGGAAGGAAGCCAAAGAGCTGTCCCTGTCCGAAGATCTTGAAGCTGGCGTCAAAACCTGCCACCGGCTTGGCATCTGTCACGACATATACCAGGCCACGGCCGATGAACTGGGTAGCCAGGGTCATGATAAAGGAAGGAATCATACAGGTCGTGATAACCCAGCCATTCAGGAAACCGAAGGCACATCCAACCAGAATTCCTACCAGAAGAGAAAGCCAGGGGCTGGAGGTGGCAACCATGGTCATCGCTGACATAACGCCGGAAAATGCCACTACAGAACCGGGAGACAGGTCGGTCTCACCGGAGATCAGCACCATCTGAGAACCAAAGGCGATAATCATAATCGTTGCATTCTGACGAACGATATTGCTAAGGTTCCGCACGGACAGGAAGGAATCGCTCAAAAATGTGGAAATGATAATAGCCACCAGCAGGATAATAAAGATACCGTATTTACTATATACGTCCGCAAAAGTTATTTTCTTCTTATTATTCATTTTCAAACCCCTTCACAGCAAGTTCCATGATCATGGCCTGCGTGGCTTCCTTTCTTGATAATTCCCCAGTCAGCTTACCCTGGGACATAACCGCTACTCTGTCGCTCATTCCGAGAATCTCCGGCATTTCCGAGGAAATCATAATGATGGCCACGCCTTCCTTGGCCAGGTTGCACATCAGGCGGTAGATCTCGTATTTTGCTCCTACATCGATGCCCCTGGTGGGCTCGTCTAAAATCAATACCTTGGGGCTTCTCAGCAGCCACTTGGCCAAAACCACCTTCTGCTGATTGCCTCCGGACAGGGAAGCCACGGGAGCCTCCGGGGTAGACAGCTTGATGGAAAGCTCCTGAATCATCTTCTGTATACTTTCTTTTTCCTTCTTTAAGCTCAGGAAACCGCCCTTGACACAGATATCCGACAGGCTGGCCAGGGTAATATTCTCCCGAATGGTACGGCAGAGAACAACTCCTTCTCTCTTCCTGTCCTCACTGGCCATCAGAATTCCGGCATCAATGGCCTGCTGGGCATTCTTAAAATGCACTGCCTGCCCATCCAGGAATATCTCCCCCTCTTTGATGGGATCCAGTCCAAAGACTGCCCGGAACAATTCGCTTCGTCCGGCTCCTACCAGGCCGGCAAAGCCCACGATCTCACCGGCTCGAACCTTGAAATTGATGTTTTGGAAGCGTCCCCCTGTGACATTCTTCAATTCCAGTACCACATCACCGATGGGGGCTTCCTCCTTGGGGAACTGGTCTGTGATCTCACGACCTACCATCTTAGTGATAATGCCGTTCTTATCAATCTCATCCGCCATGCAATTGTAGATCCACTGGCCGTCTCGCAGGATGGTCACCTCATCACAGATCTCAAAGATTTCATCCATCTTGTGAGAAATGTAGATAATTCCCACTCCCCTGGCCTGCATCTTCTTGATATTTTCAAAAAGAATATGCACCTCACTGTCGGTGATGGAGGAAGTAGGTTCATCCATGATCACCACAGAGGCATCCCGGGAAATAGCCTTGACAATCTCAATCAAGGCAATGTCCGATACCGTCAGATTGCCGATGGGAGTCTTGGGATTATACTTCAAGCCGAAATCCCTCAAAAGAGTTTCCGCATCCTTCCACAGCTTCTTCCAGTTTACATTCCCGGTAGCCGTCAAGGGCTCTCTTCCAAGGAAAATATTCTCTGCAACAGTCATCTCCGGAACCGGACTTAGCTCCTGGTGAATGGTGGCAATTCCCATATCCAGCATCTGTCTTGGATTCTGGGGGCTTATTTTCTGACCCTTGTAGATGATCTCGCCGCTGTCCATCTTATAGATTCCATTGATGATCTTGATCAATGTGGATTTCCCTGCGCCATTCTCTCCGCATAAAGCATGTACGCTTCCGGGCCGCAGCTGCAGCTTCACCTTGTCCAGGGCCTTCACGCCGGGGAATGACTTGGAGATATCTTTTAATTCCAGCAGATACTCCTGCGATGTTTGTTGATCCATCGTGTCCCTCCTTTTTGTTTCTCTGTTTCCGCTAACGTTTATCACTGACTATACTTTACCACCAAGTGACGCCCGGGGGAATGAATAGGGACAGATAGCAAGGATAAATCCCCCTTTTGCAAAAAATGTCCCCCTTTTGCATAAAAGGGGGACTTCTGACCTTGCTTAGACTGTCAAAAGACCAGGTCTACGAATTACGGGACTTAGACTGTCAAAAGGTCAGGTCTGCTCATGAAAGGGACTCCTCTGCCGAACGGGTTAAGGTTCGAATCCAACGGTAGCTCCGCAGGCGGATCCATATGGGAAGGCCCTTGAAGATCTGATCGGATTGTACCGCCAATACCGTAACCATGATAGGAACCTTCCATACGAAGGCACACAAGAAGCTGATAGGAATTACGATAGCCCAAACGCTGATCAGATTCAGGGCGGTGGTAAAACGCACATCACCCCCGGCCCGGATGACTCCGTTGCAGATGGTCATCTGGAAGCTCATGGCCACCATAATGAAGCTATAGAGAATCATCATTTGATCCGCCAGGCTCATAGCCGCCGGATTCAGCTTATAGCAGGACAGGAGGGGGGTGCGCAAGACAAAGAGAAGCAGCCCCATGACAGCTCCCACCGTCACCCCTGCCACAGAGATCGTCCTGGCCTTTTCCTTAACCGCCGTCAAATCTCCTTCTCCGATGGCTGCTCCGATGAGAACTGCGGCTGCAGAGGCCAAAGCCCGAACTACCACCTTCAGATAAGTATAGAAGGTGGAAGCTACTGAATTGGCCGCGATAGCATCCGCCGTCAAATGACCCAGGATACCGGTTTGCATGGGAACTGAGATACCCCAGAGCAATTCCGTCATAACCGTAGGGATAGCCGTCCTCCGATAATCCGCAGCCAATTCAGGATCCCTGCGGAAAATAGGCTCTGAGAAAAGTCGCAATCTCTGCTCCCTCCTGCAGACATAGACCAAGATCACCACCAGCTCCAGAGCCCTGGCCACCAGGGTGCCGATGGCAGCCCCCCGGATCCCCAACTCCGGACATCCATGCTTTCCAAAGATCAAAAGATAATTAATGGACACATTGGTCAGGAGGGAAATCACCGAGATGATGAAGGAAATTCTCACCACCTCCACGCAGCGCAGGGCGCTCATCAGACAATTGGTACTCAAAAAGAGGAGAAAGCTATACTTCACAATACTCAGATAGGCAAGCCCTTCCTCAATAATGGCCCTATCCCTGGTAAAGCAGGACAAAAGCTGGCTGGGGAAGAGGGTACACAGGAGGAAAATAGCCAGGCAGCAGACTCCCGTAAACTTCAAGGCAATGCCGGTCAGCCTGCGGATTCGGCTCACCTCCCCCTTGCCCCAATATTGAGATCCCAGGATAACCAGAGAGTCCCCAATTCCCAGAGCCAGCTGCTGAATCATGAAGAAAATCTGATTCACCGTAGCCGCCCCGGACAAGGTAGTCTGGCTATATCCCCCCAGCATAATATTGTCCGCCATATTCACACTATAAGCAATCAGGTTTTGCAAAGCCAGCGTAACCATCAAAACAGCCAGCCTCTTATAAAACCCCCTGTCATGCGTAAAAAACATACTCTACCCCCTTAAGAGCAGTGGCTAAGGGCAGTGGTCAGTGGCCAGTGATTAGTGGTCAGTATCCGTCCGCTAACCACTAAACACTAAACACTAACCGCTAACTGCTAGCCACTGCCAAAGAGCCCCCAGCCGGATAACCTGCTGAGGGCCCTTGTTCTATCATATCGAAAGGAAGGAACTACTATATCAAGGACTCATCTCCGGGCTGCTGTGCAGCTGGAGGAACGGAGTCATTCGATCTCGGACAGCTTCACAGGACGTCCCTCTACCAGGGACTTCTTGGCTGCGATGGCGATCTTCACGGGCTCCAAACCATCCTGGCCGGTTACCGGAACATCCTTGTCCTCCAGCACTGCTGCTACGAAATCCTTTACCTCTGCTACGAAGGCATCGTTGTATCTCTGCAGGAAGAACCAGGTAGGCTTAGCAGAAAGCTCGCCGGAGTTGGTGCTGATGATGGCCCGATTCTCGCATACATTGTTGTCGCGCACACAGCCCTTCTCGCAATGAACTTCTACTCTCTGATCGTAGCCATAAGGAGCCTGACGGCAGTTGTCGATCACGCCGATGGCGCCATTGGCAAACTTCAGGGTTACGATGGCGGTATCCACGTCATCATAGTCTGCAAAACGGGGATCTACCAGAACGGTACCTACGGTAGATACCTCTGTCACATCGCTGCCTGCCAGATAACGAACCATATCAAAGTCGTGAATCATCATATCCAGGAAGATACCGCCGGATACCTTCACATATTCCATGGGAGGAGCTTCCGGATCACGGGAGCAAACCTTGATGATATAGGGCTTGCCCATCTGGCCGGAGGCAACAGTATCCCGAACTGCCTTGTGGCTGGCATCAAAACGACGTACAAATCCAACCTGCAGCTTTACCTTGGCTTCTTCCACAGCCTTGAGAGCCTCCTCGATCCGGGCAACCTGGGTATGAATGGGCTTCTCACAGAAGATATGCTTGCCTGCCTTGGCGGCCTTGATGATGAAATCTGCATGGGTATCGGTGGAGGAGCAGATAAATACTGCATCCACATCCGGATTGCTGAATACTTCCTCCGGATCATTGGTGGTCTTGGCAATACCTACGCTGGCAGCCCAGTCCTTCATAGCATCATTCATGAAGGGATCCGCAACTACAACCACCTCTGCGTTGGGGATAAAATTCTGAATGTTGGTTCCATGCAATTTTCCGATGCGTCCGCCGCCCAGCAGACCAATTCTTAACTTGTCAGCCATTGTACTAATCTCCTTATATTGATTTCTTGCTCTTTATTGGGTCCTTATCTCAGTATAACGATTCAGAGCCAGCTTCCAAAAGGCTCCGCATTTCGCCGGCCTGGCGTATCCGCCGAACATGCTTTTATCTTATCAAAGTCCCGTATGCTCGGCAATATAATTTCTTGCTTTTAATGCATATTCGAAGGGATTGGCTACCTGGGGATCCTGCTCTGCCTCTACGACTACCCAGCCCTTGTAATCGGCCTCTGCCAGAATATCAAAGAGGGGGGAGAAGTCCACGTCTCCGTCTCCCGGCACGGTAAAGGTGCCCTGACGCACTCCCTTGAGGAAGCTCCACCGCTCCTCCTTCGCCTTCTGAACCACGTCCTTTCTCAGATCCTTCAGATGGACATGGCGCACACGGTTGACATACTTCTTCAAGACCTTCACCGGGTCAATGCCCGCGAAGGAGCAATGGCCGCTGTCGAAGAGGAGGTAAACCAGATCCGGATCCACAGAATCCATAAAGCGGTCAATCTCTTCCTCTGTCTGCACTACAGTACCCATATGATGATGGAAGGTAAGAACCATGCCCTTGTCCTTGGCAATCTTGCCCAGCTTATTCAGACCCTGCGCCAGCATATCCCATTCCTGGTCGTTCATCACATATTTTCCCTCGAAAATAGGCTGATCCAGCATACCCTGGATGCTATGGCTCTGCTCTGAGGCACCGATGCAGCGAGAGCCTACCTGCAGCAGGAAATCACACTGCTTCACAAAGGCCTTCTCCACTTCTTCATAGGGCTGGGTAATCAAGAAAGAAGAAAACCACTGGTTACAGATCGTCATCTTTCTCAAGTCCAAGGCCTTCTTCAGGACCACCGGATCTGTGGGAAAATGGCTTCCCACCTCGCAGCCCGTGAATCCGGCCAGAGCCATCTCACTGATGGTCTGCTCAAAGGTATTCTCCTTGCCCAGATCCGGCATATCATCATTGGTCCAGCCAATGGGTGCAATGCCCAGCGATACATTCTCTTTTTTTAACATGATTCATCCTCCATGGTGTATTATTTGTCGCCGTTAAATTCCTTGATGGCATCCACCATAGCCACCACGTTCTCTACCGGCGTATTACACTGAATATTATGGATGGTATTGCATACATAACCGCCATCCTTAGCAAAGATTTCCAGTCTCTCCAGAACCTGGGCTCTCACCTCCTCCGGAGTTCCGAAGGGAAGAACCTTCTGGGTGTCTACCCCGCCGCCCCAGAATACGATATCCTTGCCAAAGGTCTCCTTGAGAGCCTTGGGATCCATACCTGTGGCAGAGCATTGTACCGGATTAATAGCATCAAAGCCGGACTCTATGATATAAGGCAAAAGTTCAAAGATTCCGCCGCAGGAGTGTTTCAGGGTCTTCCAGGTGGTGTGGGTGTGGATCCAGTCATTCATCTTCTTGTAATAGGGTACATAGAGCTCCCGGAAGGTATCCACGCTCATAAAGGGGCCTCTTTGGGTTCCGAAATCCGTGCCATCCAGGAACATGATATCGATATCGCTGCCAAAGGCCTCCCAATAGCGCTTCATATTCTCAATCACGATATCCGTTCCCCGGTCAAAGACCTCCTCCACATACTCCGGATAGAGCAGGGGCGCCGTATACCATTCGGAGATGGACCGAATGCCCTTGGGGTGCTTGAGATTGGGTCCCGGGATATTATTGGCATCCCCCAGACCGGCATAGCAGGGGCCTACCTGAATGGCTCTCTGGTCTGCCCTTACCTCCTCCAAAACCTTCTTATGATAGGCAATTTGCTCATCAGAAACCAGCATATAGTCTGCTACATTGTCTGCCGGATCTCCCTGGTCCTCATCAAATTCCGGTGTCCGGGTGAGGTTGTCGAAATAAAAGCCATTGGCAGGCATATGGCCGCTGGGCTCCACGGTGTCATCCCCTTCCGGATAGACATAGTAGCCACCATTGCCATCCTCCTTGATGGTACAATCCTGGGGAATCAAAATCTTGGTTCCGTGATACTCCCATTCCTTCCACTCTACATTCCTATGTCCATAGGTATCTCCATAATTATAGAGTTGCTGGATATCACATCCCATGCAATCTGCCAAATCCGGCTCCACATAAGCTGTCATGGTAGACATATCATTGATCTTGGGAAGTCGCTTCTCCAAGCCATAATAGTCTCTCAGCTGAGCTAACACCGTGGCATTGACCATGGAACAGCTCATTCCGCCAAAGTCTACGGCCACCTTATCCGGCTGTTTGTGGGCAAATGTTGTCTGTACTCTCTCTTTGGATGTCATACTGTTCTCTCCTTTTTCTGTTCTCCTGGATTAAAACAACTCTTGGCAACTTCATCCTTTTACCACTATAACCACCATAACATTGAAGGATTTAATTGAAAATCAAAAGAGGATATCGCAAGGAAAATGTCTCCCTATTAGCAGATTATTCCCCCTGCCTCCTTTGATATTGAGACCAGTCTTTCATTCACTGGGGAGGCGGTGCCAGCCCCATGGACCTTTCCTGTTCCTTTGCTGCACCGATTATAATATAGCAATTGCAGCCGCAACAATATAATTTCTTGCTTTTTTCGCCAGGACCCCGGCGGCCTGCCTACCTCGAAGCCAGATTTAGCTTCCGTTCCAGTTGTGCTTCCGATATTCCAGAGGGGATTCTCCCACCTGTTTTTTGAATTGCACATTGAAATGGCTGGGACTGTTGAAGCCTACATCCGCTGCGATCTCAGTCACAGTTTTCCCGGTAAAGGCCAGCAAAACCTGGGCCTTTTCTATGCGGCGCCTTACAATATATTGCATGGGGGAGTAACCCAGCTCCCGTTTGAAAAGGTGAGACAAGTAAGAAGGGCTGATAAAAAAATATTCACTGATATCTGTAAGAGAAAGTTTCTTCGTATAATGATTGTCAATATAATGTTTGATCTCGGATAAAAGGGAGAGACTATCCCTGCGGGCTTCCCCCGAAGCAGGGCTGCCGGATTCCCGAAAGAGGTGCAAAATGCAGGACAGCAGAGCCTGGGTCATGTAAAAGGCCTTCTCCCGCTGGTCTTCCTTGCCATCGGCAAGAGAATCGTAGATGGAGCGAAACATGGCATCCATCATGGTGAAGTCCGTTCCGACCTCCAGGACAGGCTTGACACCGATGGGAATCAAATGGTTTCTGGGCAGACCCTTGACACATACATCATCGATGGAAATGCGCATGACGGACAGATGGTGGCCGACCTTCGGTATCTCGTGACAACGAATGCCCTGGTTGCAGACAAGAATCATTCCGGCCTTGACCTCAAACCGCTCCGTGTTCACCAGGTAAGTTCCGTTCCCGGTCCGAACTAATATCAATTCCAGAGAGTCCTCCTGAGCCTGCAGCTCCTGGCCAGGTTGGCCAAAGACACTGGAAATATCACTGACTGCCAAAAGCCGAGGCCGGGTCTCCTCTACGAAGGATGTTGAAATCAAGTCTTTTGCATACCTAAGGGTCATAGAATTCCTCCCACGCTGCATTCCTTCCGTTTCACTAAAGCCATTATACTATAGCTCCAGGATAAAATCCAGAATTTTATATAGAATGCACAACAAAAAAGTATTTTGCAAAAATTAATTGTTCAATTAGCAAAGTGCAGGAAATCAAAATAAACAAAGAATGACTGTGCAATTCAGAGCAAATTAGCAAAAGACACAAAAAGGCAAATAGGGTATACTATAAACAGTATCGATACAAAAGGCCGACAAAAGGCGCAAAAGAAAAGCAAACAGGAGGACCAAGATGATTAAGAAAACGATCCTTGTATTACTGACAGCTGCTCTGACATTGGGAGGACTGGCCGGATGCGGCAATTCCGGTAGTTCGGACAAGAAGAGTGAGAAATCCTCATCCGCAAGCTCCGATTCGGGAAGTGCCTCAGCCAGCAGCTCCGGGGATGAAAGTGGCCATGCGGATCTTGGAACTGTGACACTGATCATGTCAAGCAGAGATGAATTCCTGTCCGAGATGGAATCCGGCGCTATTTCTGCAGCGGAGACCCTGGGAATCAAGCTGACCACCCAGGATGCCCAGAATGACCAAAGCAAACTCCTGCAATTTGTGGAAACAGCCAAAAACGATGGACAGAAGGTCATCATAGTGAATCCGGTGGATGCAGCGGCCGATGCCTGCCAGCAGATCGTCAATGCAGCCGGTGATATGAAGGTGGTATTCGTAAACCGGGCTCCGGACGATACCGATGCCGTTTTGAATGACAATGTTGTATATGTAGGTTCGGACGAGATGACCTCCGGTTACTTCCAGGGTCAGGCCTTGTCAGATTATTTCAAAGAGCAGGGAAAGACGGAGATCAAGTACATCCTGATCCAGGGCACCCTGGGACAGGTTTCCACAACCAATCGTACCCTGTCTCTTCTGCAGGCTTTTGAAGACAACGGAATCAAGGCCACAGAAGCATCGGCTCCTTTGGTTGCAGACTGGGATCGGGCGACGGCTCAGGATATGGTTACCCCCCTTCTGACCACTGTGGAGTACGACTGTATCGCCAGCAACAATGACGCTATGGCTCTGGGAGCCATTGAGGCAATGAAGTCTCAGAACATCGAGCCCACCTCTGTTCCGGTGGTAGGCATCGATGCCACTACCGACGGACGCCAGGCGATTCGGGACGGCGAACTCTTCATGACCGTTTTCCAGAACGCTCAGGGACAGGGCTATGGAGCTCTTATGGCAGCCATCAACCTGGTAGAAGGTAATCCTGTCAACGAAGGAACCTCCTGGGATCTGGATGAAACCGGGCATATTGTTTGGATCCCCTTCGAGCTGGTTGATGCGGACAATGTAGAAGACTACGAGAATTATGAACTGAAGTAAGGAAGAGACCCTGATGGTTCCAGCAGGCGTTGCCCCCGGGCTAACGCCTGCTGCTTTTCCAGACAGCGAAACGAGAGGTGAAGCATTTGAGCGAAGAATATATTCTGGAAATGCATGATATCGTGAAGGAATTTCCGGGGGTACGAGCCTTGGATGGGGTCGAATTAAAGGTTCGGCCCGGAACAGTTCATACCCTGATGGGAGAAAATGGCGCCGGGAAATCCACTCTGATGAAATGTCTGATCGGAATCCAACCGGTAACCTCCGGGAAGATCATTTACAAAGGAAAAGAGGTCAGCTACCGGTCCACCCAGGAAGCTCTCAATGACGGTATTTCCATGATTCATCAGGAACTCTCCCCTGTCTATGAAAGATCCGTATGTGATAATGTCTGGCTGGGTCGGGAGCCCAAGAAGGGACTCCTGGTAGACCACAAGAAGATGCAGGAGGATTGCCGCAAGCTCTTCGAGCGCATGGGCCTGGACATCGATCCCCAAGAGAAGATGAAGAATCTGACCGTGGCCAAGATGCAGATGGTGGAGATTGTCAAAGCCATATCCTATGACTCCTCCATCGTTGTGATGGATGAGCCCACCTCTGCCTTGACGGAATCCGAGGTGGAGGATCTTTTCCAGATCATCAATGATCTGAAGTCTAAGGGCGTCGCCATCATCTACATTTCCCATAAGATGGATGAAATCTTCCGGATCAGTGACGAGATCACTGTCTACCGGGACGGGCGGTATATCGCCTCGGACCGGGTAGAGAATCTCGATCAGGACAAGCTGATCCAATTGATGGTAGGCAGAAAGATCACGGACATGTTCCCCAAGGTGGACTGTCCCATCGGCAAGGTGGTGCTCAAGGTAGAGAATCTCTGTGCCGGCCGCCAGGTTCAAAATGTTTCCTTTGAGGTCCGCAGCGGAGAGATTCTGGGCTTCGCCGGTCTTGTGGGAGCCGGGCGAACCGAGACCATGGAAACCATTTTCGGTATGCGTAAAAAGACCTCCGGCAAGATCATAAAGGACGGGCAGGAATTGAACATCCGGTCTCCCCAGGATGCCATCCAACATCATATCAGCCTCTTGACGGAGGATCGACGGGGCAATGGTATCATCGGTCTTCTGAGCGTAATGGAGAATATGGTGCTGGCCAAGCTGAACCTGAAAGCCTACGGCATGCCCCTGAACGCCCGGCAGATGAGGAAGGATGCCCAGGAATATATTGATAAGATTCGAGTTAAAACCCCCACCATGAATACTCCTATTCAGAATCTGTCCGGAGGTAATCAGCAGAAGGTTCTGGTGGGAAGGTGGCTGCTGACGGATCCGGATGTCCTGATCGTGGACGAGCCCACCCGAGGCATTGACGTGGGAGCCAAGTCAGAAATTCATGCCCTCCTGTCTGAGCTGGCAGGCATGGGCAAGGCCATTATTGTAGTATCCTCCGAGATGCCGGAGGTACTGGGAGTGGCAGATCGCATTGTTATCATGCATGAGGGACATATCAGTGGAGTTCTGGATCGGTCGGAATTCTCCCAGGAATTGATCATGAAATACGCGACTTCCCATGATACGGAAGTACAAGAGAGCTAAAGGGGGCAGTTGAATGAATACAAAAGCAAAGAAAATACTCTCCGACAACGTCATGTGGTTTGTGCTGATCGTGCTGGTCATCCTGGTGAGTATCATTAATCCCAAATTCCTGACCATAGGCAACCTCAGAACCCTTCTGACCGGTGAGTCCATCAAGGGAATCATGGCCTTTGGCGTAGGCTTTGCCATTCTGACCAAGGGAATCGACCTGTCCATCGGCGCTTCCGCAGCCCTGATCGCCTGCGTAACCGGCGCCTTGGTGCAGCCTGTGGATCTGGCAACCAAGGCTTTGTCCAACCTGGGTGTCCAGCTGCCGGCCTTTGTCTCCATCCTGATCGGTATCCTCATGGGCGTTGCCATCGGCGCTATCCAGGGTTTCATCATCGCTTATACCAAGATGCCAGCCTTCATCGCTACCCTGGGGGGACAGCTGATCTGCCGGGCAGCTGCCAAGATCTTCACCACCCGGCCCGTGTCCAATCTGTCGGATGGCTATCGTTTCTTAGGAAGCGGGAAGATCGGTCCCTTCCCCATGATCGTGATCGTATTCCTGATCGTCTTTGCCTTAGCTGGTTTTATCCTCAACCAGACCCGATTCGGCAAGAGCCTCTATGCCATAGGAGGCAATGACCAGGCCGCCCGGGTTGCGGGAATCAACGTAGAACGCAATCTGGTCCTGACCTATGTATGGTGCGGCGCCTGCGCCGCCCTGGGTGGAATCCTCCTGGCAGGCCGTGCCGGTTCTGCAGACCCTGCCAATTCCGGCCTCAACTATGAGTTGGATGCCATCGCCGCTGCCACCGTAGGCGGCACCTCCCATACCGGAGGTATCTGTAAGGTAACCGGTATCCTCAGCGGTATCCTGATCCTGGGAGTCATCAACAACGGTCTGGTATTGATCGGCGTCAACGATAACTACAGTAATATCATCAAGGGAATCATCATCGTAGGATCCGTTGCCATGGATATGAGGAAAAATGCACGGAAGGCATAACAGAAAACGTCTGCTGCAGTCTGCACAGACATCCCCCTGCAGATACGCTTCCACTACCTCGGTGAAAGCAATGATTCAACCAGGATGGATGCCTTGCATCAGCATACAGGCAAAGGCCGGGTGTCAGCTATGACGCCCGGCCTTTGCCTGTTAATAGGACCTTTATTTCAGATACAAAATGCTGCATAGAGGGGAACAATCTTTTTCTTGTCCTCGTAACCAAAGTTTTTCGCAGAGAGCTTAATCGCATAAGCAGGCTTGTAGGTGTCCATATAGACCTTTAAGCTCTTTGCTTTGGTATTATCGGCAGATTTCACCTCAATTGGGATAAGCTGACCCTTACGCTGAATAACAAAATCTATTTCCGCACCACGTTCGGACTCCCAATAGTAGGTCTTATAGCCATGGATAGAGAGCTGAACATTGAATATCCTGCGTATGACGGACAAGAATATAATCCCTCCTCCTTAAAGGTGCTGAACATTGTATAGCAGATATTCCTGTAAAAGCAAGGGAATTATATCTGTATTTTCGCATTAAACTACACGAATATTTTTGTAAATCTCTCGCAATTCGACACGAACATCGCACAGTTCCCTGATGGAGGTCCAATAGCAGAGAACCTCTGTTTTCTATTGACGGAAAGAAGCTATAGTCTGAAATACTTCAAAAGAGCCACTGTATCAGTGGCTCTTCGTTTGTTATGCCTTCCGTCCCGGCAAATCCCAGGAGGTTCCTTCATTAATCCCATTGCCCTTGACCAGATTGGCCGCTGCCATCAGGGAGCCGTAACCCTGCCCCTTGGCATTCTGGAATACAGTCATATAGAGGCTTCCATCGTGAATGGCCTGTCTGCCATCTGTGGTGGCGTCAATGCCTACCACAGGATTAGAGCGATTATTTCCCCAACACCTTGTCCACTGCCGCAAGGATGTCCGGGCACTTGCATTTCTCCTGAAAAAGGTCATAGCGGATCCCGGCGAATCCCCCCTGGATACGTTCCAGCAGATCCTGGTCGTCGATGGAAGCCAGCAGATCGGTCAATTTGGGATGGGAGTAGGATTTCAGCTTGATGGTACGGGCTGCATTTTCCTGTTCTGACTTGGCAGAGCTCTCCGGATACCCTCCCCCGGGCTCCTGGACAAAAAGCTTCTCGAATAAATATTCCAGGTTCACCTCTCCTGCCCAGCCCCATCCCTTGGCATAGGGAAGGGACATGCAATTGCCGTTATTTACCTGGGTAAAGAGGAAGGAATCCGTAGGATCGGAACAAAGACCGCATACCACACCGGGCATTGCATTTGCCGCGATCATAGCGCCTTCCCCGGTTCCGCAGCCTGTTACGACGAAATCCGCTGCGCCGGAATTCAAAAGGGCCGAGATAAAGAAGGCGTTCTGGATGTAGGTCTGCCTGTGATCCTCTGCATGGAACTGTCCATAGTTGGTAACCGTGTGTCCCTTTGCCTCTGCCACCTTTTTAAG
>CAVJHW010000042.1:0-18644 GCA_963649395.1 Coriobacteriaceae bacterium | reverse complement strand
GGCTATCACTTGCAAGGATGGAGAAAAATCATTTGCCAAGTCGCTGGATGTGATCTTCCTTGCTAAGGAGACAGAGGTTGTGGTGTCGGCAGCAGAGCCTGGGGTTTATTCCGTTCCCTACCGGATCCGCAAGGCCTTTGAAAATGATTATTCCATGGCGGATGATGCGGTGGATGGCAATATGATCGTCCAGGTCTACAAGGATGAGGACGGCAGCCTGAAATCCAACTACTATATGACCGTAAAGGCAAGAAATCAGAATAATATCATCGGACACCTGCTGCAGCTGTGGAATATCGAAGGTACGGATGCCCCCACCGGTTCTCCCTCAGATTATGAGTTGGATACAGAGAAGGCCACGGTGTTGACCACTGTGAAGGAAGAGGGATTGGACGGGACAGCCGACTATCCCAGATTGCTGCAATTTAGCCGTGACAGTGCCGGAGAAGAGTATTTCTACGTGCGCGTGGATGTGGATGCCATGGGGGATTCCCACCAAAGTGCCAAGATCGTGATGGATTGGGACAAGGCCGCCAAGACCTCCCTGCCGGAGGGGCAATATTCGGTTCCCTATACTGTCTGGAAGGCCTTTGAAAATGATTATTCCATGGCCAACGATGTGGTCAATGGGCCTGCCAACGTTACCATCAAAAATGGAAATGCAACCTATAGCCTGTCGGTAAAGGCAAGAAACCAGAACAATATCATCGGACATTTGCTGCGCTTATGGAATATTCCGGGTACGGATGCCCCCACCGGAGCACCTGCTGATTATGAGATCGACAGTCAGCTGGCTGCCATTACCAAAACCGTGAAGGAAGAGGGAATCGATGGCACAGAAGCTGAATATGGCAGTGAGTTTACATTTACCAGAAGCAGCAGGGGAGAGGATTACTTCTATGTTCGGGTAGATGTGGATGCTATGGGGGAGGACCATCAAAGCGCCAAGCTGGTTCCGGACTGGTCTAAGGCAAGCTGGCTAGGGGAAGCCCAGGACTCGGAGGAAGACAAAAAAGACGACGATAAAAAAGAGGATGATAAAAAGGAAGATGACAAGAAGGATGACAGCGGGAAGGAGGACGATAAGAAGGAGGATACGGATGACAGCAAGACCGATGTAAGCAAGGCAGGCCGCTATGTGCTGGATGTACAGCTCTGGAATGCATATGCAGACCAGGCATCCATGGGAAATGTGGCCTTCAAGGAGGTAGAGGATCTGCTGATTTCCGATGGAAAGGGTCACTACACCCTGCATGTGGCCACTAAGCCGGTGTCTGTCGCAGATATCACCACCGCCATTACCGAGATGGCCCAGACCGATGGAAGCCCGGTGGAGATCATTAAGACGGCGGGATTTACCACCAATACGACCTACGATGGCCTGGCCCATGATCTGACCTATATACAGGAATTTGCTCTTGAGGTGGAAGAGGGACAGGAATATGTCAATATGAAGATGAAGGTCCCCTATACCCCCATGGATGCGGTAGGAGCTTCCACGGATGGCTGGCTCTATTGTCGTTTGAAGATTGATTGGGACAGTGCCCTTCAAGTGGCGGATGATTATGAATTGAAGCATGATACAGAGGATGGTAAGGGGGATGATAAGGATGAGACCCCGGATACCAACAGGCTTGCAGATGGGGTATATGCCATTAAGGGCAACATGGTCAAGGTAGATAAGACATCGGTATCGATGTCGGATAATGCCATTAGCCATACCATCAAGCTGACAGTCAAAGAGGGAAAATATTACCTCACCATGAACTTCAAGGGATTGAAGATCGGACAGCAGCTGGGATACTTAAGCCAATTGAAGTACTTTACCACCGGTTATAGCCTGGATTCCTATGGCAGTCCCCAGGGCAGTCTGGCGGAGGTGACCGTAGATTCCTATCAGAAGAATGAGGATGGGTCTCTGGTTTCCGACCAATATGGAAGCAATTATCCGGATGAGGTCACCTTCGAATTGATTCCGGAGGCCCTGAAGGATGGCTATGTTCCCCTGCAGGTGTTCGTTCCCGTCATGGATGCCATCTCCGAGGGAACCGGCACCCAGCCCGTCTTCCTGAAGCTGGATTGGGATTCCATCAAGAGTACCACAGCCGATGATCCCGCCTTCGACCAGGAGGAGGACAGTAACAATAAGGGCAATAACAATAATAACAATACCAACAATACCAACAATGGAAGTTCCACTCTGGGCAATAATACCCTGGGCAATAAGACTTCCACCAGCGGAAGCTCTTCCTTAAGCTCCACCAGCCAGAAGCTGTCCTCCAATGTGAAGACCGGGGATGGGGCCCCCAATGCCACCCTGTGGGCAGCCCTCCTCTTGCTGGGATGCGCAGCAGCCCTGGCTGGCCTGACGGAAGCGAAGAAGAGAAGGTAACCCCCCATGGCGGCTGACGCCGCCTCCACGCAGGAAAGCCAGCGGCTCGCAGTCTGTCACTGCGAGCCGCCTTCTCTGGAAAACTGGATGCCCTTCCTGTTGGTTGAGGCTAACAAAAAGAGTGAAAATCTTCTTTTCATGGCCTGTTGGACGCCCATTTGTTGCATAGATGCAACACGAAGGGAGTGAGTGTATTTATCATGGGGAAAAAGGTCTAAAAATGTGGGGAAACAGGACTTTGTTGCAGAAATGCAACAAAGTTGCTCTTTACAGATGGTTGCCTTATGCTATAATGTCCTTGCGAGTAAAAGTCCGCTTCGGCGGGCATTTATTTGATATATGGATTAGCAAAAACTAACCCAGGAATCAAAAATCGGGCAAGAAAGGGGAAAGAAATCACGAGCTTTACCCCGGGAAAAGGGCCCAGAAGGAAAAGGAGGAAAATATGGAAGCAAAGGGCAAGACAAGACAAGACAAGACAAGACAAGAGGGTATGCTTCGGCGCCTTTTGTCTCTGCTGCTTGCGTTGGCACTGGTGCTGACTTCCGGCAGTGTCAGTGTTATGGCAGAGGAAACTACCACGCCCCAGCAGCAGTTGGAGGCCTTATTGGACGAGATTTACGCGCTCAATTCGGAGGATTATACGGAGGAGAGCTGGACTGCCCTCAAGGAGCAGGCGGATACCGTCAATCGTCCTGTCACTCCCTATGATGAGGCAACCCAGGATGGTATGCCGGATTGGGTAGCCAACATAATGATAACCAACCTGACCGCCTTGAAGGAGGGTCTGGTTAAGAAGGAGACAACAACGGAGAAGACCCCCCAGCAGCAGTTGGAGGACTTATTGGATGAGATCTACGCTCTCAATCCGGAGGATTATACGGCGGAGAGCTGGCAGGAGCTGAAGGAGCAGGCGGATACCGTCAACCGTCCCGTTACTCCCTATGATGAGACAACCCAGGATGGTATGCCGGATTGGGTCGCCAACATAATGATCACCAACCTGACCACCCTGAAGGAGGCTCTGGTGCCGGTGGGCAGTCAGAAGACGGTTTATGAGCAGCTGGAGGAGAAGCTTCAGGAGGCAGAAGCTCTGAATTCTGAGGCCTATACAGAGGAGAGCTGGTCAGCCCTGCAGGAGATTATCAATTCCATCGACCGCCCGGTTTCCTCCGACAATATCACAGAGAAGCTGGCCGCCAAGATGCTGACGGATCTGGAGAAGGCCCTGGCAGCTTTGGTGGAGAAGCCTTCCAGTGATATCCTATTGGAGGACGGAACCTATATCGCTTGGATGGAGACATCGGTTTCTTCCAATTTGATCGACAAGAAGGCAAAGATCCTTGCTAAGGATGGCAAATATCAGGTTACCTTGTATTCTACGGGAAGTGTCTATGATACCTTCGACGGGGGCATGACAAGTAATATCCGTTACCGTCTCTATGGCAGGGAGGACTTTCAGTATGACATGGTGGAGGTTGTGAAGCCAGACTACAGCGCAAAGTTCACAAAGGGAAACGAGTATTTCTCCAACAAGAATCTGGCTTCCGGCTTTGATCTGGCCTCCAGCGGTTATTCGAGTGATGTGAAGCCCCTGGTCAGTGGGGAATATGACAACATGTTTTTTGATTCCACCTATTCCTCTGTGGAGGGTGGATGCGTCGCAACGACCTTTGAGACCGACAGCTTGGATGGAAACTTTTTTGTAAATGGCCTTCTGGCGTGTTCCCGCCATGATGCCAGCGGAGCGGTTACCAAGGTCAATTCCTTTGCAGCATATGGTACATTTTCTTTTCCGAAGGACAGTATCGTCAAGGTTTCCGAAAGCTTTGAGGGTATGACCGGATCCTATACGGTAGATGAAACAGCAGACGATTGGTATATCCGTCAGCTGGCGAGAACCGGAGAGTCTACAGTAGAGGTGCGTAACGGTAAGCTGTATGCAACTTTTCCGGTAAATGTAACCGGTGTAGTCAATAATGCCACCAATGCCCAGAGTGGAATCCTGTGCGACGAGGAGGGCAATGCCCTGGAGGTCAAGGATGGTAAGGTGACCTTGGAGTATACCAGCCTGGATGAAGTGATTATAGGAAAGCATATCGCTGTGAAAACATCCATTGTCGATTCCTACCGGGGTGTTTACAATAGCATGATTTATAGAACACTGGCAACCGATTTCCGCTTCCATCCTGTGGTTCTTAAGGAGGCCTCTACCGGAATTCAGTTATATACCAGCAGCCGCTATGTTTCGGACAACGCCAAGCTGACGGTCAATGTGATTCATGATTCCGGGAGTACCGATATCAAGAAGGATGCCTGGGCCTTCATGGCAAGCAAACTGCCTAAGTACAACAAGGAGCTGTATTTTAATCTTACTGTGACCGATGGCGGTCAGCAGGTTACAGATCTTGGCGGTTCTGCCATGGTTTCTGTGCCCCAGATTGAGGGACTGAACAAGGGAGCTATTCGTCTCTTTCTGGCAGCCTGGGAAAATAGCTACCAGACCTATGCCTTCGGCTGGTTTAACTCGGATATTGTAGCGCAGGACCAGGGATATTCCCTTCTCCTGGATTACGATTATTGGACTGGTAATTGGTGCATTTATGATGAGATGATGTCCACCACCGATGGATCCGGGCTGGCAGATGGCACCTACCGGGTTCCTATTACCACCTTTAATGAGGCGCAGCCCACCCAAACTTCTATGTCCGCCCAGTGTCTGGGAGATTATGCCACCCTGGTGGTCAAGAATGGGGTGAAACGCCTGGAGCTGGAGTTTCGGTCTGTCAATATCAGCGAGCTGGACGGCTATGTGATCCAGATGTGGGAGCAGGAGTCGGACGGAAGCTGGAAGGAGCTTACTTATACCTCCTACTATAAGAATGAAGACGGATCCTATTTCACCGATGCCCTGAACGAGGGAACCAATAACTACTATCCCAAGACAGCATATATGATCCTTCCCACGGATGATGTGCAATTTATGACCAAGTTCCGGGTTTCTGCTATGGATGCCATCATGGGGGACAGCGGAGACGCCACCCGGGATGCTATTTTCACCATCTATTATGATCAGGCGGAGAAGATCTCCGACGAGACGCCGGATGCCGCTGAGGAGGAGATTCCCGGCTTTGAGCCTGCGGATATGACCAAGCTTAATGAACTGATCGCCCAGGCGGAAGGACTGGATCAGGATAAATATACTTCCTCTACCTATACGACTCTGTTCAATGTCCTGGCAAGCGCCAAGGTGGTGCAGGCCAACAAAAAGGCCAGCCAAGACCAGGTGGACAGCGCAGCGCAAGAGCTGGCTGCAGCCATCCAGGCTTTGGAGGAGAAGAAGGCTGACAAGGAAGACAAGGAGGACAAGGACGACAAGGGAGATTCCTATACCATTCCAAACGGAACCTATTCGGTCTATGGTCAGATGGTGAAGATGGATCGTCAGACCTTCTCCATGTCCAACAATGCCATCAACCACAATATCAAGCTGACAGCCAAAGATGGCAAATACTATATCACTATGAATTTCAACGGTCTGACCATCGGTCAGCAGAAGGGATATTTGAGCCAGCTCAAGTACTTTACCACCGGTTATAGCCTGGATTCCTATGGCAGTCCCCAGGGCAGTCTGGCGGAGGTGACCGTAGATTCCTATCAGAAGAATGAGGATGGGTCTCTGGTTTCCGACCAATATGGAAGCAATTATCCGGATGAGGTCACCTTCGAATTGATTCCGGAGGCCCTGAAGGATGGCTATGTTCCCCTGCAGGTGTTCGTTCCCGTCATGGATGCCATCTCCGAGGGAACCGGCACCCAGCCCGTCTTCCTGAAGCTGGATTGGGATTCCATCAAGAGTACCACAGCCGATGATCCCGCCTTCGACCAGGAGGAGGACAGTAACAATAAGGGCAATAACAATAACAACAATACCAACAATACTAACAATGGAAGTTCCACTCTGGGCACTAACACCCTGGGCAATAAGACTTCCACCAGCGGAAGCTCCTCTTTAAGCTCCACCAGCCAGAAGCTGTCCTCCAATGTGAAGACCGGGGATGGAACCTCTCATGCCACCCTGTGGGCAGCCCTCCTCCTGCTGGGATGCGCAGCAGCCCTGGCAGGTCTGACGGAAGCGAAGAAGAGAAAGATGTATCAAAAATAGGATGACCTGACGGAACAGAAGGGAAGTGGGAGACGAAAGTCGACTGCCTGTATCCGGACAGGGCATAGGTCGGGCAGATTCTCCCCTAGGGGAGAATCTGCCCGACCATGAATCAGGAGTGAAAAGATCATGAAAGTAAGGAAAATAAGGAAGAAAGTATGGTCTGTGCTTATGGCTCTGGCGCTTGCCCTCGTTTCGATGGCAGGCTTTCCTGCCCTTCCGGCTTATGGAGCCAGCGGGACGGTCTATAGCTGCGTCATTAACCGATGCTATGCCCATCCGGTAACCGGCATCATAGAGGATTCCGGCGGAGAGAGTTCCTATGCCACAGGTCAGGGCATGGTGGAGGGCTGTGTCTATAACAGCGGAATCCTGGAGGTGACGGAGGAGGGAGCTTATTATCTGACCATCCGCATGAGCCTGATGGATTATACCAGCGGCCATTCCTTTCAGGTACAAAATGTGGGCGATTCCGGCTGGTCCAGTCCCTCGGAGCTGGGGGTGACCGGCAATGGATCCGATTCCAACGGAACTACTGCCGATGTCTGTATGCGGGTTCCCAGTGAAAATTGTGTAGTCAGAGGTTCTATGTATGTGGAACCCATGGGAAGAGATGTCATTTTCTACCTCTATCCCAGTGATTACAGTGAGGGGAATTCCACTGACATGAATGCAACGATGGTGACGGAAAGCTCCGGAGCCTCGGACAATTCTGCAGCAGGAGGAAATGCAGGCAGTTCCGATTCTGCCCCTGGAGGTTCCGGCAATCCTACAGATAACGGCAGCAATTCCGGCCAGCAAAGCTCCGGCAATTCCAGTCAGCAGGGCACCGACAATTCCGGCCAGCAAAGTTCCGGTAATTCCAGCCAGCAGACCTCGGATACCGGAACTAACAAGACGGACACTTCTTCTGCCTCCTCCGGCAGCGACAGCTCCAAATCCTCCGCCAAGAAGCTGCAGTCCTCCATCACGGAGGCAGCCAAGCCGGATAGTGAGGGTACGACCCCCAGCACGGAAACCAGCACCCTGGATTCTGCAGAAGGCCTGAGCCTTTCCACGGCTCTGGATCTGGAAAAGGAAAATGAGAGTGACACTAGCCAGACCTCCGGCAGTTCCCCCCTCCAGGTGGCTGTCCTGGTGCTGGTAGTAGGACTGATTCTGCTGGCCGCCGTGGTGCTTGTGGTTTATGTTATCCGTAAGAATTGGAAGAAATGGGGAGGTGCTCAGGATGATGAGGAATAAGCATTGGAAGGGAGCAACCGCCCTGGCTCTGGCCGCTGCCATGGCATTTTCCCTGACCGCCTGCGTGGATCAGAGCCAGGGCAAGAAGACCACTTCCTCCTCCTCCGGCCAATCTCAGATTGCCAGCAGCGCCCAGGAGCAGGAGGATGCCCAGACTCTTCTGGCTATCCGTGATCCCCAGGAGAAGGCAGCGGTAGAGGCAGCCCGAAAGAAGGTTCAGGCCCTGGAAGGGGAACCCCGGATCATTGCCACCTCTCCGGCTACCGCAGATATCTGCGACAAGCTGGAGCTGGATCTGGTGGGGGTCTGCAGTACGACCAGCTCCACCATACCGGAGCGCTATGCCAACCTGGAGACGGTAGGGACAGCCATGAGCCCGGATATGGAGATTGTGGCCTCCCTTCATCCGGATTGGGTCTTAAGCCCCGTTTCCCTCCAGAGCGACCTGCAGCCCAAATACGAGGCCATCGATACGGATTGGGCCTTTCTGAATCTCAGGAGTGTCCAGGGAATGTACCGGTCCATCCAGGAGCTGGGTCAGATCTTCGATCGAGAGGAAGAGGCCCAGGAGCTGGTGGAGGAATTCGTGACCTTCTATGACGAATATAAGGAGAAAAATGAGGGCAAGGATCGTCCCAAGGTCTTGATCCTGATGGGCTTGCCCGGTTCCTATATCATCGCTACCCCCCATTCCTATGTGGGGAGTCTGGTGGAGCTGGCGGGTGGGGAGAATGTCTACTCCGACAGTGACCAGGAGTTCCTGACAGTCAATACCGAGGATATGAAGACCAAGGAGCCGGATATCATCCTGCGGGCCGCCCATGCCCTGCCGGATCAGGTAGTGGAAATGTTCCGGGAGGATTTTGAGGAAAATGATATCTGGCAGCATTTTGATGCGGTCAAGAATGGCCGGGTCTACGACCTTACCTATGAAAACTTCGGCATGAGTGCCAAGTTTAATTATCCCGATGCCCTGGAGGAATTGCAGCCTATCCTCTATCCGGAAAGCCAGGAGGACGAGGCTAAGGCCAAGGAGAACAGTGAAAATGCCCAAAAGCAGGCCCAGGATTCCGGCGCAAGTGAGAAATATGAGGAAATTCAGAAGAACAATTAGACAGGGAAGAAGGGATGGCTGGCAGGAAGGAAGTCGGGAGAGGAGGAAAAACCCATGAGGGAGATTAGGCAGGATGCGCCGAAAGGTTTGGGAAAAGCGGATGAATGGCAGGAACCGGAGCTTTCCCCGGCGGAACTGACCAGGAGGGAAGCTGTGGATTCCCAACTATCTCGGACGGATCAGGTCAGGAGAGAAGCTGTGGATTCCCATCTTGTGGGAGAGGATCAAACCAGGAGGAAGAAGAAAAGAGCCCGGGCTGTCCTGTCCTTCCTGCTTATGATTGGTCTGCTGCTTGCTTTGTTTTTCGCAGCGGCCAATATCGGCAGCCTCAAGGTCAGCTTTTCCCAGCTTTTGAAGGGCTTGTTCGTGGAATACAATGAGAAGGTGGCTACGATCTATGATCTGCGCTTTCCCCGTATCATTATCTCCATGCTGGCGGGGGCTGCCATCGCCGTGTCCGGCGTCCTCTTCCAGGCCGTGCTGAAGAATCCCCTGGCGGATCCCGGCATCATCGGTATCTCCAGCGGAGCCAGCTTCGCAGCGGTGGTCATCACCGCCCTAGCGCCTACCTTATTCTTCTTCACCCCCCTCTTTGCCTTCCTGGGAGGGGTTCTGGCCTTTGTCCTGGTCTACAGCCTGTCCTGGAAGGGAGGCTTAAGTCCCCTAAGGATTATCCTGGTGGGTGTGGCGGTGAATGCCATGTTTACCGGCCTGTCCAGCGCCCTCAATTCCATGAAGGGAGGCAATATGTCCGGCGTGGCTGCTATCGTCAATGGCAATATCACCATGAAGACCTGGGATGACGTACATACTCTGGTCCCCTATGTGGTTATCGGCCTGATCCTGGCCCTCCTCTTGACCGGAACTTGCAATCTTCTGACTCTGGAGGACAAGACAGCCCAAAGCCTGGGCATCAATGTCAATCGGATGCGGATCCTCATTTCCATGGTAGCGGTCCTCCTGGCCAGCATTTCCACGGCTGTGGCCGGAGTCATCAGCTTCCTGGGTCTTATCGTCCCCCATATCGGACGCATTCTGGTAGGGAGCAACCACAAGGCTTTGGTGCCCTTCAGCGCCCTCTTCGGTGCCTTTACCTTCCTTCTGGCCGATACCATGGGCAGAACCATCGCGGCTCCCTATGAGGTATCCGCCTCCATCATCATGAGCGTGGTGGGAGGCCCCTTCTTCATCCTTTTGCTCAGGAGGTCCAAAAAATATGGAAAATAAGGAAAAACAGGACAAAGGGGGAGATAAGCCCGCTATGGAGGTGCGGGATCTGCATTTTGCCTATGGGAAGAACAAGGTTCTCAAGGGGGTCTCCCTGAAGATCCAGGAGGGTAAGATCACCACCATTATGGGAGCCAATGGCTGCGGCAAATCCACCCTTTTCTCCCTGATGACCAAGAATCTCTGCCCCGGAAAAGGCAATATTTTCCTCAAGGGGCGGAATATCCAGAACCTCAGCCTCAAGGAATTCGCCCGCAAGGTGGCCATTGTCCACCAATATAACACAGCCTCCGATGACATCACCGTGGAGAATCTGGTGGCCTTTGGACGTACCCCCCATAAAAGGATGATGCAGGGCAACAGCGCAGAGGACGAGAGGATGCTGGAATGGGCCTTAGAGGTCACGAACCTGGTCAAATATCGAGACCGGGAGGTCACCCGCCTCTCCGGAGGGCAGCGCCAGCGGGTCTGGATCGCCATGGCCCTTTGCCAGGGAACCAAGACCCTTTTCTTGGATGAGCCCACCACCTACCTGGACATCCGCTACCAGATCGAGATCCTCCAGCTGATCAGAAAACTCAACCGGGAATTCGGCATCACCATCATCATGGTTCTCCATGACATCAACCAGGCCATCTCCTACTCTGACTATGTCATAGGAATGAAGGATGGGGTGGTCGCCGTGGAGGGAGAACCAGAGCTGGTGATCACCGAGGACAGCATCCGGGAACTCTACGGAATCCGCCTGGATGTCACAGAGGTAGAGGGGCGGAAATTCGTGCTGGCAGTGTGAGATTGTCAACCTTCCTCCGTTCACTCTGCGCTGATCCGAACGGGTGGAGCCTGAAAGGAGCGAGGGATGGCTGCTGAGTTCCTGATGCAGGACGGGCAGAGGGGGTGGTGGGGCAGGTGCAGCAGTACGGCAGGCTGGTCCTCAGCTTAATGAGCCACTAAGCGGCCTGAGCCTCCTCCAGGAGGGCACCGGCATGAAAGCCAGCTGCTCCGCACTTCGTGCTCCCGCAGCTGCCGCCGGCATACACAATCCGGGCTATCGCCCTACTTGCGCATACCGGCTTGCCCGGCAAATATCCGTGCTTCGGTGCATGCGAGCATGCCCTCAGCCCGGCTGCTGGCCAGAATTGGGCGGTTATTTTTATGCCTTGCTAGTATGTTTTCCATGCACCTGACCAGAGCTGTAAAAAGTCGCACACAGCGAAATCACCGTGGTTCGGTCATCAATGGTAAGCATAGGCAATAACTCCTTTTCAGGATTCCCCCTGCTAAAGGGATGAATCTGTGGAACAAAAGAAAGATGATTCTATATGAATAAAACGGAGAAAAAACGACGGAAGGAGCAGTATGTCGTGGAGGAGATGATCCGACTATATTGTCGGAAAAAGCATTCGGGAGAGAGAAAAATGACGGAGGGAATGTGTCCATCCTGTTGGGAACTTTCCGATTATGCCAAGACCCGAAGCGAGAAATGTCCCTTTATGAAGGAGAAAACCTTCTGCGCTAATTGTAGGGTACATTGTTATAAACCCGAAAAAAGGGAACAGATACGACAAGTCATGCGCTTCTCCGGCCCCAGGATGTTATTGCATCACCCCGTCTTAGCAATTTGGCACTTAATATGTAGCAAAAGGGAAAAGAAACAAGCCAATCGTTGATACACGACAGACAAGGAATAATATTGGTTTTGCTTGGAAGTGTCAGGGAGGAGACGGGGGTGGGCAGGGGCCCAGGTAGGCAGGCCTCTGCAAGCTTGATTAGAAGTACTTAGCGGGCAGCGGCTCCGGAAGAAGGGCTGAAGCCTAGCCTGCCGGACTGGACCCCTGCCCGCCCCCGGTTTCTCCCGTTCGGGTTTTTCAAAGTAGAGTAAGGAGGATCAAATTTCACCTCATGATCAAAACAAGACTGCTGGGACTTCTATCCCACGCCAAGAAATATATCATCTACACCGTCCTCTGGCAATGGCTGGCCCTTCTGTCCCAGGTTCTGGCGGTCTTTACCATCGCCAACTTGCTGGAGGGGGTGGTTTACCGCCGGGTTTCCGCCACTGTCCTTCGCGACACAGTTCTTACCCTGGCTGCCGTGGTGGTCATCCGTTTTCTCTGCGAAAGGATGGGAGCCCGCTCCTCTTATCAGGCCTGTGTGGATGTGAAGCGGGTTCTGCGGGAGAAAATCTACGACAAGATGCTGAAGCTGGGGGCCTCCTACCGGGATCAGGTCTCCTCCTCGGAGGTGGTGCAGGTGTCTACGGAGGGAGTGGAGCAGCTGGAGACCTATTTTGGAAAATACCTGCCCCAGCTCTTCTACAGTCTGCTGGCCCCTCTGACTCTCTTCCTGATTCTATTTCGGATTAGCTGGAAGGCCAGTCTCGTCCTCCTGATCTGTGTTCCCTTGATCCCCCTTTCCATTGTGGTGGTGCAGAAGATCGCAAAACGGCTTTTGAACAGGTATTGGAGCATCTATACGGGGCTGGGGGATTCCTTCCTGGAGAACCTGCAGGGGCTGACCACCTTGAAGATCTATCAGGCGGACCAGCAGAAGGCGGAGGAGATGGACGAGGAAGCCCAGAACTTCCGCAGAATTACCATGAAGGTGCTGACCATGCAGCTGAATTCCACCAGCGTCATGGACATTGTGGCCTACGGCGGGGCGGCAGTGGGCATGGCGGTGGCGGTTTCCCAATTTTTGAAGGGGAATATCCCTTTGGCGGGAACCCTTTGCATGATCCTGCTGGCCAGTGAATTCTTCCTGCCCCTGCGGCTGTTGGGTTCTTTTTTTCATATTGCCATGAACGGGATGGCGGCCAGTGACAAGATTTTTCGGATCCTGGATCTGCCGGAGCCGGAGCCGGGGGAAATGGCTCTGCCGGAAGGAGGGCTGGATATTTCCCTGAAAAATGTGCATTTCTCCTACGAGGAGGACAGGGAGATCCTGAAGGGGATCCATCTAGACCTGCCTGCCGGGAGCTTTATTTCTCTGGTGGGAGAGTCGGGATGTGGCAAGAGTACCATAGCGGGGCTTCTGGCAGCCAGGAATCGGGGATTTTCCGGAGAGATCACCATAGGCGGCCTGCCCCTGGCCCAGATCCGGGAAGAGGATTTGATGGGGCAGGTGGTGCTGGTGCGTCATAACAGCTATCTCTTCAAGGGAACCGTGGAGGAGAACCTGCGCATGGCCAAACCGGAGGCCGGAGAAGAGGAGATGAAGGAGGTTCTGGAGAAGGTCAATCTCTGGACCTTCCTCCAGTCCCAGGAGGGCTTGCAGACCAGGCTGCTGGAAAAGGCCAGCAACCTGTCCGGCGGTCAATGTCAAAGGCTGGTCATCGCCAGAGCCCTTCTGAAGGATGCCCGGGTTTACCTGATGGACGAAGCTACTTCCAATATTGATGTGGAAAGTGAAGAGCTGATCATGCAGGTCATTCATGAGCTGGCCAAAAGCAAGACGGTCCTCTTGATCTCCCACCGCCTGGCCAACGTGGTGGATTCTGATCGCATTTATTTCCTCAAGGATGGCCGGATTCAGGAGAGTGGAAGTCATCAGACCCTGATGGCCCAAAAGGGGGCCTATTGTCAGCTCTATGAGAGTCAGATGGCTCTGGAGCATTACGGAAAAGGAGGGGAAAGTCATGCGTAGGAGTGCGATGCAGATCATGGGCCGCCTGATTGGTCTGGTGAAACCCTTGCTGCATGTCATGCTGGCGGCTATCCTCCTGGGAACGGCAGGCTATCTCTGTGCCATTTTCCTGACGATTTTGGCGGGGCAGGTGGTGGTCCATGGCCTGCTGACGGGAGTCCTGGGGGAACTTGTTCCCCTTCAGAACATGTGGCTGGTATTCACCCCGGTGAAGACGATTTTGACGGTGATGATCCTGATTGCCGTTCTGAGGGGGATTTTGCATTACCTTGAGCAATATTGCAACCACTTTATCGCCTTCAAGCTCCTGGCCCTGATACGCCATCAGGTATTTGCGGCTTTGAGAAGACTCTGCCCGGCCAAGCTGGAGGGGCGGGACAAGGGCAATCTCATCTCTATTCTTACCACCGACATAGAACTTCTGGAGGTCTTCTATGCCCATACCATTTCCCCCATCGCCATTGCCAGTCTGACCTCTCTGATTATGGTTATTTTCATCGGAGGCTATCATTGGCTGGCCGGGCTCCTGGCTTTGGCCGCTTATCTGCTGGTGGGGCTGGTTATTCCTCTTGGGAATGGGAAAAGAGGGGGACAAAAAGGGATGGAATACCGGACAGAATTCGGAGAGCTTAACAGCTTTGTCCTGGATTCCCTAAGAGGGCTGGATGAAACCATCCAATTCGGACGGGGAGGAGATCGGAAGGAAGACATGTCCCGGCGTTCCCGCAAGCTGGCAGGGATGCAGGAGGGCTTAAGCAAGCTGGAGGGAAGCCAGCGGTCCTTGACCAATATGGCCATCCTCCTGGCTTCCTTTGCCATGCTGGCCCTGACCATCTGGCTCTATTGTCGGGATCAGATGGGCTTCGAGGGTATCCTGACCTGTACCCTGGCTATGATGGGCTCCTTCGGTCCGGTGGTGGCCTTGGCCAGCCTGTCCAATAACCTGAATCAGACCCTGGCCAGCGGAGAGCGGGTGCTGTCCCTCCTGGAAGAAAAACCCCTGGTGGAGGAGATTCCGGAGAAGAAAAGCAATCCGGTAGGTGGGGAAAAGGCGGAAGGCAGAGAAGGACTGAAGGCTGCGCGGAAGGCAGAAGGCAGAATTGGCCTGGGGGCTGCGCAGAAGGTAGAAGATGCGGGCGACAGGGAGTTTTCCGGCGCCCAGGTGTGCCATGTGACATTTTCCTACCAGGAGGAGGCGATTCTGGAGGATTGCTCCCTGAAGATGGAAGCGGGTAAGATAACTGGCATTCACGGTGCTAGTGGTTCCGGCAAATCCACCCTCTTGAAGCTCTTGATGCGGTTTTGGGATGTACAAAAGGGCAGTGTCCTGGTGGAGGGGGAGGATGTCAGGGGGATTCCCACCCGGCAGCTGCGGGATCTGGAAAGCTATGTTACCCAGGAAACCCACCTTTTTCACGACTCCATCGCCCATAACATTGGCCTGGCCAAGGGGGGAGCCAGCCGGGAGGAGATCATGGAGGCAGCCAAGAAGGCTTCTGTCCACGACTTTATTATGACCCTGCCCCAGGGATATGACACAGAGGTAGGTGAGCTGGGAGATACCCTGTCGGGAGGGGAGAAGCAAAGGATTGGCATCGCCCGGGCCTTCCTGCATGATTCCGACCTGATCCTTCTGGATGAGCCCACCAGCAACGTGGATTCTTTGAATGAGGGAATTATTTTGAAATCCTTGAAGGAATCGGCTGCCCACAAGACGGTCGTCCTGGTATCCCATCGAACCTCTACCATGAATGTGGCAGATCGGGTCTATGAGATGGAAGAGAATCAAGAACAATAGAAAAGGAGAGTTGAGAAAATGAAGCTGAAAAAATGGATTTTCCTTGCCCTGGGCTGCGTGAGCCTTGCCCTGGGCTGCATCGGTATCGTGCTGCCCATCCTGCCCACCGTTCCCTTTTTCCTGGTGACTCTTTTCTGCTTCTCCCAATCCTCGGAGAAGCTCCACAAATGGTTCATCGGAACCAAATTATATAAGAACAACCTGGAAAGCTACGTGAAAGGCCAGGGTATGGCCAATAAAACCAAGGCCAAGATTATCGGAACCGTCACCCTTTTGATGGTGATTGGATTCCTGCTGATGCTGCGCAAGGGACTCTATATCCCCTGCGTTATCCTGGCCTGCGTATGGGTAGCTCATTTGATTTATTTTGGTTTCGTGGTGAAGAAGGCACCTGCCCCGGAGACAAACCAGTGATCGATCAGCCCAGCAGTCTTTCTACTTCCTGGGGACGGTGATTGAGCACCAGGTCCTCCGGGAAGGCCATTTCCCTGAGAAAGGCCTCTGCATAGGTAAAGTCCCCCACATGATCCCTGCCGTGGCTGTCGCTGGACAGGAGGACCGGCAGGCGGTGGCGGAGACAGGCTTCCAGCAGGAGGCGGTCGTTTTCCCTAGTATCTCCCCGGTAGCCCTGGGGGTCCAAAGAGGCGTTGTTCAATTCCAGAATGACGCCATACTCCCCGGCGGCCGCCGCCAATTCTTCAAAATCTACCGGATAAGCTACCTGATCGCAGTGACCGATCAGCTTCACCGCCGGATGCTGCATGGCCTGGATATAGGCTCGGGTATTTTCCCCGCAGGTTCCGGGATCCAGGGGCGGATGGTGCATGCTGGCAATGGCATAATCCAGCCCCTCCAGGACCTGGTCCTCCAAATCTAATCTTCCCTCATAGTCCATAATATTCGCTTCCACCCCATACAGAACTCGAATGCCGCATCGTACTTTGGGAGCATGAGCCAGACT
The DNA here is from genome assembly GCA_963649395.1 of Coriobacteriaceae bacterium. Classification (GTDB taxonomy): domain Bacteria; phylum Bacillota; class Clostridia; order Lachnospirales; family Lachnospiraceae; genus Scatomonas. The sequence goes on along the minus strand of CAVJHW010000042.1, from coordinate 2,100 downwards.
GCGAAAATACGAAACTCTTCCGGCTCCCAGGGTTCCCGGACCGTGATCCGTAATGCCCAGCAGGGTCAGACCCTTGCTGTGGGCAGCCTTGGCCATATCCGCAATGGTGCAGGTGGTTCCATGGCCGCTGGCAATGGTATGGGTATGCATATCACAAAGATACATGATGATCTCCTCCTCACTTTGAATTTCATTCGCTGCTCCAGTCTTCCGGCTTTAGATCGGGCACGCTGGTGAATTCACGAACATTGTGCATAACAGGGATCCTTGTACATCACATCTATAGCATATGTGATTCGAGTGAAATAATCAATAGAAATCAGATGGGTTGTTTTCTCTTTCGGATCTTCCTCACGTTGGAGTTCATCAGATGCCGCCCCAGATTGCGGTAGACGAAGGCCTTCAGAGGAGACATTTCCTGATGATGGTCCCGGATCAGCTGGTCGGGGCTGTCATAGATACCGAAATCCTGAAGGATGCCTTCGCTCTGGATATAGGTGTTGTTCCGGTCGAAATCGATGATAGGGTGACGGAAATCCCGGACTGCCACCCCATAGCCGCAGAAGGCGCCGGTACAATGGGGATTGGCCGCCTGCAGATTTTCCAGATATTGTTTATCCAGGATAAAAGCCTCCAGCTCGTACCAAAGACCCTCCAGATAGACCTCTACCCAGCTGTGAAAGACCTGTTTGGGCGCAAGGGCATATACCAACCCTGTCATTGCCCCCTTTTGCAGCCTTTTATCGATGGTGAAGCCGTGAACCCGGCAGGGAATGCCGCAGCCCCGGAGCAGGGCCATGAAGAGAGTTCCCTTGGTGTTGCACTGGCCGTAGCCGTCTGCGAGAACCGAGGAGGCAGAAAGGCTGTCATCGGTGTTGTAGCCGAAGAGGATCTGATCCCGGACAAAGTTATAGATGTCCCTGACACGCTCAAATTCTCCCAGTCTGCGCCAATCCCGCTGGTCCATCAAATTTTGTATGGCTGGATCCGAAAAATCCAGCATGGGTGTTTCCATCAGGTATCTGTCCATATTTTTCCTCCATTTCCTTCGAATCCCTTCAGAAAGGGAAGATCCGGCAGACGATCCTCCTCCATGAGGGTGACCAGCATTTTTGCAAAGCCTTTGGGGTCGCGGATCTGATATTGCATATGGTGATAAGCCTCGAATAGGGGATAATTGCCCCAGGGATAGGCCTGCATGACGGCAGCGCGGTACTTGAAGTGTTCCTCGGCAGTGCCGAATGCAAAATAGGCTCGCTTTTGCAACTCATAGGGCAGAGGCGGGAAGGGCTTATCCTCCAGACTCTGGGCCAACTGGCGGCGCAGATTGCCATAGCGCAGCGCTCTTCCGGCGGCTATGAAATAGGGCTTTATGGCCTCATCGTCACACCAGAGTATCTTGTGGAGGGTACCGCCCTTTGACCAATAGAGGCTTTTGATGGCCAGGTAGAGAAGGGGCGTCATGATACGGCGCAGGGGCAGTGATAGCTGAGCAAATTGGCCGCCGTCGAAGAAAATGTGGTCAACGGGCAGCTTGGTATGGGTCAGAAAGGCCAAGGCCAGATCCCCGCCGATGGAGGAGGCGACCAAGAGTGCCAGACGATCTATGCCATTTTCCCGAAGAAAGGATTCCACCTGCCGCAGTTCCTCGGCCTTGCTTCGATATCTCTGCCCTTGGCAGTAGACCGTGGAGGTCGGCAGGATGCAGAAGTAACGCTCCTGCAGATAGGTCGCCACCGGCACACTGCTGTCTCCCGTCACTCCCATGGCGTGGAAGAAGAGCACGGCGGGATTTTCCCTGCTTCCCATGGTTTTAAATTGCATAAGGATACCTCATTTCATGAATTGCATAAGGATAGCTCAGTTCAGCTCTGCAGCAGCGGTGTAGGTCGATGGGTCAAAAAGTCGGACCACAGGTTAGAAAATCCTAACTGCTTTGCTTTCAAAAAGGCCGCACCACAGCGGCCTTTTGTCAGATTCCTGCAAGCTTTTTCACCAGTCCCTCGAGGGCTTGTTGATGCTTCCTGCTATGCTATGACCAACTTTGTTCATATGGCTCTATGGCCCTATCATAGCATGCTTTTTTTGCTTTCGCAAGGG
>CAVJHW010000041.1:0-19047 GCA_963649395.1 Coriobacteriaceae bacterium | reverse complement strand
TCCCGCAGCTGCCGCCGGTATCTGCAATCCGGACTATCGTCCTACTTGCAGATACTGGCTTGCCCGTCCGATATCCACAAGCTGTGGTATGCGAGCATCCCACAGCTTGTGTCTGCCGTCCGGGGCTTTCATGGTAAAATCAGGGCTTGAATAATAGGGAAAATATGGTATATTGGGAGTAGACGAGATATGGAAGCTTGTCATTTATGGTCAAATTTACAAGGGCGAACAGTTGTATTTTCACAGGTTTGGGTGTTTTGACAGCTAAATCATTTGTGAGAATGAGCGGAATGGGGTGAGAATCCCCGCGAGTAGGTCACTGTGAAGCTGTTGTCTGATCCGGTATTAACGCATTGCAGAAGAACGAATCCATGGTACATCCTGATAGAAGCAGGTCTCATGGGATTGTGCTTTTAGCACAGAGAAGAATGCGGACAGGGAATCGGACAGCAGATAAGTCAGATACGTAGGACTGTGAGCCAGGCATCTGCCACCACCGGACTGCCCGCACATGCATTTTATCAGAGAATTTGCACCCGTGTAGTCAGTCATCCGGCTACACGGGTGCTTTTTTTCGTGGTGAAGGCGACCAACAACACAGTTAACCAAACAGGGAGGACAAACATGCAAGGAAGAAGAACAAGAACCAGCCACAAGCTGCTGGCTTTGCTTCTGTCCCTCGTTATGCTGCTGGGTCTGTGCCCCACGGGGCTGCTGGCGGCGGAGACGGAGGAGAAGACGCCGGTGGGCAAGGTGCGGGTGTTGGTGGAGAACAACACTGCTCTGCCTGCCGAAGGCGGTGGTTATGGCGAATGGGAGACGGACGCGGTGCAATGGAGCGGCCGGCGAGTGGACAAGGAAGTGAACCTGTATGAGGATTCCACGGCTATGACCTGTATTCAGGAGGCTTTGGAGGGTCATACGGTGACCGGAGCCGACACGGGATACATCTCAGAGGTGGACGGTCTCAAGGCCGGAAGCACTAGCCTTAGCGGCTGGATGATCAGTGTCAATGACTGGTTCCCCAACGTGGGTCTCTCGGAGATTACCTATGCCGCTGAGACGCTGGGAGATGGAGATGTCATCTGCCTTACCTATTCTCTGACTCTGGGTAAGGATGTAGGAAGCGATTATAGCTCCAGCGACAAGAAGCTGAGTGATCTGACGGTGGAGGGAGCAGAGCTCAATCCCGCCTTCTCTGCAGGCCGTACGGATTATGAGCTGGTGGTGGGCCAGGTGGAGAGCGCCACGATCGCTCTGACTCCGGCAGCTGTCAATAAGAACTTTCTCACCGGGATCTTCAAGAAGGATGTGACCCTGGAGGAGGCCAAGGCTCTGACGCAGGACAGCTGGCACAGCGATTCTGCCCTGGTAGGTCGGGGCAAAGAGGTCCATGTAGTTCCCGGGGATATCCTGACGGTGGTAGTAGGGGCCCCTAATTGGCCCAGTATGTCCAATGGCAGCTATGGCAGCAATGCGGAGAAGGTAGATCCGGTCATTTATCGCCTGCAGGTAGTGCAGACGGCCTCGGATACCAGCTCTGATTTGGATGCCTTTTTCCAGGGGCTGGAGGGCATCGCCACTGTAGTCAATGATACCGAGACCAGCGGAAGTGGTGCAACCTATCCCATGACCGTGGATCAGACGGAGAATGCTTTGGTTTCCTCCAATGCAGGAAAGGGCGGCTCTTATTCCGGTATTACCCTGACCTTCCAGCAGGCGGCTCAGCTGTCCTTTGCTTACAAGGCCTCCAGCGAGTCCAGATACGACTACCTGGAGATCAGCCGCATTGCCGCCGATGAGACCAAGACGGTCCTCAACTCCAGCAGCAAGGCGGATTTCAGCGGGGATATGACGGAGTATGTGACTTACAGCCTGGAGGTTCATGCGGGAGAGAGCATTCGCCTGGCCTACTATAAGGATTACAGCGGGGACAAGAATTCCGATTGTATCTGGCTCAAGGATTTTGCGGCGGCCCTGCCCCACCAGGTAATCCTCCATGCCAATGACGGCACGGATACCAAGACCCAGCAGGGAATCTTCGGCACAGGCAATTTGATGGCCTGTCCCTTTACCAGAGAGGGTTATCGCTTCGAGGGATGGGCAACTACCCCAGAGGGTCAGGTGGCCTATGCAGATAGCAGCTCCATCACCCTTTCCGACGGGGATCTGGATCTCTATGCCGTATGGACTCCGGTCTGGAAGGTGACCTTCCCCAACATGCCCACGGGAGCCATCATCACGGTAAAGCAGGGGGACACCCCCCAGGAGGCCTCTGGGACCAATACCTGGATCCTGGCGGATGGGACCTATACCTATAGTGCGGAGCTCTTTGGTTATGAGACCAAGACAGGTGTAAGCTTCCAGGTGGAGGGCGGGGATCTTGCCATTTCCGACACCCTGACGGCGGCTGCCCGGATGGAGGTGACCTTCCAGACGACCGGGATTGCAGAGGGAGCCAAGGTTGCCATCACAGTATATAATAGTGAGAACAGCCAGATGGATCCTAAGGCAGAGGATGCTTTCGTCTACCAGCTGCCTGCGGGAACTTATACCTATCTGGTGAAGGCTTCGGGTTACAAGACCCTGAAGGGAACCGTGACCGTGGGAGATGAGGCTCAGACCCTGCAGCTGGAATTGGCGACTTTGACAGCTTGGGATGGCTCCGTGGCCACGGGATTCGCAGGCGGGGACGGCAGCCAGGCGGCTCCCTATGAGATTGAGACCGGGGAGGAGCTCAGCTACTTAAGTCAGCAGATCGCAGCAAGTGATGCCAATCTGACGGCGAATACCTATTATGTATTGACGGCGGATATTGACCTGAATCACCAGGCCTTCACCCCCATCGGAAAGGACAGCAGCCATACCTTCTCCGGACATTTTGAAGGAAATGGTTATACCATTTCCAACTTGAAGGTGGAGAGGGAAGACAGCTATGCCGGTCTTTTCGGACGAACCAATGCAAGCATCACGAATCTTACCATAGATTCTGCCTCCGTAACCAGCACCAGCGGCTATGTCGGTGTTCTGGCAGGGGCAATTTACAGCAGCAGCAATACCATAAGCGGCTGCGCAGTCAAGAACAGCTCTGTCACAGGCGGCGGCAATTATACCGGAGGTTTAGCTGGATATTGTGCCATTGATATCAATCAATGCGCTGTCCAGGATACCAGGGTAAGCGGCACAGGGTATGTGGGAGGTCTCTTTGGCCAGAATAGCCAAAATATTACGGAGTGCTATGCCCTGCGCATTCAGATTACAGCCAGCGGCAATTATGTAGGTGGTCTTAATGGTTCCACCGGTTATTCCGCAGGCCAGATCACCAGCTGCTTTGCCCGAGGCAGTCTTCTGACCTCCGGCGGCTATGCCGGCGGCCTTTTGGGCAACTGCGACGGTTATTATACCAAGGCGGGCATTCAGAAGTCCTACGCCGTGATGGATGTGACGGCCCAGGGTGGCAATGCAGGCGCCCTTGTGGGCACCAGTAATGCCAGTATCACAGAGGACTCCTCCTTCTACAGCACGGACAGTACCGTGACGGCCAGCGGGACTCTTCTGACCGGGGGAACCGGGAAGAGCCTGGCAGAGTTGAAGAATAGGGAGATTCTCTCTTCTCTGGGAACAGAATTCCAGATCTATGCAGAGGAAGATGGCATCGTAAATGCAGGATTTCCTTATCTGAAAAATGCACCTGCGATTGCCAAGATCCTGCCCCAGACCCTGGCTTCCCCTGCGGTTAGCTGGACGGGTAAGACCGTCAGCTGGACAGAGGTGGACCATGCCCTGGGATATAAGGTGGAGCTGGCTAAGGATTCGGCGGCTATTTTCTCAGAGAGCATCACCGGTCTGACCAAGGATTTTGCCACCCTGATGGATCTCAGCGGCAGTGGCACCTACCTGGTTCGGGTAACGGCTCTGGGAGATGGAGAGAATTATAGCAATAGTCCGTCGGTGACTGCAGAGACGACCATCACGGTGATCAGCGGGGAAGTGACCTTCCGGGTGACCACCAATGACGGCCAGGATTTCCCCTCGGATCGACTTCCGGAGATTCGCCTTACTATGGCAGACGGAAGTACGGAGCTGACCCTGAAAAATGGGGTGGCCAGAAGTCTGCCCTTGGGTACCTACACCTACCTGGTATCCGCTAAGACCTATGGAAGCCAGACGGGAAGCTTTACCCTGACAGAGGAAGGCTTCTCCCAGGATATTACCCTGGTTTATAGTGCGGCCTGGGATGGGGAGACTACACTGGAGCCCCAGCAGGTAGATGGAGTCTATCAGATCTCCAATGGCTATGAGCTGGCCTGGTTCCGGGACCAGGTGAATGCCCAGCTGGCAGGATCCACCACCAGCACCTGTGGGCTGAATGCCATTTTAACCCAGGATATTTCCCTGGGGAATCAAGATTGGATCGCCATTGGCAAGGTAACTGCCACCTCTCCGAAGGGAGGTTATACGGGAACCTTTGACGGTCAGGGATATACGATCTCTGGTCTTAAGCCCCTGGGAAATGAGGTAACCTCCTATGGCAGCACCTCTGTAAATGGGGCAGGCCTCTTCGGCTGTGTCTATACCGGAGGTGCCATCCGCAACCTGACGGTGGAGGGCAAGCTGGAGGCGGTCAAGTATTCCGGAGGCATCGCTGCCATCCTGGCAGGGGGCAGTGTGGAGAATTGTATCAATCGGATGTCCGTAAGCCTCCTGGAAGGAGTCAGTGACGGATATTCCATCGGCGGCATCGTGGGATACATGACCAATTATAGCGCAGCATCCAGCCTTGTGACGGGGTGCCGCAACGAGGGAACCATAGATATCGGAAGCGCCGGCCGCTATGTGGGCGGTATTGTAGGAAATGGAAGCTACGGCATCGGTGTTGTCAATTGTGCCAACCTGGGGACGGTTACCAGCGGAACCAATGGGGGCGGTATCGTGGGAAATGCAACGGTTCCCGTAACCGCCTGCTATAATAGGGGATCTGTCACAGCCACGGGAGATTCCGTGGGAGGGATTGCCGGATTTGCCAACAAGGAGATCAAGGATTGCTATAATACTGCTTCGATCGAGGGAGCAGGCATCAGTAATGGCGTGGGTGGTCTGGTGGGTCAGCTGCATAGCGAATATGGCGGCAAGATCACCGGCGGCTTCAACAGCGGCACCGTAACCGCCAGCGGCAGCCTGGCAGGAGCCCTGGCAGGAAGCAAGGGCGGAAGCTCTGCTGTGATTACAAGGACTTATTATCTGGTGGGCAGCTGCGGGAAGGCCATCGGCAGTAATGCGGCTGAGGCAGACCAGACCGAGCCGGTATCCCAAGAGACGCTGGCCAGCAAGGGCATCATCGGCCTTTTAGGAGGCAGCTTTGCCAGCCTGGAGGGGACCGATCATCCTGTCCTGAAGTGGCAGGACGCCAATGCCAAGACGGTATTGACCTTTATCCTGCCGGAAGAGGCTACCGTGACCCTGGAGGGAGCTGCAGCCCTAGAAGGTGAGCCTGGAGTCTATATCCTGGAGGATGGCAGCTACTCTTATCGTGTCAGCAAGGAAGGGTATGTGACCAAGGAGGATCAGGTAACCATCCATGGGGAAAGCACCAGCCTTTCTATTGAGCTGGAGCAGGTAACCTACGATGTGACCTTTACGATAAGTCCCACAGGAGCGGCTATCGCCGTGACCAATGAAGCGGGCGATAGCTTCCAGGCCAGGGAAGCGGGCGTCTTTGCGCTTCCGGTGGGTACCTATACCTATGATATTTCCAAATTCGGTTATCTCAGTGTTCAGGGTACTTTCACGGTGGTAGATCAGAATCTGGAAATTCCGGCTATCACCCTGGTGGGGGCAGATACCTATCCGGTGACCCTGACCTTCACGGATGAGGATAATCAGGCAGTGACACCCGGGACCGTGACCCTCAAGGCTGCGGACGGAACTACCGTCAGCCCGGACAGTGCAGAAGCCTTTGTCTATAGTCTTCCGGATGGAACCTATACCTATTCGGTGGCGGATTCCCGTTACTATGGGGTAGAGGGCAGCTTTACCGTGGCAGGTCAGGCTTTAACCCTTCCTTTGAGGCTGGAAATTAACAGAACTTGGGATGGAAGCAGTAAAACTGAGGTAACTCCCAACCCAGAGGGAATCTATGAGATTGGCAATGCAGCAGAGCTGGCCTGGTTCGCCGCTCAGGTAAATGCAGGCAATCTGACCTACAATGCCAAGCTGACAGCCGACATTTACGTAAATTACAAGGGCAGCACCAATACCTGGACTTCTATTGGCAGCTATAGCAACCAATATGCCGGTACCTTTGACGGCAATGGCAAGACCATCTATGGCCTGGATACGGCTCTCTTTGCTTACAATGGAAGTGAGAGTTTGGTGAAGGATCTGACGGTATATGGCAGCAACAGCGGCTATAGCAATGTAGGCGGTATCTGTAATGCTTCCTACGGAGCCTTCGACCATTGCATCAATTACATGACCATAGCAGCTACCGGACCTCGGGTCGGCGGCATCGTGGGCGTTCTCTATAGCCCTGGCAGTATCAGCAATTGCGCCAACTACGGCAGCATCAGCACCTCCTATAGCGGTTCCACCAGCTCCTCCTACACCTGTCCCCATCTGGGCGGTATCGCAGGCAAGAGCTCGGGCAATATAAGTAGCTGCTTCAACGCCGGAAGTGTGACCGCTTCCGGAGCCAGCTATGGGGGAACCGGTGGTATTACAGGAGAGATCGCCGGTGCCAAGGTAGCAAATTGCTACAACAGCGGCCCAGTGACAGGTCCCTCCCGTACCGGTGGTATCGTGGGGCTGGCCAACACCACGGGCTCCAGTGTAGAGAATTGCTACAATGTGGGGACGATTACCACAGAGAGCAGCTTTACCAATCCCTTCTGCGGAGCCATCGCCGGAAGCATAGGCGACAGCAACGGCGCCCAGGTAGGAAGTGTCAACAATTGCTATTATCTGGAAAATAGCTATTCCTCCACCTACGGAGGAACCACATGGAATGGGGGTGTAGGATATGCAGGCTCCGGAGTGGCAGATCCTACGGAAAGTAAGACGGCAGGTGAGATGAAGCTGGGCTCCTTTGCCCTGGCCTTGAGTCCCACAGACCATTCCTACAACATGGATTCCGATGCGATCAACAATGGATATCCTGTCCTGACCTGGCAGGGCGGCAGTGAACCGGTTATTTCCCAGGATGAGCAGGATCTGGCTGCAGATAAGGCGGCTCTGACTCTTGCCTCCACCCGGATCGATGCTCCTACCCAGTTGGAGCTCCCCTCTATGGGAGAGCATGGTTCCGCCATTAGCTGGACCAGCAGCAATACGGATCTTATTGCCCTGGATGGGACAGTGACCCTTCCCCTGGCTAACGATGCTCAGGTAACCCTGACAGCTACCTTGACCAAGGGAGATGTGACCGATACCAAGACCTTCCTTATTACAGTGCTGACTCAGAGCAGTGCCGATGCAGCTGTTCTGGAGACCATCAAGGCGGCTCTGGGAACCCGTCTCCGGGTGCCCTATTACGAGGATGGCATCCATGTGACAGAGGCCATGGAGGAGAGAATTGATACGGTCCTCTACAACAAGGGCATTACCTCCATGAGTTCTGCGGATATCACCGTTACCCTAGCCAATGCCGGAACTGTGACCTACGGCAGCGGGGAGCTGATTGCCGAGGATGGAAGTGTTACCTATTATTATGAAAATCCCTCCCAGGGCATCAATGGGGATGCCATCGTTCAGGGGGTTACCTTCCGCCTGTCTACCGAAAGCGGAGCAGCGGTAACCACGAATGCTTGCATGGTGCTCATCCCTTGGGATCAGGCTAAGGTAAAGGCTGAGATGCAAAAGGCGGCAGATCTGCTGACCTTTGACGCGATCAAGGGTTCCAATACTGACGCGGACCAGGTGAGCACAGACCTGACCCTGCCTCAGATTCTGGAAAACTATGGCTGGGCTACCATTAGCTGGCAATCCTCCAACAGCGGGGTGATCAATATTACGGGAGGAGAGGTGCTGACGGACTATACCGGCAGTGTCATTCAGCCTCAGGAGGATCAGCAAATCACCCTGACAGCAACCCTGACCTTCAACAAGAATGACAAAGACGAGGATGGCTCCATTACTCTGACCAAGGAGCTGGTGGTGACTGTTCCGGGTACCTCAGAAGCCTACATGACAGAGATCCAGGAGGCCCTGGACAAGTTTACCCTGGACCAGCTGACCTATGCTACCGGCACCCATAAGGGTTCCGTCATTGATCCGGAGGCGGTGACCGACAATATCCAGCTGTTAACTTCCAGTAAGCTGGGCATCGACGGCGGCAAGAACGGATATAAGATCCAATATTCCATCGTGGAGGAAGACCAGAATGCGGTATCCATCAACGGCTATCGTGCCAACGTGGTTCGTCCCATTGCGGAGGCAGGAACCCAGGTGACCCTGCGGCTGACCCTGACCAAGCAAAAGGCCGGGGTGCTGAATCCCGATTATTCCGCTTACAAGGATCTGACTCTGGGGATTGCTCCCCTGAAGCCCTCAGAGATTCAGGCAGAGCTGACTATGCTGGAAAAGGTTAAGGCAAACTTCTTCGAGGGAATCAATGATGGCAAGAATGTGTCGAAGAATGCCATTACGGAGAATCTCCATGCCTTCCGGGAGGCTTATCTGAACGATCAGGGAGAAGTGGTATGGGTTTATAACGCTGCGGATATGACGGATGCGGGCATCGTGCCTGCCGATCTGGAGGGATATGATTCCATGAGCAGCGCCGGATGGCGCATCTTCCGCTCCAGCAATACAGCCGTCATCAGTCATGAAAACATGCTGGTGACCTGCCCCCAGACCGAGGATGCGGAGGTGACCATAGAGGCCAACCTCAAGAGCAGTCGCTTCGGGGATTTCTACACGGTTTATGCAGAGGATGAGACCTACGGTCCTATCTTCAAGCGATTGGCCGGTGAGCCAGTCTCTGTAACCGTGAAGGTCATCAGCAAGGAGAACCAGGAGAAGGCCGAGGCGGTTCGCTACAGCGCAGCGATTGGTCAGGGAAGCAGCTTGGCCCTGGGAGAGGATGCAAGATTGTCCATCGCCATCAGCAACCAGGTGGAGACCACCTATAATGCTTATCAGCTTGTGCTGCACTATGATGCGGATAAGCTGACCTACAAGTCCATCAATACGGATGCCTATGTAAAGGATGAAAATGGCGTCCTTACTATCCTGGGTTATGGGGATGAGAAGTCCTGCGAGACAGACCAGCTTATCCTTACCTTTAGCGGTAAGGCAGTGGGATCGGCAGAAGTTAGCCTGATTTCCGCTAATATTGACAAGTCTGCCAACGTGGGAGATCAGGACACCCCATTTGCCACCATCGTGACACCGGCTGTCGCCACCATGACCGTAACCGGTTACCGGGTAGACTTAAGTGATGATTTCACCGGAGCTACTACGGCAGACCCCGGGGAGGATTATACCTTTACCGCCAAGGATAGTCATTATGATTATAGCATTACAGCCACCATGGGCGGAGAACCGGTGGAAGCCCTGGACAATGGAAACGGAAGCTTTACGATTAAGAATGTGACCGGCAACTTGGTAATCACCGACACCAAGGCAGCCAAACAGTATGAGGTTAGGGTAAGCGGAAATGCTGCCGAGGATCTGACGGCAGGGGGAACTGCTACCTATTTGACGGATTATAGCTTCCTTCTGAACCAGAATGACAGCTACACCTATGAGCTGAAGGTGACTGTAGGCGGTCAGGAATATGTTCCCACCTTGGCGGAAGACGGGAAGACTTATACCATCCCCGGTGCCAGCGTGACAGGCCCCATCGTCCTTCAGGCAACCAAAGAGGAGAAACCGGTGCTTACCACCCAGATTACCTTCACAGGAACCGGCTCCGGGGACGTGGTAGGAGGAAACACCCAGACTGCCGCCAATGGAAGTGATTTTACCTTCGAGATTCAGGCAGAAGAGGGATACAACTATCAGGTAAGTCTGGAAGAGGAGGTTCTGCAAGCCGGAGAAGATGGCAAATATACCATCCCGGGAGGCAAGATCAGCGGTCAGACCATTACTGTTACAGTAGAGAAGACCCCCAAGAGCGACCTGGAGGTGGAAGCCTCCCAGTATATCAAGCTGAATGGCACCAGTATCTGGCTGATCACAGCCACAGCTACCGTCAGCCAGGGCAAGATTCTGGGCTATGAGGGCAGCGCTATGTTCTGGTCCGAGAAATACCAGGCCTACAGCTACTTGATCATTTCCGGCCAAAGCCAGGATGAGGTCAAGGCAGCGGCAAAGGAAAAGATCGCAGAGGTGGCAGCGGAAAAGGTGTCTGTGGCCTACAACTGCGATGTCAATCAAACCGGCCAGGTAGACATCAACGACGCACAGCTGACCTACAACATGTACAATGCCACATATGACAGCTTTGAGAAGGCTTCTATGCGCAAATTCCTGGAGGCGGATGTCAACGGGGACAAGCAAGTAAACGTGACAGACGCTGCGGCTATCGTCAGCCATATCGTGGGAGCATAAGCAACCGGCGTCAGCCTTGCGACGGTTGAAAAAAATGAGAAGAGCCCGACTTCCTGTCGGGCTCTTCGTCCTCTTCTTCCCTTAATAGGATATCATCCGCCGGATCAGGGCATCGCCATGCTCCTTCAGCCATTGGTGCCAGGTCCAATATTGGGGATAGACCCGAAGCACCTGAGCATAAAAATGCTTCGAATGGTTCATTTCCTTCCGGTGGCAAAGCTCGTGCACCACCACACTGTCTAAGACCTCCGGCGGGGTCAGCATCAGCAGACAGTTGAAATTCAGATTCCCCTTGGCAGAACAGCTGCCCCAGCGGGTACGCTGGTTGCGGATGGTAATCTTCCCGTAGCTGACCCCGATCTGGGAAGCATAGAATTCCACTCGCTGTGGGATTACCTTCATAGCCTGGTCCGCCAGGGCTTTCAGATCCTCCATAGACAGGTGTTCGCCCACCTCCGAATGGTCTTTCTTCTCCTCCAGCTTCTTTTGCGTCTTCTCGATCCATCCCCTGTGCTGACGGACAAAACGATCAATGTCCTGATCTGCCACCTCAAAGGGGGCTCTGACCACTATCCCCTGGAGAGTGACCTCCAACCCCAGGGTTTTCCTCCTGCTTCTTATAATCTTATAATCCATCTGTGTAATCCTGTTCGGACCGGAGCCCGGTCATCCCTTCCTTCCCTCTAGTGGCATGAGCCGCCATGGAGGTTTAGTCCCAACTTTCCTCGGCTTCTGCCACCTTTTTTTGCAACAGCTTTTCCAACTCTCCAAAGGCGGGAATAAAGCTGTCACGAACCAGCAAGACCATTTCGTCCGCATCCTCCCCACTGTAAATATGAACGGACAGGTTTCGCTTCTTTAACATAAGCAGCCATACGGAGGAATCATTAATAAAACCAAACTTATAGCCCAGCTGCAAAATTTCCCTTGGGGAACCGGTAGCGGAACCTTCTGCACCATGAGCCCTTAGCACCGCCTGCAAGGCCTTCCATGCAAGCGCAAAGGTCAGATTGAATGGTCCAATGATACCGGTTCTGTAGATTTCATCACCATCTGCCAATTCGAAATTCGCTGTTTTCAAAACGTTCAGACAGTTTGAAAAATTCTCAAGCTTTTTCATATATGATCACACCATCTCTTTCTATTTCTTCTTGCAACTCCTGAGAAATGTTCCCATCGCCATTGACCACGTCGAATATCAAAAGGGAATGTGCATTTTCCTTGTTTTTTATTCTGCATCCAAATAGAACCTCAGGACTTGCACCAAGTCTATTATATCACCTGCCACAGAAAACGAACAGAGGATTATCGGTGTCGTAAATTTCTATAAATAATCAATCGTTAGGCTATTGACATCCTGCAATAGAGATTGTACAATGGCGATAGATGGAAAAAGTTAGACTTTTATAAAGCTTAAATTGTTTATTATAGAGAAAAGCTCTGCATCGATGGAAAATATAGTCGATATTCGGCTGATACAGAGAATGAATATTGAAAATTTCATAGGGAGTCCGATGACGCTGCATGGCGATTGTCCGAGCTGATTCATAAGCCAGACGATTGCCCAAAAGGAAGGGGGTGAGATTCCCCACGCGGTCGGCACTGTAAGCGCAAGGATATGATCGAGGCAGCCAGGCTGCTGGGGCGAAAGTCCGTCATTGCAAGAGAATTGTGAGAAGGTAGATCATAGACGAGAAAAGGATGCGAGGCGCAAGTCAGTAGAATTATGCAGTCAGGACCATGCATGAACGGGCGCTCTCCCCGTGGTATTCAGCAGCAAAAGGATACACCGATGCTCCTTACCCCATGGGAGCATCGGTGTATCCTTTTGCTACGGGAGCACGCCAGTGCGGAGCAGCTGGCTTTCGTATGAGGTAGTAAGGGGCAAAGCCCCGACAAGCAACCGGGCTGAGAGACCAATGAGCAGATCCGTAAAGTGCGTCACTGCGTCGAGTAGGGAGATAAGGAGAATCATATGAAGAGACGTATCATCACCCTGTTGGTGGGGTTATGCCTTCTACTGTGTTTGCTGCCTACGGCAGCCTTTGCCGAGGCGACAAAGACCGACAGTAACAGGGAGGAGACGGGCAGTACGACAGAGGAGACCGGCGGTAGAATAGATGAGAGCCGCAGCTATAACTTTGATTTATCAGTGGGAGGCGGGGATGAAGTAAGGGCTTCTGTCGGTGAGACGATTACTGTGACCCTGACGTTGAAGCGGACAGACAGCTCGGAGAGTGCCAGGATGTATGGTATGCAAACCGAGATCAACTATGATGATGGCTTCCTCCAGCTGGTGGAAGGCAGCGTCATGACAGCCTCTGGTGTCCGGTGGGTGGATCTGGGGCGCCGCACCGGCGGAAGAGCCTTCTACTTGAACTTCGTGTCCTTCCGACAGGGGGGAGAGTCCTGGGAACCGGAGGTGGTAGTGGGCAGCTTCCAAATGAAGGTCATCGGCACCAAAGGGGTTGCTCAGCTGGTGCCGGAAAACTCCATGGTTTCTACCCAGGACGGTATGGCCGGTTACCTGGTAGAGGATAATCCGGTATCGGTCATTGTCACCACAGACTGTACCGTTACCTTTGAGTCTAACGGCGGCACAGAGGTTTCCACCCAGACCGTTCCCTATGGGGAGAAGGTCAAGGAGCCGGAGGAGCCCACCCGGGAGGGTTATCATCTGGAAGGCTGGTACAGGAATCTGGATCGAACTCTGCAATGGGATTTTGATAAGGACACAGTGAAGAGTAATATGACTCTCTATGCCAACTGGGCGGAGGGTCTTGACCAGGAAAGCAGCTCCTGGTGGATGATAACCGGGGGCATCCTCCTGGCCCTTTTGTTGGTTCTCCTGCTGTTTCTCGGTTTGCGAGGCAAGAAGAAGGTGTGCTTCGAGACCAACGGCGGCACAGAGGTGGAAGCTATTTCTGTGAAGCGGGGCAGTGTCATCGGAGAGACTGCGATACCCACGAAGTCAGGAGCTGTATTTGATGGCTGGTTTGCAGATCAGGATTTCACCCAGTCCTGGGATACCCGGAAGGATCCCGTGTGCAGCAGTATGACCCTTTATGCACATTGGGATACAGGGGCCATGCCCATTGAAACAAGGTAATAATGCCGGCCGGCTTATTATAAAAAATTATGGTTATGGTGTCAAAAGCCCTGCGAGAACCTGAATTGTGGGAAGGTGCTGTGCGTCAGTGGCACACGTCTGGCACCGACCGAAGCGGAGCGTAGATGCGTGAGCGCGTAGCACGGAACAATCCGTGTAACCAAGGGTTCTGGTGCTTTGATACCCAAACAAATTTTAGAAGGAGATTAAAAATGAAAAAAACTGCGAAAAAGCTCCTTGCGATGCTTCTTACGGTTTTGATGGTTTTGACCATCCTTCCGGCTGCAGTTTTCGCAACGGAGCAAAGCACAGTAGCTTCGCCGCTGGATAGCATTGTCCCCTATGACGCCAATGACCAAGTCACAGGGACAGCAACTATCAGCCCCCAAGATCCCGTGACCTATACGGGATATACAACTTTTGCGAATGTGCCCTATTATCTGGTTACGGTTCCTATGGGTACGACTTATGTGAAGGCTACCTACAGCAATGCAGCCATCCTGACCAATGCCACCAGTGGTCAGGCTTCCGGCTATTACGCCGATCTGCCCCAGTGGACGGGCAGCGGTGTGGAAATGGCTTATGCGGAGAGTGACGGGAACATCACGATTACAATCCCCTTAAGCTATTCCGGTACAGCCGGTGACGGAACTACGATCCAGAAAAGTTTTGTATTGGGGGCGGATGGCAGCGGCACTGCTTATGCGCCGGAATACAATGGAACGAACAACTATGCGCCTGTTCACTTCCTTGCCTTTGAATACTCAAGCAAGTCGGCGCCTGTGGTTTCAGCCGGTGCTATTACCTCCGCTCACACAATTCTTGGCAATGCTTGGCTTTTGGATGTGGCGGAAATGTTTACGGATGCCGATGGGGATATACTGACTTATGCAGCAACCATCAACGGCATTGCGCAGGAGCTGGACGGATCCCTCCTGAGCTATACTCCCACTGCTGCCGGGGTCTATACGGTCGCACTGACCGCTACCGATGATAGCGGGACAGCTGTCCATACCATTACCCTGACTGCTACAGAGAGCAGTCAGATCCCGCGGCTGAAGAGTGGTGTGTCGGTTACCTCCAGTGCAACAGTGGCAATGGGCTATGCCTATAACCTGACGGATCTGCAGGCCGGAAGGATCTTCGAGAATCCGGACGGGTCTTCCCTGAGTTATACCGACTATTACTATTACAGAAGGGTTAATAATGAGCAGACCGGACCTTATTATTTTTCCGCTGCCTTGTTTGGTGCAACCACCATTCAAATTACGGAGAATGAAGCTGGTACCTACGTCTACGAGTTCCATGCCAGCAATGTACACGGCAGCTCCGCGGATACCTGGACCCTGACCTTGTACGTCAGCAATGTTGCAAGACAAAATTATACCTTCCATGTTGGCCGGGACATGAATTACTCTGACGGTAGCGCTGGCAATCCGATCATCAAGCTCTATCGGACCCAGGGGCTGGACGATAAAGGGGCAGATTTCATTGGGCGTCGCAATGAGGAGTACATTTATCAGGATGATACCCCCACAAACAATCAGGATGATGGAGAAAAGGGTTTTCAGCCTGTCAAATTCTGGAAGAACGATTTCACGGAGGAGATAGGGGAGACACAGGGCAGTACAAATGGCAATTACAGAGATTTTTATGCTGCCTTGACTCCCGGCAGATATTCCTTCCGAGCCTATGGATACAATAGCGGCACCGGACAGTATGACATCTATCTCGGTGGACACAGCCTGACCCTTCCGACAGAAGTCAATGTGGATGGCAACACTGGCGGAGGCACAGATATTTATCTGCGGCTGCACTCCATCTACACCACCAGCAAAAAGAGTGACAATACTTATTTTACCGCCAGTGATTATACAGCTCGTATTGACATGCCCATTATGGGTGGAGAGGTTCAGCATGGAACACCCTATGTATCCGGCAACTATACCTACTACCCCTTCATGATGTATTCTGCGGGCAATGCGGCCCTGTGGAATGCTTATGTGGAGCCCGTCGGTTCGGATTACGTCTTCACGCGATCTGGTAACAATACAACTCCTGCGGGGTACACTGTCGTCACCAAGAATTTGTCAATCTCTCAGGCGGTGACGATGACTGTGACGGTTCCGGCTTATGCGGACTTCCATCTGTACTTCCAGTATAATAACTTCAATACAAGGGAAATCAAAACGAGTGAAGGTACTACGACAGGGTCCGGCACCGGTACGAGGATCTTGAAGTATAAGATTGGAAAGAACAACTATGGATACACCTGGCGTTTGGAGGACAACCGTGTCGGTGTGACGAATTATGTGACCAAGGCTGGATGGCTGAAGAGCAGCTCTGTTGATTTTGCCAGGACCTTTACCTTCCACGAGGGAGATTATACGAACAAGTACTCCCACAGCTTTGCTGATCTTGGCACCACTACCAGAACCCGTGATGAGGCGGAGATCCAGGCATTCTTGTCCCCCAGCGGATATAAGTACACGACCGAGGGGGAGCGCATTCGCGCCTATCGCCTGTGGCAGATCATCGACTCCGATGCATCGAACATCATGATCGAGCCCAGGTTCCATTTCCAAAGGATTGATGGCGCAGCCGGTGTTGAGACACCTAAGGATAGAGAGGGTGAGGTTCTTGGCGGCAACGCCGTGGACAACTGGATAGACATCACTCCCCAGGGCACGGCCATATATGCTGTGAATTATGAGGCCCTGGACGTATATACGGATGCCAATGTGCATGGCACTCACGGTGGTTTCTACCCGGCCACCAATCCGGAGCGCACCAATGTATTTGTGCTTACCAACAACGAGAGTGAAAATGGCACGGCAACAGCTAACATCCTCTATCATTCCAATGGCTTGAGTTCTTCTCGTCCGACAGCCTGGGATTACAACTACGACAACTGGTTTTATCTGAATACGGATACAGATCCCACCTTGAACTTTACGGTGACAGGCAGTGGGGCCACGACGGTACAATATACCCTGGTCACCACCGACAGGGACACCATGGAGAGCACCTTGACTCTTCCCAGGAACCCTTCAGAGGAGGAACCGTCCTCCAATGAAAGTACCACAAATAAATGGAAAACCCTGACGCCGGATGCCAACGGAAACTATTCTGCGAGCCTGTGGGGATTCCGGAATGCCAATCTGGCCGGAGGTACGGTAATTATTAAGATGACGGACAGCAGCGGCACCTCTTACAGCCTGGCTCGTGTGGCAGAGATAAGCGCGAATATGGAGAATGCGACCAATCCTGGCGAGGACATCATGCCGGGGGACGAGGTTACGCTTCGCTTCGACGGAAGCTACCGCGGTATCTACAAGTATTCCGGCATTTTCAACCCTACGACCTACTACCTGTATTACACGGAGGGAGGGACCCCGGCAGAAGGAGAAAGCAAACCCGAATATAGGACCACAGTTGCCCAGTACCAGCAAATGGATCAGGCGGAGCTGAAGCTGACGATTCCGGAAAATATGTCGGTACCTGCCAACGGGACGGCGGACATTAACTTTGTCAATGGCTATACCTACGCTTCCATGTACTCAGCAGCGAATCCCTTCGCTACGTTGTACAATATGACAGATGTGGGTGTTGGTACGAACTTCAATGCTGTGACGGTAAGCTTCTGTCTGAATCGCTTCCCGGATGTGAAGGTTACGGTCCATGACAGGGTCACTTACAATGTGAAGCTGGATATCACCGGCGCTCCCAATGATGCAAGTCCTACTGTAACGCTGCAAGATGCCGCCGGAAATATGAAAACTGCCACAAATGGCATATATCAGAATCTGTCCTACGGAACATACACTTATACGGTGTCTTGCGCTGGGAGAAACTTCGTCTATGATAGGTTTACTCTGGGCAGCGCAGATCAGGCGGATGTGTCAGATGGTCTGTTGACCAAGACCATCACACTGACCGCGTCAGGGGCCAATGCCTGGGACGGCACAAGCCTGACGCAGCCTACATTGACGGATGGTATATATCAGATCGGCAGCGGGGCTGAATTGGCCTGGTTTGCAGCACAGGTCAACAGTGGCAGTTACTCCCTTGCAGGTAGGCTGACGGCGGACGTGGACCTGGCCTACTATAGCTGGACGCCTATCGGCGGCTCAACTGCCAACACAGGCTTCCAGGGAAGCTTCGACGGCAACGGACATACCGTGAACAATTTAGGAGTTTACTATGGTGGCACCACTACCTCAGCCCCCTATAAGGGTCTGTTCGGTTATGTAAACGGCACCAGTAGCAGCTACGTCACTATTCAAAACCTGAAAGTGAAGGGACATATGTCCCTGACCTCCGCAGGCAGTGTTTCCAATGCCTATTCCGGTGGTGTGATCGCATATGCGAACTATGCCAACATCTCGGGAGTCATTTCCGAGGTTGATATCACGGTTACCCGTAAAAGCGGATCCTGGAGTTATATAGGTGGTCTTGTGGGGAGAATGACAAACAGCACTATCGCGAATAGTGGCAATAAGGGCGCCATCCAGGGCTACCAGTATGTAGGCGGTATTGTCGGTTACGCAACGGGCACTATCACCGGTTGCTACAATGGAGGTGAGATCAGCGGCTATGGGTCTGTGGCTGGAATCGCGGGTGTGACTACTAAGGCGGTGACCTCCTGCTACAACACCGGCACTATCCGGGGAACCGGTAATTATGTGGCTGGCATCGTGGCTTATGCCTCTGGCGCTTCCGCCTCCGTGCAGAACAGTTTCAATCGAGCCTACGTCCATGGAGATGGCAGTTATGTGGGGGCAGTCATCGGACTAACCAACAATACCTCCGCTGTAACAGCCAACCTGTACTATTTGGATTTCACCTGTGACCAGGGTATTGGCAGTGCCAAGAGCACCTCTCATACGGTCACTGCTGTAAGCAAGGGTACCATGGCCTCCCCGGGTTTTGTGACGACCATGAACACTGGTCTGACTACAGCGGCCTTTGGTTCCAGCCGGTACAGCCCTGCTTTGGCCTGGCAGACCAGTCTGATTGGTCTGTCTACTCCCACCAAGGGAAATGTGAACCTAGACCCCTTTGGTTATGTGGACGAGGGGGATTTGTCCCTGCTTAACCAGTGGGTGACTGAGGAAAAGACAGCGAACGATCTTACAGCGGAGCAGTGGGCACAGGCAGATATTGATGGAAGTGGAGGGCTTGGTGAGGAAGATATTAACGCACTCATCCGGTATTTGGAGGACCCCAGAGCAAACCCGCTTGGGTAACTTCTCATTTAATAAAACCGGATAACGTGTACCCTAAATAAGGCCATGTTAAAAAATGCTCGGTAGGCCTAAAAAGGCTTTGCCCCCTTGAAACGCAGGAGCGGGGAATCCGCTTGCGGATTCCCCGCTCCTCATACT